>NZ_SDLS01000004.1:0-451820 GCF_004522315.1 Amycolatopsis sp. CFH S0740 | reverse complement strand
CCAGTCCAACTTTCGGGGGCCAGTTCAGAATCAGATTCCCGGAGGGTTCCCCTCACAGACGATCAGCTGGTCGCGATGGCCGGGTCGCTTGTGGACGCCTGGCCGGTCTCCGCGTGGCCAGCGAAGCGCCGGACGTACTTTCCGTCGTGATCCGCCGTGACCGTGATGTCGTACCAGCCGTTCGCGACGCCCCACTTCGGCACCGCGCGCGAGGTGCCCGGGGCCAGCGTGTACCGGTAAGCCTCCGAAGGCGCGTAAGCATCGACGCCGGTGAAGGTGACCGTCCGGCTGGTCGGGTTCTTGAAGGTCACCGTGACATAGCCCGCGTCGTGCCGCGCGGTGACTTCCGGGCCCAAGCCGCCGATCGTCCCGGCCTGTTCGCGGAGCCAGCCGTTCGGGCCGAAAACCGAGTACTGGTACCAATCTCCTGCGCCGCTCGGCAGATGCCAGCTGTCGGTGACCGACTTGCGGCCTTCCACCGTGTACGGCCACGGCCCGTCCGAACGCATCCGGGACGTCACGTGGAATCCGGCTCCGGCGTCGCCGAGGTTGGCGAAGGTGAAGTACATCCGGCCGTCGCGGGCCTCGGTGTCCGCGGCCAGGTCGTACGGCAGTGCGCGGGCTTTGCGGGTGCCGGGTTCCTGCTTCGGCAGCGAACCGTTCGACGGCGGCACCGGGCGGTAGGTCGGCGGGGTGCTGTGGTCGGCGGGCGGCTGGTAGTCGCCGGTGCCGGGCAGGGACGGGACGCCGCTGTCGGCTCCGGTGAAGTCGAACGCCGACGTGAGGTCCCCGCACACCGCGCGGCGCCACGGCGAAATGTTCGGATTGTGCACGCCGAAACGCTTTTCCACGAACTGGATCAGCGAAGTGTGGTCGAAAGTCTGCGAACAGACCCAGCCGCCGGTGCTCCACGGCGAAACGGCCAGCAGCGGCACGCGCGGGCCGAGTCCGTAAGGCATTGCTTTGGTGTACGACGCGGCCGCGCCGCCTTCGTACCATTCCCCGGCGACGCTCGCCGTCGATTTGCCCCAGTTCGCGTCGCGCGGCGGGTACGGCGGGACGACGTGGTCGAAGAATCCGTCGTTCTCGTCGTACGTGATGAGCAGGACGGTTTTGCTCCACACGTCCGGATTCGACGTGAGCGCGTCGAGCACGCCGGAGACATACCAGGCACCGTAGTTGGCGGGCCACGCCGGATGTTCGCAGTACGCTTCGGGGGCCACGATCCAGGAAACCTGCGGCAGGCGGTTCGCTTTGACGTCCGCGGTGAGATGGTCGAAGAAACCGTCGCCCGCGCTGGCGTTCGTGCCGGTGCGCGCCTTGTCGTAGAGCGGCGTGCCCTGCGCGGATTTCTGGTACTGGGTCAGGTAAAGCAGCGAATTGTCGCCGTAATTGCCGATGTACGCGTCATCGGTCCAGCCCCACTTGTGCTCCTTGTCGAGGCCGTTGCCGACGTCCTGGTAGATCTTCCACGAAACCCCGGCCTTTTCCAGGATTTCCGGGAAACTGGTCCAGCCGTACCCGGATTCTTCATTGCCCAGCACCGGTCCGTTTCCGGAACCGTCGTTCCCGGTCCAGCCGGTGTACATGTAGTACCGGTTCGGGTCGGTCGAGGACAGCATCGAGCAGTGGTAGGCGTCGCAGACGGTGAACGCGTCGGCGAGCGCGTAGTGGAACGGGATGTCCTTGCGCGTCAGATACGCCATCGTGGTGCGGGTTTTCGCGGGGATCCACTTGTCCCACCGGCCGGTGCTCCACGCGGTGTGCGTGCCGTTCCAGTCGTGGTTGAGGTCCTCGATGAACGTGAGCCCCAGGTTGTCCTCGGCGGGCCGGAACGGCAGCGTCTCGGCGCCGGCGGAGTCGGCCTGGTGCCACACCGGTTTCCCGCTCGGCAGCGAGACCGGGCGCGGGTCGCCGAAGCCGCGGACGCCGTTGAGGGTGCCGAAATAGTGGTCGAACGACCGGTTTTCCTGCATCAGCACGACAACGTGCTCGACGTCCGCGAGGGTGCCGGTGCGCACGGCGGCCGGCACCGAAGCCGCCCGCGCGATGCTCGCGGGCAAAGCCGTGCCGGCCGCCGTGGCCGCGGCGAGGTGCATGAATCTGCGACGGCTGACCGATGACATCGATGTCTCCTCGAAAAGTCGGGGACAGTTTCGCGGACGCGTTCGGGAATTTCCCACCGGGAAAGGCCGAACGCATCATCGACGGATGATCCGCGCGCTGTCAACCGCCGACCGGGATGGCGCCCGTTCGTACTGCGTCACCGCCGGTTCGCTGCCTGTTTCACCGTCTTGATCACCGGTGCCGTTTCCACGTGGGTAACCGCGGGGAGCGCGGCGACGCTGGTGGTGAGGTAGCGGTACAGCTCTTGGTGGCTCGCGCACACCACCGTCGCGTACAGGTTGGTCGGGCCGGTGGTCGCGGCGGCGTACGCGACTTCCGGGTGCGCGGCGAGCGCGATGCCGGTTTCCTCCAGGGCCGCTGGGGCGACCGAAAGCCACAGCAGTGTCCGGATTCCCTTGCCGTACAACCGCCAGTCGAGATCGAGGTCGAAGTACAGCACGTCCCGTTCGCGCAGTTCCGCCATGCGGCGGCGGACGGTGGTCGGGGACCAGCCGGTCGCGGCGGCGAGCTGTTCGAATCCGGCGCGGCCGTCGTCGGCGAGGGCGGCGAGGAGCTTGCGGTCGCCGTCGTCGAGCGTCGCTGGGCCAGGGCGGCGGGGGAGCGGCGGAGGACGCAACCGGGCGACGGCGGCGTCGTCCAGCGTGCCGATTTTGGCGACTACGCTGTCGGAGCCGCCGTAGAACGCGTGCAGCACCGAATGCGCGGTGACGCCTTCGACTCGCGGCGTGCGGGGCAGTTTGGCCAGCAGCAACGCTTCGCTGTCGGCTGCGTTTTCGAGGCGGACCGTGCAGGTGATTTCGGTTCCGCCGGACGTCAGGCTCACCCACGCGGTGTCCGGCCGCCGCGCGAGGGCCTCGGCTACCGCGCCCGCCGCGGTGGGTGCGCACCGGATGCGCAGGAACCATTGCACCGCACCGGAAGCCGCCTCGTTGACGCCGCCGATGACCCGGACCGCTCCGGCCGACCGGAGCCGGGCGTAGCGGCGAGCGACGGTGCGATCCGACACGCCGAGTGCCTCGGCGATCGCGCTGAACGGAGCCCTGGGGTCGATCTGCAGGGCGTGCACGAGCTGCCGGTCGAGATCATCGTAGTCGGAATCCACCCCGCTGAGCGTACTCGTGTCGGAATCCGCCGCTATCCGGTCGCTTTCTGGCTCGCGGGCTCCTGGCGGGCCGAGAGTCGGTTCCGAACACCGACCCACGAGGGAGAGATCATGACTGCCGAGGTGCTTGTCGTCGGCGCCGGTCCGACCGGGATGACGATGGCGAACGAACTCCAGCTCGCCGGAGTGTCCTGTGTGCTGGCGGACCGGCTGCCGCGGGCCAGCGAACTGTCCAAGGCCGGCGGGCTGCAGTCCCGCACGCAGGAGGCGTTCGACCAGCGCGGCCTGCTCGAACCGCTGCTGGCCACCGGCGACTATCCGGTCACTGCCGCGCATTTCGCGGGCAATCTGCTGCCGCTGGTCCGCGAGCGGCACCGGTTCTCCTGGCGGTCGGTCCCGCAGGTGGCGATCGAGGGATTCCTGGAGAAACACCTTGCCGCGCAAGGAATCCGGATCCGGAGAAACCACGAGCTGGTCGGTCTGGCCCAGGACGCGGACGGCGTCACCGCGACCTTCGCCGACGGTGCGGTGATCCGGGCCCAGTACCTGGTCGCCGCCGACGGCGGGCGCAGCACGGTCCGGAAGCTGCTGGGCGCGGAGTTCTCCGGCCGTCCGGGGACGGCGACCACGGTGGCCGCCGACGTGCGGCTGAGCGCCGAGGTCCCGATGCACACGATCACCCCGGAGGGCTACCGCGCACAGGTGTTCCCGCTCGGCGTCGACGCCGAGGGACGGCCGCTGCGCCGGCTCACGCTCGGCGGACCCGGCTGGTCGCTGGAACGGGACGTCCCGGTCACCGAGGACGAACTCCGCGCCGGGCTGAAGACGGTCTTCGGCGACCGGGTGGAGCTGGTCGAAGTCCGCTACGCGCGCCGGATCACGAACGCCGCGCTGCAAGTCGCGCAGTACCGCCACGGCCGGGTTTTCCTCGCCGGTGACGCCGCGCATGTGCATCTTCCCCTTGGCGCGCAAGGGATGAACACCGGAATCCAGGATGCGATGAACCTCGGCTGGAAGCTCGCCGCGGCCGTGCGCGGCACCGCGCCCGAGGGGTTGCTCGACAGCTACTACGCGGAACGGCATCCGGTCGGCGCGGCGGTGCTGCGCAACGTTCAAGCGCAGTCGCTGCTCCTGGACGACGGCCCCGACTCGGCCGCCGCCCGGTCGTTGTTCGCGGACCTGGTGGGGCTGCCCGAAGTTCAGTACCTGCTGGACGACCTGCTGTCCGGCATGGGAATCCGCTACGCCGTCCCGGGCAGCGAGGAGCATCCGCTGGTGGGGCTGCCCGCGCCCGGCCTCGGCCCGGAACTGCGAACCGGACGCGGCGTTCTCGTGGACCCGGACGGACAATTCGGCGATCTCGCGACGCGGTGGGCGGACCGGGTGAACCGCGTTGAGACGGGTGCCGAAGCGATGCTGGTCCGTCCGGACGGATACGTGGCGTGGGCCGGTGATCCGCACCGGCTGGAGTCCGCGATTCGCCAGTGGTTCGGCGCGCCGGTGGGCTAGCGTGGCCGTCGTGCAGACCTGGCTGACCGACACCCGGACCTCGTACGACACCGTCGCCGCCAGCTACGCCGACCGGTTGCGCGACTCGATCGCCCGAAGCCCGTCGCTGCGCATGACGTTGGGATTGTTCGCCTCGCTGGTGCGGGAAACCGGTCCGGTCGCAGACGTCGGCTGCGGCACCGGGCACGTCACCGCGCACCTGAACGGCCTCGGTCTGGACGCGTTCGGCCTCGACCTGTCGCCCGGCATGATCGAGGTGGCGCGGCGGGACCACCCCGGGCTGCGGTTCGCGGTCGGTTCGATGACCGCGCTTCCGCTGCCCGACGCTTCGATGGCCGGGCTGTTGTCGTGGTGGTCGCTGATCCACGTCCCGGACGACGAGGTGCCGACCGCCCTCGCGCAGTTCCACCGTGTGCTGCGGCCCGGAGCGCCGGTCGCGGTCGGCTTTCACGTCGGCGACGTGGCCCGGGTGAAGACGCAGGGGTACGGCGGGCATCCGATGCAGGTGCACGTCTATCGCCGCCGTCCCGCGCAGGTGTCGGAGTGGTTGCGCGAGGCCGGGTTCAGCGTCGAGGCGGAGTGGGTGGAGGAGCTGGACAGCGAAGTGCCGCAAGCGGTTGTCTACGCTCGCCGCTGAGTTCAGCCGAGCTCCAGTTTCGCCAGCCGCGGCAGCACGCCGTCGCGCCAGCCCGGGCCCATCCGCTCGCACGCGTCCGCCTGGCGTTTGTCGTCGAGGTCGAAGCCGGAGTGGTTCAGCAGGAGCCGGGTGCCCTGGCCCTCGGCGACGAGCGTCCAGGTGAGAGTCCAGTCGCCGTTGAAGGTGTAGACGAACCTCGACGGCGGCTCGGATTCGAGGACCCGGCAAGGGATCGAGCCGAACCCGGGCATGTCCAGGTGGAACTCGTGCCCGACGTCCGGGCCGATGTCGCCCGGTGCCCACCACTTGGCGTGCAGTTCGGGATCGGTGAGCGCGCGCCAGACCTTTTCCGGTGCGGCGGCGATGAACTGGTCGACCGAGATGCTGCCGATCCGGGCGTACGTCACGGGGTTTCCTCCTCCGGCTGGTGCTGAGCCAGGAGAATCCGAGTTTCGTGTTCTCGTTGTGGGAGCACACCGCCAGAGGTTCCTTCGTGCGGGCAGCCGCGGCCGCCGCCGTCCGCGGAACCCGGCGGAGCAAAAGGAATTCATCGTGCACGGCATCTTCGTCGAGCACCAGCGCGACGTGGACGCGGCGAATGAGGAAGCCGCGAAAAAGAGTCTCCGCGACTCCCGCGACTCCCGGCACCCACGTCCAGGCGGCGGACAAGTCCTGAAGCTTCCTCGACCATTCGACGCGGCGACGCGGTGATGCCGTCCCCGCCGCGTTACTCGTCTCGCCGGGCCAGCACTCGCCGGGCGATGTCCCGGACGCGCTCCCGGTCGTCGTCCCGCACTGACTCGATGACCTGCCAGGAGAAGGTACTCCTGGAACAAGTAGTGGTCGGAGGCTGCCAGGGACGTGCGCAACCCTCGGGCGATCAGGTCCGCGACCCCGGGGAACTCGTCGAGAAAGCTCAAGTCCCAGTTCGGTCCGGGGCCGACTGCCCGGGCGAGCTCCTCGAACCGGCGGAACTCCTCGTCGGCGGACGGGCGGGTCACCTTCGCGGCCGAGAGTCTGATGAGCGACCAACGTAGGAGAACCCGCGCGCCCGCCGCAAAGGTTTTTCCGGTTACCCGATCGGGTCACCGGGCAACCCCTCGCCAGCCGACGCGTCTTGCTGTTGTCACCGCGAAGCTGCCGAAAGGACGTCCTCCCCATGCACCTCCGCCGATGGGCCGTCCTGGCCTCCGCCGCCGCACTGATCGCCGTCGCGGCGGCGGCTCCGGCAGCGGCGGTGATCGGCGGTTCGGTCAGCCATTACGGACCATGGGCGGTGCGGATGCTGGTCGACGGCAGGCCCGAATGCACCGGCACCGCGATCAGCCGGGAGTGGATCATCAGCGCCGACCACTGCTTCGCCGAGGCCGCGCAGCCGATCGCCGATTCCCGGATCGAGTTCCGCGTCGGCAATCTCGACCAGCGGCTCGGCACGGTGGTCAAGCCGGTCCCGGGGAGCCGCAACAACCACACGCTCGCGGACCTCATGCTGATCAAGGTCACCCCGATGGACGTCACCCCGGCGAAGCTGCCGACCGGCGGACCGGTGCGGCCGGGCGAGACCGTTCGGCAGCTCGGCTGGGGCGCGACCTGCACCGGCGACGAGAACAGCTGCCAATCCGACGTGCTCAAGCAGGTGGACGCGAAGGTCATCGACCCCGACGACCCGCGCTGCGAGGGCATGACCGTCTCCGGCGGCACCGATTTCTGCGCGCTGACCACGACCGGCGTCACGGCGGGCGGCGACTCCGGCGGTCCGGTCATGTCCACCGCCGATCGCGACACTCTGGTGGGGGTCACCAGCAAATCCGACCGCAGCAGCCTCGCGGCCGACGGCGACGTCTTCGGTCAGCTGGACTGGATCAAGAAGACCATCAAGGGCTGACCGTCAGAACGGCGCTCCGCAGCGCACGTACGGCTTCGTCGCGCGCGCCGGTCAGTGCGGGGTAGTCCGTGGCGCGCGGGGCGCGAAGTGGGACGTGGCGCGGCAGTTGCGCGAAGCGGTCTGACACCGCGTCGAGCACGTCGGGGCCCCAGGGGCCGCCCAGCACGATGAGTTCCGGGTCGGACACCGTCACCAGAGCGAGCAGCACGCCGCAGATCGCCTCGGCGAGGGTGTCGAGGACGTCGTCGGATTTGATCGCGGTTCGCAGGGCGGCGACGTCGATCGTGGTCGAATCCGGTTGGCGGACACCGAGATCCGCGAAGACGTCGATGAACGTCGTCGCCTGACCGTCGGTGCCGCGCGTGAGGACGTGCGCGATTTCTCCGGCGAGACCGGCGTGCCCCCGCCGCACTTCGCCATCGGCGACGACCGCGCAGCCGAGGCCTTCGCCGAGGAAGAGGTAGGCGAAATCGCCGGCGGCCTGTTCGGTGCGGGCGGCCCAGTTGACGTCGTTGTCCACGGTGACCGGGCCCGCCACCACTGGCGCGAGGACGTCGGCGGGGGAGAGTTCCCCGAGCAGGAACGGGGAATCGGGCAAATGGACGAGTTTCCCGGTGGCCCGGTCGACCGGATCGGCGGCGCTGACGACCGCGAGCCGGAGCGGTCCCGCGTCGGCGGCGACCCGGGCGGCGGCCTTGCGCAGCGCCTGGGCGACCTTCCGCGGACGCACCGGGCGGCCGAGGTCTTCGACGTGCCGGGCGAGCACCTCGCCGAAAACGTCGACGGCTTCGGCGACCGCGCCGTCGTGGCCGATGCTCACGACCAGGGCCGTGCCGAGGTCGTCGGCCAGTGCGTAGTAGGTGCCGACGCGACCGCGGCCGGTGGTGCGTTCGCCGGTGTCGCGCAGCAGGCCGGCCTCGGCGAGCCGGGCGACGCTGTCGCCGACCGCGGGCTTGGAAATGCCGGTGCGGGCGGCGATCTGCGCGCGCGTCAGCTGCCGTTCGGCGAGCAGCGCCCGCAGGACGTGCTCGTCGGTCAGCGACCGGAGCAGGTCGAGGGAGGGCTTGGCCGGGGTCATCGGCGCGAGTCTAGCCGATTTAGTCAGGACTGTTGCCTGAATCCGCGCGGGCGCCTTACCGTCGAATCAGTAAGGAGCCCTTCCTGAATGGAGCGAGCGTTATGCAGCTTCCCCCGTTGCCGCACTGGGAGACCGCGCCGGACGACCTCCCGGCCGCGATTCGCGAGACCAAAACCGCGCTGCGGGCGCGGATCGAGGCGTCCGGGCGCACCGTGGAAGAGGTGTTCGCGGTGATCGAGGCTCGCGTCGCCGCCGCGGTCGAGGAGATCGAGGCGGCGAAAGCGCGCGGCGAGGAGATCTGGCCGGTGCTGGAGTACGCCGACATCGAGGCGGGCCGGGTCTCCGAAGACGACCTGCACCGGATCCGGAAGCGCGGCTGCCTGATCGTGCGCGGGCACTTCCCGCGCGAGCAGGCGCTGGCGTGGGACAAGGGGATCGTCGACTACGTCGAGGGCAACCGGTTCTTCGAGAACTACCGCGGTCCCGGCGACAACTTCTTCGGCAGCCTGGTCTCCCGGGCCGGGATCTACCCGATCTACTGGTCGCCCGCGCAGATGGAGGCGCGGCAAAGCGACCGGATGGCGCGCGTGCAGGCGTTCCTCAACGCGCGGTGGAAGTCGGAATCCGACGGTGTCCGGTGGTTCGACCCGGGCCGGGATTCGCTGTACCCGGACCGCATCCGCCGCCGTCCGCCGGGCGCGGATTCCGGCGGTCTCGGCTCGCATCTCGACCCGGGCACGCTCGACCTGTGGATGACCGAGGCGTACCAGCGGGCGTTCCGGCATCTGTTCGACGGCACCGTCGAGTCCTACGATCCGTGGGACGCCGCGCACCGCACGGCCGGGCCGCAGTTCGAGGGTTCGACGATGTGCTCGGTTTTCCGCACTTTCCAGGGCTGGACCGCGCTGTCGGACATGAAACACGATCAGGGCGTGCTGCACGCGGTGCCGATTCCGGAGGCGATGGGCTATCTGATGCTGCGCCCGCTGCTGGCCGACGTTCCCGATGACGACATGTGCGGCGTCCTGGTGAACCACGTGTTCGCGGCCAGCGAGGAATGGCATTCCTTGCTGCTGCGGGCTTCCAGCGGCATTCCGGACGTGCGGGCCGGGGATTCCGTGTGGTGGCACTGCGATCTGATCCACAGCGTCGCGCCGGTGAAGAACCAGCAGGGCTGGGGCAACGTCATGTACATCCCGGCCGCGCCGTGGTGCCCGCGGAACGAGGCGTACGCCGGGGCGGTGCGGGAGGCATTCGAGACTGGTTCGAGCCCGTCGGACTTTCCTCCCGAGCATTACGAGCGCTCCTGGCCGGACCGGTTCGCCCCGGAACAGCTGAACGCGACCGGACGGCGCGGCCTCGGGATCGGGTGAAAGTGGTCTAGTCCATTCGGGGCGTCATGGACGTTCAGGGCAAGACGTGCCGATGCTGGCGGTCCCGCCTGTGGCGATGTCCAGAAATGCTTGAGTCGCCGCGGTAATCGGCCCGGACCGGTAGATCAGCCACTGCGGGAGTGTTTCCGGCGGCGAAAACCGGAGCACCTCCGCACCGGCCCGGCGGGCCAGTTCCGCCCAGCCGTCCGGCATCAGGCTCGCGCCGATCCCGCGCAGCACCATCGGCAGCACCACGCTCCGGTCGCCCACCTCGGCCGCGATCGACAGGTCCCGCACGGTCGCCGCGAGCCGGTCGAAGAAGCCGCGTACCGCGGTCGGCGACGTGGTGACCACGAACTGCATCCCGCTGAGCTCAGCCCGCTCCACGGCCCCGTCCGAGCCGATTTCCGTACCGGGCGGGGCGACCAGCAGCAGTTCCTCGTCCCGCAGGTGGTGCGCGATCAGACCCGGCCCGACCGGGCGTTCCGCGCTCCCGCACACCCCGGCCTCGCACCGGCCCTGCACCACCATCGCGACCACCTCGGCCGCCGACAACGCTGCCGACGTGCTCACCAGCACGCCCGGATACCGCGTGCGCATCTCGGCGACGATGCTGATCACCGGCTCCAGCGCGGACGACGACGTGGCCGCGACGTCGATCCGCCCGGCCGGTCCGTCGCCCGCCAGCCGCGCGGCGGCGCGCAGGGCGTCCAGGTCGCGCAACACCAGCCGGGCGCGTTCGGCGAGCAGTTCGCCGGCGTTCGACAGCACCGCGTTGCGGCCGACCCGGTGGAACAGCTCGACGCCCAGGTCCTGTTCCAGCTTCGCGATCGCCCGCGACAACGACGGCTGCGCCACCCGCAACGCCCTCGCCGCGTGCGTGAACCCACCGTGCTCGGCGATCGCGACGAAGTATTCCAGCTGGCGGCGTTCCATAGCGATACGCTATCGGACTGGTGTCTCAGATGTCTTTGACGTACCGCCAGCCCGCGCGCGACGATAGGGCCCATGGTCCAGACGCGCCCGACGTTGCAGGGCACCTTCGGCATGGTGTCGTCCACCCACTGGCTCGCCTCGGCGGCCGCGATGGCGGTTCTCGAGGACGGCGGCAACGCCTACGACGCGGCGGTCGCGGGCGCGTTCGTGCTGCACGTCGTCGAACCGCACCTCAACGGGCCGGGCGGCGAGGTGCCGATGATCCTCGCCCCGGCAGGCGGCGCGCCCAAGGTGCTGTGCGGGCAGGGTCCCGCGCCGGCCGGAGCGACGATCGAGCACTACACCTCGCTCGGCCTGGACCTCGTCCCCGGCACCGGCCCGCTCGCCGCCGCGGTGCCCGGCGCGGTCGAGGCGTGGCTGCTCCTGCTGCACGACCACGGCACGAAGTCGTTGCGCGAGGTCCTCAAGTACGCCATTCACTACGCGGCGGACGGCCATCCGGCAGTCGAGCGCGTCGGCGCGACGGTGGAGACCGTCCGCGAACTGTTCGAGAACGAATGGACGACGTCGGCCGAGCTGTACTTGCCCGGCGGGGTCGCGCCGAAACCCGGTGGGCTGCTGAAGAATCCCGCGCTCGCCGAGACCTGGCGCCGGCTGATCGCCGAAGCCGAGGCGGCCGGGAGCGACCGGGAAGCGCAGATCGAGGCGGCGCGGAAGGCGTGGCGCGAGGGGTTTGTCGCGGAAGCGCTCGCCGCCTTCGCCGCGAAACCGGCGATGGACTCGTCCGGCGAACGGCACGCGGGCACCCTCACCGCCGACGACATCGCCGCGTTCCGGCCGACCTATGAGGACCCGGTCACCTGCACCTGGAACGGCTGGACCGTCGCGAAAGCCGGGCTGTGGAGCCAAGGTCCGTCCTTCCTGCAGCAGCTCGCGCTCCTGCCGGACGAGCTGGAGTACGCGACGCCGGAGTACTACCACCGGCTCATCGAGGGCACGAAGCTCGCGATGGCCGACCGCGAGGCCTGGTACGGCGACAGCGCGGAAGTGTCCGTCGAGGCGCTGCTCTCCCCGGAGTACACCGAGGCCCGGCGCAAGCTGATCGGCGAGCGCGCGTCCTTCGACCTGCGGCCGGGAAGCCCGGAAGGCCGCACGCCCCGGCTGAGCCGACACGTGCACTACGTCGCGGGCGGCGGCGTCACCGCGTCGGCGATCGGGGCGGGGGAGCCGACCGTCGCGAAGGACGGCCTGACCCGCGGCGACACCTGCCACCTGGACGTCGTCGACCGCTGGGGCAACATGATCGCCGCGACCCCGAGCGGCGGCTGGCTGCAGTCCAACCCGGTGGTGCCGGTGCTGGGTTTCCCGCTCGGCACCCGGTTGCAGATGGCGTGGCTCGACCCGGGCCTGCCGAACTCGCTCGCCCCGGGCAAACGGCCGCGCACCACGCTTTCGCCGTCGCTCGCCCTGCGCGACGGCGTCCCGGTGATGGCGTTCGGCACCCCCGGCGGCGACCAGCAGGACCAGTGGAACTTCCACTTCTTCCTCGGCACCGCGTTGCGCGACAAGGTCCGCGGCGGGCTCGATCTGCAAGGAGCGATCGACGCGCCGAACTGGCACACCGACAGCTTCCCGAGCTCGTTCTACCCGCGCGGCATGGCGGCGGGCAGCGTGACGGTGGAGTCGCGGATCGGCGCGGAGGTGATCGCCGCGCTGGAAAGCCGGGGGCACGACGTGACGGTCGGCGAGCCTTGGTCGGAGGGGCGGCTGTGCGCGGTGGCGAAGGACCCGGAAACCGGGGTCCTGTCGGCCGCCGCGAACTCGCGCGGGGCGCAGGGGTACGCCGCGGGGCGGTAGCGGGGATTGACAAGCGCTGTCCCGAAAAGGACAGCGTTTGTCAGTGCTTTCGGCAGATTTACAACGTTGTATCGCGGTGTCACACTGAGGTCGCTCGGTTTCTTCTTTCCCGTGTCCGGTCGCCGACCGAAAGAAGCTGTCGATGTCCTCCTCTGCATCTCCCCGCGAAGTCAGCCGCCGCGCCGCGCTGCGCTGGGCGGGCACCGGCGCGGCCGCCGCGGTCGCGCTCTGGCGCCTTCCGGAACTGGTCCAGTCCACCGCCGCCGCGGCTCCCGCGGGCACGCTGCGCCCGCCCGCGACGCCGCTCGTGGTGCGCTCGCCGTATCTCTCGACCTGGCAGGCAGCGGACACCCTGCCCGGCACCTGGTCGACGTTCTGGAACGGGCACGTCACCGCGTTGTGCGGCATCGCCCGGATCGACGGCGCCGCGTACGTGTTCGCCGGTGCGCCACAGCTGCCGTCCGGTCCGGGCCTGACCCCGATGACGCAGAACTCCTTGCAGGTCACCGCGACTCGCTCGATCTACGAACTCGCCGGCGGCGGCGTGACCCTCACCGTCACCTTCTTCTCACCGGTCGACCCCGGCAACCTCCAACGGCAATGCGTGCCGTTCGGCTACGTCACCGTCGCCGCCGCGAGCACCGACGGCCGGGCCCATAGCGTTTCGCTGCATTTCGACTCGTCGGCCGAGTGGCTGCAATGGGATTCGGCCACGCCGGTCGGCTGGCAGCACCAGGAATCCGGCGGCATCACCTCGCTGAGCGTCCAGGCCGCTTCGCCGACCGCGCTCGCCGAGGACGGGCACGACCAGCCGCGCTGGGGTTCGCTCGTGGTCGCGGCGCCTTCGGCCGGCGTGACCTGGCAGATCGGGCAGGACACGGTCGTGCGCGCGGCGTCGGCGAACGGGGGAGCGCTGCCCGGGACGAGCGATCCGGACCAGCCAAGAGCGATCAACGACCGCTGGCCGGTCCTCGCGTTCGCCAAAGACCTGGGCACGATCCAGCCGGGTGCGGCAGCCGACCCGCTGGTGGTGGCGATCGGCCACGTCCGGACGCCCGCGGTCAGCTACCTCGGTGCGCAGCTGGCGCCGTGGTGGACGCATTACTGGTCCTCCTGGCAGGACATGGTCGCGTGGTTCCACGCCGACTATCCGGCCGCGCTCGCCGCGGGGATCGCACTGGACCAGCGGATCGACAGCGAAGCGTCCGCCGCGGCCGGCGACCATTACGCGGCGATCTGCGCGCTCGCCCTGCGCCAGGCGTTCGGCGGCACCGAACTGGCCGACCGGAACGGCTCGCCGTGGGCGTTCCTGAAGGAGATCTCGTCCAGCGGCAATGTGTCCACAGTGGACGTGATCTACCCGGCGCTGCCCGGCTACCTCCATCTCTCGCCGGATTTCGTCCGGCTGCTGCTGGAACCGGTGCTGGATTACGCGGAGCACGGCGGCTGGCCGATGACGTTCTCGGAACACGACATCGGCGCGTCCTATCCGAACGCGGCCGGGCACAACGACGGCAACGAGGAAAGCATGCCGGTCGAGGAATCGGCGAACATGCTCATCATGTCCGCCGCGGTGGCGCAGCGCCTGGATTCCGCGGCGGCGAAGGCGTTCGCCAGCACTCACTACGGAATTCTGCGGCAATGGGCCGAATACCTGGTGGGCAACACTCTCGATCCGGGCAACCAGAACCAGACCGACGACTTCACCGGATGGATCGCGCACAGCGCCAACCTCGCGTTGAAGGGCATCATCGGGGTCGGCGCGATGGCCGTTCTGGCCGACGTCACCGGAAATTCCGCCGATGCCCTGCGGTACCGCTCGATCTCGCGGTCGTACATCAGCCAATGGACAACCTTGGCCGACGACGGCTCGCACCTGCGGATGGCATACGACCAGCCGGGCACCTGGAGCTTGAAGTACAACGGTTTCGCGGACCGGCTGCTGGGCCTCGACCTGGTACCGCTCGGCACTGCTGCCCGGGAAGCCGCCTGGTACCAGTCGAAACGAGGCGCGCACGGCGTCCCGCTGGACCTCCGCCACGACTACACCAAAGCCGACTGGGAGTTGTGGACGGCCGCTTGGCTGACCGACCACACCGACATCCGCACGACGCTTGTCGAAGGCGTCTACAGTTTCGCCAACACCACTGGTTCGCGGGTTCCGTTCTCAGACTGGTACTTCGTCGCCGACGCCCGGCAATCCGGCTTCCAAGCACGTCCGGTCGCCGCTGGATACTTGGCCTTGCTGCCGCGCCCAGCCGCCTCGACGACGTCGTGGCGGCGGATTCAGAACCAGCGATCCGGGAAACTGCTGGCGGTGCAGGACATGTCGCTTTCGGACACTGCCGACGTGACGCAATGGCAGGACAACGGCACGGTCGATCACGTGTGGACAGTCGTGGACAGCGGCGACGGAACGGTGCGGATCATGAACCGCAACAGCGGCAAGGTACTCGCGGTGCACGACCAGAGCCTCGACAACGGCGCGCACGTGCAGCAGTTCCAGGACAACGGAACGCCGGATCACCTGTGGCGCATCGTGGACGCGGGCGGCGGCTGGTGGAAGCTCGTGAACGTCCACAGTGGAAAGGTGATGGCGGTCGACCAGCAGTCCACTGCGGACGGTGCACAAGTGACTCAGTGGGACGACAACGGGACGCCGGACCACCTGTGGCGGTTCATCTGAGCCGGGTTACCGGGAGACGGAAGCGGCGGAATCCGTGTATCGCGCACGAAGTTCTCGCTTGAGCAGCTTCCCGGTGGCATTGCGCGGAAGCTCTTCCACCACCTCCACCCGGCGGGGGCACTTGAAAGCGGCGATCCTTTCGCGGCAATAAGCGATCACCGCGTCCCCGTCGAGGGAGTCTCCGGCCGGAACCACCACCGCGATCACGGTTTCGCCCCACTGCGGATCCGGCGCGCCGATCACCGCGACGTCGGCGATGTCCGGATGCCGGTGCAGCACCTGCTCGACCTCGATCGGGTAAACGTTCTCGCCGCCGGAAATGATCATGTCCTTTTTGCGGTCCACCAGCGTCACGAAACCGTCGGCGTCGCTGCGGGCCAGGTCGCCGGAATGGAACCAGCCGCCGCGCAGGGTCTCGGCGCTCGCTTCGGGCAGGCCCCAATAACCGGCGAAGACGTTCGGTCCGCGCAGCACCAGTTCGCCGACCGTCCCGGTGGGCACGTCGTCGTCGCGTTCGTCCACGATCCGCGCCTCGACGTGCAGGAAGGGCCGTCCGACGGACCCGGCGTGCGAGCGCACGAACGCCGATTCCAGCACCAGTGCGGCGGGGGAGAGCTCGGTCATCCCGAAACCTTCCACAAAGGTCAGTCCCTTGCCCTCGTAGAACTCGATCACCGGCAGCGGGCACGGCGCGCCGCCGCACAGCAGATACCGCAGTCGCGACAGGTCGTAGGAATCGAAATCCGGGACCTGCGTCATCGCCGCCCACATCGCGGGCACCATGAAGTGGACGGTGACCTTCTCCCGCTCGATCAGCGCGAGTGTCTCTTGTGGATCGAACTTGCCCGCGACCACCACGGTGCCGCCCGCGTACAGCAACGGCAGGGTGAACAGCGCCAGCCCGCCGATGTGGAAAAGCGGGGCGACCGTCAACGTGATGTCCGAGGGGAGGATGCCTTCCCCGGAGGTGAGCACGTTGATCGCGTTCGCCTCGAGATTGCCGTGGGTGAGCATGGCACCCTTGGGTCGCCCGGTGGTGCCCGAGGTGTACATCAGCACCGCGACGTCGTCCGGCCCGGTCGGTTCGGGCGCGACGCGGCCCTCCCGGGCGAGTTCGCTGTTGTTGACCAGCGTCCGAGCGCCGGAAGCCTCCTTCGCGAGCGCGGCGAAGGTGTCGTCGTGCACCACGACCACCGGCCGGGCGTCGTCGAGCAGATACTCGACTTCGGCCGCCGCGAGCCGGAAGTTGATCGGCAGCGTGATCGCGCCGAGCCACGCCACCGCGAAAAGCGTTTCGAGGTAGCCGGTGGAATTCAATCCGAGCAAGGCCACCCGGTCGCCCTTGCGCACGCCCAGCTCGCGCAGCGCCGCGGCTCGCCCCGCGACCCGGCGCTCGAGATCGGCGTACGTGATCCGTTCGCCGGTCTCGGCGGCCACGAGCGCGACCGACTCGGGGGTGACGGTGCTGCGCCGGGCAATCCACTGCGCCAAGCTCGATGCCATGCCGAGACTCCTTCGTCGCCGGGGACCACGACGAAGGTAACCGTACGGACGGTCAGTGGTCAAACCTTCGGTTACAGTGGGCCGATGCCACCCAAAGGCCGCGCCGGGGACATCCTGGCGACGTTCACCCGCTACGTCGCCGAACGCGGGTACGACGCCACGAACTTCTCCGACATCGCCGGCGAACTGGGGCTGTCGAAGGGCACGATCGTGCACCACTTCGGCACGAAGGACCGGCTGCTCGCCGCGCTGCACGAGTCGTACATGCGCCGCAGGCTCGCCGAGGCCGCGCTGATCCGCGACCGCCTCCCGACCCCGACCCGGCAACTGGCCGGGCTGCTGTACGCGTTCGTGCTGTACCAGGTGGTGGACCGGGAGGCGACCGTCGCGTTCCAGCGCGAGGTCGTCCGGCTCGCCGACCACGAAGCGATGGCCGAGGGCCGCCGGATGCGCGCGGAATACCTCGACCTGGTGCGGGCGGTGCTGTCCGCGGGCGTCGAGTCGGGGGAGTTCCGCGCGTGCGACGTCGAGGTGCAGAGCCTGCTGATCTTCGGCTCGGCGCAATGGGCGTGGACGTGGTTCGACCCGACCGGCCCGGTATCGGCGGAGCAGGTGGGCGCGCAGTTGGTCGAACTGGTCCTGGGCGGACTGTTGACGCGCCGCGCCCGGCTCAACGGGCTGACCGAGGCGGACGGCAAGGTGGTTCAGGTGGTGCGTCAGTCCATTGCGGACACTAACGGATCCTGAGTCGCCGCATCATCTTCAGTCCGGACAGCATTCCTTCCACGTACTTCTCGTACTTCTGCCCCGGTCGCGGGCTCATCACCGGCTTCTTCAGCACCGCCAGGTTCTGCACGTCGGTGTACTTCAACAGCCCCTGATCCCCGTGCCGGGCGCCGACTCCGGATGTCTTCACGCCGCCGGACGGAGTCCCCTTGGCGGCGTACGCCGTCGCCAGGCTGTCGTTCACGTTGACGTTGCCCGTCTCCAACCGGGCCGCCACCGCGGAAGCTGCGCGAAGGTCCTTGCCCCACACCGAAGCGTTCAGCCCGTAATCGGTGTCGTTGGCCAATTCGACGGCCTCGTCCACCGTCCGGTACCGATGCAAGGCCACCACCGGGCCGAATGTTTCGGTGACCCCGCACAGCATGTCCTTCGTGACGCCTTCCAGAATGGTCGGCTCGAAGAACGCCGGGCCGAGATCCGGCCGGGGACGGCCGCCGCACAGGACGGTGGCTCCCTTTTCGACCGCATCGTCCACATGGGACTTGACCCGGTTCATGTGGTCCACCGAAACCAGCGAACCCATTTCCGGGCCGAAATCGTAAGCGGCCCGTACGTCGAGCGAAGAAGCCTTGGCCACAAAGGCTTCCTTGAATTCCTCGTAGCGCGACTGCGGCAGATAGATCCGTTCGATGTGCATGCAGATCTGCCCGGTGTTCCCGAACGCGCCGAACACCGCGCCCGGTACCGCGTCCGCGAAATCGGCGTCCGGCAGCACGATCATCGGGTTCTTGCCGCCGAGTTCGAGACAGCAGCCGATGAGGTTCCGGCCCGCCTGCTCGCCGATCACCTTCCCGGTGGCGGTGGAGCCGGTGAACATGACGTAGTTCGCCTGGTCGATGAGCGTCGGACCGACGTCCGGGCCCTCGCCGCACACGACCTGGAACAGGCCCCGCGGCAGCCCGGCTTCTTCGAGCAGTTGCACGCCGTACAGCGGCGAAAGCGCGGTCTTGTTGTCCGGCTTCAAGACCACCGCATTGCCCGCCATCAGCGCTGGGATGGCGTCGGAAATGCCGGTAGCGAAAGGGAAATTCCACGGCGCGATGATCCCGACCACGCCCTTGGGCACCCGGATCTCGGTCGAGGACGACACTAGCGGCACCGGTCCGCCGCGCCGTGTCGGAGCCAGGAGTTTAGGCGCGCGCCGCAGATAGTGGCTCATGATCATCGGCGGATCGCACGTTTCCTCGATCGCCATCCGCCGGTTCTTGCCGCTTTCGACCTGGATCAGGTCGGCGATCGTCCGTGCGCGGTCGATGAACAGCGAATGCGCCCGCCGGAACACTGCGAGCCGCTGTTTGAGCGGCGTCGCGGCCCATTTCTTCTGCGCCGTCCGCGCGGTGGCGAACGCCTGCTCGATGTCCGAGGGCGTCGATTGCGGCAGGTCCACCAGGACGTCGCCGGTGTAGACCTCGGTGAGCGGCCACACCGCGCCGCCCGAACCCGGCACGCGCGCGACGAGCCCGCGGAGGAATTCGTCGGTCGCCGAAGCCGGGCGGGTGGGCCGGACCGGGGTGAGGGTCATGGGTCTCGCGCTCCCGTCAGTTGCCGGAAAGGACCAGCTGCGCGCCCATTTCGCCGATCATGATGCAGGGCGCGTTGGTGTTGCCGCCGGTGATCGACGGCATGATCGAGGCGTCGCAGACCCGCAGCCCGTCGACCCCGCGCACCTTGAGGTCGGGCCCGACGACGGCCAGGTCGTCCACGCCCATCCGGCAGGTGCCGACGCCGTGGTAGACCGACGTCGCGCGGTTGAGGATCGCGTCGCGCAGTTCCTGGCCGCGCAGCTGCTTGCCCGGGTGGATCTCCTCGTTGACCGAGCCCTTGAACGCCTTCGACGCGAAGATCTCGCGCACCATCTCGGAGCCCTCGCCGAGCACTTCCAGGTCGGCCGGGTCGGAGAGGTACTGCGGGTCGATCAGCGGCGCAGCGGCCGGGTCCGCCGAGGCGAGCCGGATCGTGCCGCGGCTCTTCGGGTAGATCAGCGTGGTGAGCACGGTCAGCGCCGGCCGCTTGTCGACCGGATGCCGGACCGGCGCGTCCTGGTTCGGCGAGACGTACGCCCACGGCAGCAGGTGCAGCTGCAGGTCCGGGACGTCCGCGGCCTGCGACGTCTTGAGGAACGCGAGCGCTTCGAACACCGAGTTCGCCAGGAACGTCGAACCCGGCTTGAGCAGTTCGCGGGCCATCCCGCGGGCGAAATACGGTGCGGTGCCCTTGTTCTTGCACGAGGAGACCTGGAACGTCAGCGCGTGGAACATGTGGTCGTGCAGGTTGTCGCCGACCGGCAGATCGGCGAGCACGTCGATGCCGTGCTCCTTGAGGTGCTCGGCGTGCCCGATCCCGGACAGCATCAGCAGTTGCGGCGACCCGACGAACCCGGCGGCGAGGATGACCTCCTTGCCCGCCCGGACCGTGCGGCGGGTGCCGTTGGCGTCGGTCACCTCGACGCCGGTCGCGCGGCCGTTCTCGATCACCACTTTCCGCACGAACACCCGGGACTGGATCTCGAGCGTCCGGGGCGCGAGGTGGTGCAGGTAGCCGCGCGAGGCGCTGTAGCGCAGGCCGTCGGCAGCGTTCTGCTGCATCCGGCTGACGCCCTCCTGGGATTCGCCGTTGTAGTCGTCGATGATGTCGCAGCCGATCGCGTCGGCCGTCGCGTCGAGGAACTGCAGCGTGCCTTCCTGCGGGATCTTGTTGCGGGTGATCTTGATCGGCCCGCCCGCGCCGCGGAAGGCGTTCTCGCCGTCCTCGAAGTCCTCCATGCGCTTGTACGCGGCGTTGACGCTGTCGGCGTCCCAGCCGGTGTTGCCCTCGGCCGCCCAGGAGTCGAAATTCGCCCGGTTGCCGCGGACGTAGACCATCCCGTTGACCGAACTGGAGCCGCCGAGCACCTTCCCGCGCGGCACCGGCATGCGCCGATCGAGAACATGTTTCTGCGGCACCGAGTAGAAGCCCCAGTCGCTCGTTTTCTTCAGCTGGGGCACCGCGTGCAACGGGGCCACCAACCCCGGCTTGCGCAACAGCAGCTGCTCGTCGCTCTTGCCCGCTTCGAGCACGATCACGCTGGCCCCGGACTCCGCGAGCCGCCCGGCGACGGCAGCCCCCGAGCTGCCCGACCCGACGACCACGTAGTCGGCTTCGCTCTTCCGGGCCACCCTGGCTGCCATGTCCGCTCCTCGTCCCGCGCCCCGCCGAAACTATAACCTGTTCTAGTTCAGGCACGGTATAGCTTTCCCGCCGACCGCGCAACGCTTCGCGCGCGGACCTGATTGACTTGCCCCCATGGGGACCGAGGAAGCGAACCGCCGCATCGACGCCGCGCTCGCCGTCGGGGAGACGACGCTGGATTGCCGCTGACGGAAGTCCCGCGGCGGGTGGCGGACATCGGCGGTCTCGAGAAGCCGGAGGCCGACCGGGGCCGGCTCGTCGAGCTGCCGTGCTCGCTGGCCCGTCTCGGGCTCGCCGAATTGTTCGCCGACGGCGGCCGGTTGGCGGAGCTGCCTGCCTCGCCGGCGCGATGCCTGGACCCCGCGTGAGGGGCCTTGCTCCGTTCGGTGCGACCCCGCGCACACTGGCTGCGCAAACCAGGCGATAGCGGACACCCCGGACGCTCGGGCGATTGACGACCGGCCGGACACCGCCGTACGGTGCTGCTCGCGCGACGGCTTCCCGAAGCCGGTGAGATTCCGGCACGGTCGCGCCACTGTGTGCCCATCCCGGGCGAGTCAGGTCGAGGAGCCGTCGTCAGGTCCACCCGCAAGGGACGCGTCATCCCGAAGGAGAGCCATGGCCACCATTCCGGCCGACCGGTCCACCCCGGTCGTTCTGCCCGTGTCGAAAGCCGCGCTGCTGCTCGGCGCCACCATCGTCGGCGCGCTGCTGCTGTACTACTTCGTCGGCGTCGACCAGGGCGCGGTCTCGATCTTCGGCAGCGACACGCACGTGCACGAGTTCGTCCACGACGCGCGGCACTTCCTCGGCTTCCCCTGCCACTGACGCGCCCGGAACGGACAACCGAACAATGCAGAACAAGCTGATTCTGCGCGGCCTCCTCGCCGGAGCGCTGGGCGGATTGCTGGCGTTCGTCTTCGCCCGGATTTTCGCCGAACCGCTGACCCAGGCGGCCATCGACTACGAATCCGGCCGCGACGAGGCGCAGATGGCGCTCGACAAGGCCGCCGGGATGCCGACCGAGCACGAGGGGCACGAGATTTTCAGCCGTGCCGTGCAGGGCAACCTCGGCATCGGGCTCGGCATGGTGCTCTTCGGCGTCGCGATGGGCCTGTTGTTCGCGGTGACGTACACCGTGCTGCTGGGCCGCGTCGGCCGGATCCGCGCGCGGGTGCTGGCGGTGCTCGTCGCCGGGGCCGGATTCCTGTCGCTGTACCTCGTGCCGTTCCTGAAATACCCGGCCAACCCACCGGCGATCGGGCACGAAGCGACCATCGGCGCGCGCACCGGGCTGTACCTGACGATGGTCGTCGCGTCGGTGATTTTCCTGGTCGCGGCCGTCGTCGCGGGCAAGCGGCTCGCCCCGAAGCTGGGCAACTGGAACGCGACGCTCGTCGCGGGCGCCGGGTTCGTGGTGCTGTGCGCGCTGCTGATGGCACTGCTGCCCTCGCTGGGTTCGCTGGCGAGCAACGTCGCCGAGTACGGCCCGCAGACCAGCGAAACCCCGCTGCCGCTCAAGGGTCCCGACGGTCAGATCGTGTACCCCGGATTCCCCGCCGACACGCTCGTCGGGTTCCGGCTGTACTCGGTGCTGGCGCAGGTCATCCTGTGGGGGACCATCGCGCTCGTGTTCGGCCCGCTCGCCGAACGCGTGCTCGACCGCGGGCGCGCGGTTACCGTCGAGGCGTGAACCCGCTGACCGGACTGGGCCCGTTCTTCGCCGTCGACACGCATTCGGCCGACGAACCGGTGGGGCCGTGGCATCCGTTGTCCGAGGTCCTGGACGACGGCCCGGTTCTGCGCGAACGCGTCGCGCAGAACCGGGCCGTGCTCGGCGGCGATTTCGTGGAACTGCGGGTCGCGGCGTCGATCGCGCATCTCGGGTTGGCGGCTCGGATCATCTCGCCCGCGCTGGGTCTCGCTGTTGGTGCGGCAGCGGTGCCGGACTACTCGACGGCGTGGTGGCAGCCGAAGCTCGGTGGTGCCTTTCCGTTGTCGTTGAAGGAAAACCCGCCGGTTGAGTCCGATGTGGTCAGTGCCTTCGCATCGCGGGTCTTGCGCGGTCCGTTGGCACGGTTGGACAAAGCGATGGCGCAGTTCTCGCTGGCGCGGAACGTCCGGCGGGGGAACGTGGCGTCGGCGCTGAACGGGGCGGTGACGGTGCTGCGGTCCGAGCGTCCGGAGTGGACTGACCGGGTTGCCGGAATTGTCGCCGCGCTGGAGGAATTGCCGGAACTTTCCGGTACCGCGACTCGGGAGCACGGCCGATTCCGTCGCCGCAGCTGCTGTCTTTTCTATCGGGCGGCCCCGGACCGCGACGGCCCGAAATGCGGGGATTGCGTGCTGGTCTGAACTGGGCCGAATGCCGAAAACCTCCCGGTGACCCTGCAATCGAGACCTGCGCGAGGAACACTCGGGGAGGAGAGCATCGGGAGGCCGCCATGCGCAGGTATCGCAACTACTGGACCTACAGCGCCGGCCTGCTCGTCGCGTGGGGGCTCGTCTTCCTGCTCGCCGGCCTGCTCCGCGGCGGACACGAGGTGCAGCTCGTGCTGCCGGTGTTCGGCGGCTTCTGCATCGGCTGGGTCAGCACGACCATCGCGCGGTACGTCTACCCGCCGCCGAAGCAGTGGCTGAGCTGAACCGTCTCCCAGTCTCCGGGACGATTGCCGCCGCTGTGCCGTCGTGGTCCATAAGCTCGGCCCGGTGTTCTTCTCTTTCATCGCACTGACCGGCCGTTCGAGGAAACGTGGATGATCCCCGTGGCGGAGTGGATCGCGCTGCACGATCTCGTGCACCGTTACGCCGCGCGCGTCGACGAGCGGGACTTCGCGGGCGTCGCCCAGCTGTTCGGCGACGACGGAGTGCTCGTCCTGCCGAATCCGCCGCGCGACTTCGGTCCGGTCCGGGAACATCGCGGTCCCGAAGGCGTGGTTGCCGCCTTGGCCGTCCTTGAGGAGGTGTCCCTGACCGCGCACGGCATCACCGGCGTCGTCTTCGACCCCGGCGACCATCCCGCCGCCGCGCGCGGGCGGGTCACCTGCGTCGCCCATCACGTCAGCCCGCGCGACGGCCGATTCTCCGACGCGGTGTGGCATCTCCACTACCTCGACCGCTACGCGAAAACCGGCGGCGAATGGCGGTTCGCGCGCCGCGAGGTGCACCTCGATCTGATCGGAACCCGGGAGGTCCGCGCGACCCGCCTCGGCCGGTGAGCTGCGCCGAGTCACCCGAACGGGCGGACCCGCCAGGGGCGGCGACGTGACGGTTTTGCCCGGAAACTGCGTAAGGTCGAAGCCATGCCAGGGGACGACGGCCTGCTCACGCAGGACAGCACGCGCGGGCTCACCGCGGCCGAGGTGGCCGAGCGGGTCGCCAAGGGACGGACCAACGACGTGCCCTCGCGCACGAGCCGCAGCGCGTGGGAGATCGTCCGGTCGAATGTCTTCACCCGGATCAACGCGATCTTCGCGGTGCTCGCGGTCATCATCTTCTCCACCGGCTACCTGCTGGACGGGCTGTTCGCCGGGGTGATCGTGGCGAACAGCGTCGTCGGCATCGTGCAGGAGCTGCGCGCCAAGCGGACGCTCGACCGGCTCGCGATCGTCGGCCAGGTGCGCCCGCGCGTGCGCCGCGACGGGGTCAGCGGCGAGCTGGCCCCGGAGGAGGTCGTGGCCGACGACGTGATCGAGGTCGGCGCGGGCGACCAGGTCGTGGTCGACGGCGAGGTGCTGTCCGCGGACGCGCTCGAGGTCGACGAATCGCTGCTCACCGGCGAGTCGGATCCGGTGGTGAAGCGCGCGGGCGACCCGATCATGTCCGGCAGCTTCGTGGTGGCCGGGAACGGCGCGTACCGGGCGACGAAGGTCGGCTCGGAGGCGTACGCGGCGAAGCTCGCCGAAGAGGCGGGCCGGTTCACGCTGGTCGACTCGGAGCTGCGGAACGGGATCAACAAGATCCTGAAGGTCATCACGTACCTGCTGGTCCCGGCGGGCGCGCTGTCGATCTACAACCAGCTCTCCGGTTCGCAGCAGCTGCCCGACGCGCTGCGCGGGATGGTCGCGGCGCTCGTCCCGATGGTGCCCGAGGGGCTGATCCTGCTGACGTCGGTCGCGTTCGCGGTCGGCGTGATCCGGCTGGGGCGGCGGCAGTGCCTGGTCAACGAGCTGCCCGCGATCGAGGGCCTGGCCCGCGTGGACGTCGTCTGCGCGGACAAGACCGGCACGCTCACCGAGAACACGATGCGGCTGTCCGAACTGCGGCGGCTGCGGGAAGCGGGCGAGGCTCCCGAGACGGTGCTGGCCGCGCTCGCCGCCGCCGACCCGCGGCCGAACGCCAGCCTGGTCGCGATCGCCGAGGGCTGCCCGTCCGCGCCGGACTGGACGCCGACGGCCGTGGTGCCGTTCTCGTCGGCGCGGAAGTGGAGCGGCGCGGCGTTCGGCGAGCACGGCGACTGGGTGCTCGGCGCGCCGGACGTGCTGCTGCCGGCCGAGTCGGAGGAACGCGCGGAAGCGGAACGGATCGGCGCGCAGGGCCTGCGGGTGCTGCTGCTCGGCCGGGCCGCGAACGCCGTCGACGCGCCGGACGGGCCGGGCAAGGTCACGCCGGTGGCGCTGGCCGTGCTGGAACAGAAGATCCGCGGCGACGCTCGCGAAACGCTGGACTACTTCGCCGCCCAAGGCGTTGCGGTGAAACTGATTTCGGGCGACAACGCGGTGTCGGTCGGCGGCGTGGCCCGCGCGTTGTCCCTGCCTGGCGGCGAGGCTCCCGTTGACGCGCGGACGCTGTCCGAAGACCCCGGGAAGTTGGCTTCGCAGCTCGAAGAGACCGCCGTATTCGGCCGCGCGACCCCCGCGCAGAAGCGGTCGATGGTCGCCGCGTTGCAGGCTCGCGGGCATACCGTCGCGATGACCGGCGACGGGGTCAACGACGTGCTCGCTTTGAAGGACGCCGACGTCGGCGTCGCGATGGGCGCGGGCAGCCCGGCGACGCGGTCCGTTGCGCAGATTGTCTTGCTGGACAACGCTTTCGCGACCCTGCCGCATGTCGTCGGCGAGGGTCGCCGGGTGATCGGGAACATCGAACGCGTCGCGAATCTGTTCCTCACCAAGACGGTGTACTCGGTGCTTCTGGCGTTGATCGTCGGCGTGCCCGGGCTGATCGGGCAGGACGCGATGCCGTACCCGTTCCTGCCCCGGCACGTCACGATCGTCGGCTGGTTCACGATCGGGCTGCCCGCGTTCGTGCTGTCGCTGGCTCCCAACAACGACCGCGCGCGCCCCGGTTTCGTCGGCCGCGTACTGCGAATGGCGATTCCAGCCGGGGTGGTGATCGGGGCCGCGTCGTTCGTGTCGTACATCCTGGTGCATCCGGGGCATGCGACCACTAACGCCGCGCAGGTGCAGGCGAGCACTACGGCACTGATGACGTTGATGGCGCTGGCATTGTGGGTGCTGGCAGTGGTCGCGCGGCCGTACACGTGGTGGAAGGCGGCGCTGGTCGCGACCATGGCGGTGGTTTCGGCGTTGATGTTCCTGCTGCCGTGGACCCGGGAGATTTTCCAGCTGGATCCGAGCAACACCAGGTACACGCTGACGGCAGTGGGCTGCGCGGCAGTGGGGCTGGTGTTGATCGAGGTCGGGCGGTGGATCGGGAACCGGGTGGGGAAATAGCCTCAGCGCGGGGCAGGGTCGGTCTTCGGGAGCCGGAGGTCGATCTGAAATCCGCGGTCGCCGCTGGTGATGAACGCTTCGCACCGCGGGACGCCAGTGACGAGGTGCCGATAGCGAGCGCTCATCGCCGCGGTCAGTTCGCCGACGCGCTGACCGTCGAGCCGGACCTCGATCGCGTAGGAACCCTTGTGCTTGCCACTGGACACAGTGGACGGTGCGAGCTCGGCGGCGACGATCGTGCGCAGCACGCCGGAATGGTAGTGCCGCAAGGTTTTCTGATGGTTTTCCTCCTTGGTGACGGTGACCGTCCGCTCCGGCGCGAGAAGATCGGCCTCGGCGAGCAGATTGGTGATCTCCAGCGCGTCCGGGCCCGCGAGGTGCAGGTACATCCCGTAGCGGCGGCCGTTTCCGCCGCCGGTGATCCGCGCCGGGCAGGTGCCGGCATAGCCGCTTTTGCCGAGCGCACGGAGAGCGGGCTGGTAACTGCGGGCGTCCGAACGGGACAGATAGCCGACGGTTTCCGTTCCTCCGGGGTGGATCGCGTCGACGCGGACGGCGTGGAGATCGTGCGGGTTCTGCGGTTCCGGCACGAGAAGCGCGACGACCGGGAGGTGCTGGTCGAAGCCTTCACCGGCAGCGATCCCCCTCGCCGCCCGCTGCAGCGCGGGCTGGTAATGCGCTTCGCCGATGATCGCGATTCGTCCGTCCGCCGACAGCCGCCGCCGGATCAGCGGGGCGGCCGGCGCGTCCTGGATCCGGTCCGGTTTGGGCCGTGCCGCAGGCGGTGCGACCACCACCGGCGGTGCGACGGGCGCGGTCATCGCCCGCAACGATCGCGCCAGCGCCGAGCTGGCTCGCGGCGTCGAGAAGTCGAAGGTCGCGCGATAGCCGTTCGGCCCGGAAAGCCGCACCGATCCGTATTCGAGGACGGGGAGCCGCCGGTTGTTCTTGTAGCGCCAGTCCGGCCCGCCCTTGACGTTGACGTACTGCCAGGTGTGCCCGACGACGCGGGCATCGCCGGGCACCGAACCGCTCTCGATGAACCGCTGGACGTCCGCCTCGATCCGCAGCTCTCCGTACTGGACGTCGGCGTACTGCTTGCCTTCGCGCAGCAGAACCCGGTCGGGCAGGAAATAGACCGCCCGATGGCTCGTGGCGAGCGAGGGGACGGCGATGTTAGCGGACAGCTGCGGCGGGCCGCCGATGCCGCGGTCCAGCGAGTGCCGCTTGACCAGCGCGGACGCTCCGGCGTTGACCTTGTGCTGACGCGTTGTCGACAACGCCCCCGACGCGACGACGTGCCAAGCCCGCCGCGCCTCCCGCACCGGTCCGAAGGCGTCGACCAGTCCCTGGAACCGCTGCGCTTCCTCGGCGTCCTGCACGTCGTAGAACACCACAACGGTCCGCCGGATCCGGTCCTTGAAGAAAACCCACACCGTGAGCGGCACCCCGGCCAGCAGCGTCCACGGCGACGCGCCCGCCAGCGCGAGTGCGAGCACCAGGACCCACGGCCACCATCGCATCGACCGTGCCGCGGCATTGAGCTGGCCGACGAACTCGCTCGAATCGGCGGCCGCCATTTCGAGGGTGGTCGCGCCGGTGATGTCGGCCATGACGACGTCGCTCGCGGGCAGCAGCGGCGGTGCGCTCGGAGCCGTTGACCGGGTCGTCGTCCGATAACTGACCAGCCCGCCGCCGAGCGTGACGTAAGCACCGCGCGGACCGGTGCCGACGCGGAACCCGGGCACGCCGACGGACGCGCCGAGCCCGGCCCGCGACATGCTTACCCGCAGCGGACCGACCTTGACCCTCGTACGCAGATAGAACGACATAGGCGACCTTCGACGGACGGCATTTGCCCGCTCTGGATCGCCGTGCGTGCGCCGGTTGTTACGCGCCGCTCGGGAGATGGTGCTGCAAGGCGCCCAGCCCCTCGACCCGCTCCCGGGCCTGTTCGTCCTGCGCGGCCATCTCCGCGTCGGTCAGCACGATCGCGTCCGGGCCCGGGAAGACCGTCGATTCGTGGTCCGCGCCCTGCTAGCGGACGGTGAACGGCGGCCCTCCGTCCGGCGAGCCCACCGCCACGATGCGGCCCCGGTGCTCCGGCACGTCCACGTGGATTCCCTTCACGACCAGCCAGTCTCCGCGCTGTGCGTGCATGGTTCCTCCTCAGAACGACGTCGTCGTCCGCAGCGATACCTCGTCGCGCTGGGCGTGAAACCTCGGAGTAGTCCGATCAGGGATAAGCAAGTGGCTCGCGGGGGTCGGTTCGGCTCAGACGCTTGAGGAGTTCCGCCGTCACGCCCGCCGCTGCACGTCCTTGGTCTGCATCAACTTCGTCAGCAACCCGACCAGCTGACCCCGTTCCTCGGCCGTCAGCGTTGCCGCCCAATGCTGCTCTCCCGCGTTGTAGGCCGCGAAGCAGCGGGCGAACGTTTTCTGCCCCTCCGGGGTCAGGTGCAACAGCACCGTCCGCCGGTCTTCCCGCGACGGTTCCTTCCCGACCAGGCCGTTCGAGGCGAGGTTCTCCACCGCGGCTGACACGGCCGCGCGGCTCATGCCCGACAGGGCCGCCACCCGGCGCAGTTCCAGCGGGCCGGACGCCGACAGAACCAGCAGCAGCCGCAGACCGGTGCTGCTCAGCTGCGCCGATTCGTTCAGCTTGATCTCGCCGAGCCGGGCGTGCAGGTCGTAAGACAGCAGGTCGGTGGCCCGGTGCAGGGTCATCACCAGGCGCATCGCGTCCGGGTCGACCTCGGGCAGGGTTTCGCTCACCGAGCGGACCGCGTGGTCGACGAAGGTCCAGTAATCCGGTTCGGCGGCTTCGGGCTCCCTCACGCCTCTCGATCATGCCAGGTTCCCCGAGATTGTCAAAGGTTGAACGTCAAAGCCTTGACAATGTTCCGGAGCGGCTTCTAGCGTTCCCGGCGTCCGAGAGAGCAATGGAGGTCTCGATGCGACACCGAACCCGAGGGCGCGTCGCCGCCGCCGCGTGCGCGGCACTCGTGGCGTTGAGCGGGTGTGCCGCTCCGCAGGAGCCCGCACCGGAAGGCGCGCAGAAGAAAGGGGCCGGCGCGGAGGCCGCGGTCCAGGTCGACGCCGGTCTCAGCGCGCTGGTGCCGCAGCGGTACCGGGACAAGAAGACGATCACCGTCGCGACCAGCGCGAGCGTTCCGCCGCTCGCTTTCGTCGACAGCAAGAACAACAACGAGATCACCGGCGTGGTGGTCGACCTGACGAAGGCGTGGACGAAGCTGCTCGGACTGGACGTGCAGGTCGTGCGGACCGAGGGCGGCAACGTGATGCCGGGAGTCCTTTCCGGACGGTTCGACGCCGTGATGTCGGTGGGGGACTTCAAATCCCGGCAGGGCACGATGGATTTCGTCGACTTCCTGCGCGGCGGCACCGCGCTCATGGTCCGTTCCGGAAACCCGCACGGCGTCAAGGGAATCGACGATCTGTGCGGCCGGTCGCTGGCCATCGGGCGCGGGTCGATCGAGGAGACCGACGCGCAGCGGGTCAGCAAGGAGTGCGTCGGCAAGGGCAAGCCCGCGGTGAACATCAACGCCTTCGCCGACGGGCAGGCGATGGTGCTGGCCCTGCAGAGCGACCGCGTCGAAACGGCGTGGAACGACATCGCGCCGGCGAACTACCTGATCAAACAGAATGCCGGCCAGTTCGAGCTGACCGGCGACGGCGTGCACTGGCTCGCGCCGTACGCGGCCGGGTTCCGCAAGGACGACCAGCAGTTGCGCGACGCAGCGCAGCGTGCGCTGCAGAAGCTCGTCGAGGACGGCACCTACCGCAAGATCCTCGACGAATGGGGGCAGGGCTCGATCGCCGTCGACCGGATCGCGGTCAACGGTTCCCGGTTCTGAGCCGCCCGGTCCACCGAAGAAGGAGAAACGCATGGATTACCGCCGCATCGGCCGCGAGGGACCCGAGGTTTCCGCGCTGTCGCTCGGGTCGTGGAACACCTACAGCCGGATGACGTTCGAGGCGGGCGTCGCGCTCGTCCGGCGCGCGTTCGACCTCGGCATCGATTTCCTCGACGTCGCCTATTACCGCGACAAACCGCATACCGAGGTGCTGCTCGGCCGGATCCTCGACGTCGTCGGGAAACCGCGCGAGGACTACGCGATCGCCGAAAAGGTGTGGTACTTCGACTATCCGCGCCAGCCGCTGGCCGAACAGCTCGACGAGTCCCTGGTCCGGCTCGGCACCGAGTACGTCGACGTCATCATCACCGAGCACCCCCGGCCGGGGATGGACGTCCCGGCGATCGCCGAGGAACTCGCCGGCCTGGTCACCAGCGGCCGGGCCCGCAGCTGGGGCGCGCTGAACTGGTCGGCCGCCGATCTCCGCACCGCTTACGACCACGCCGAGGCGAAGGGGATCCCGACGCCGCAGCTGGTCCAGCTCAAGTACAGCGTCGCCCGGCGGTCCGTCGTGGACAGCGCGGAGTACCAGAAGCTGTTCGCCGACACCGGGATCTCGCTGCACGCCTCCGACACGATGGAGGGCGGGATCCTCGCCGGGAACCTCGACCCCGGCCGCAAGATCGGCATCGACACCGGCGGCATCCGCGAGCGGATCAAGGAACTCGTGCCGCGGCTGCGGGAGATCGCGGCCTCGTTCGACGCGAGCCCGTCGCAGCTCGCGCTCGCGTTCTGCCTGGCGCAGCCGGCGACGGCGTCGGTGCTGTTCGGGTCCACCCGGATCGCGCAGATCGAGGACAACGTCCGCGCGGTCGAGCTGGCGGGCGAACGCGGCGCGGAGATCGTGGCCGCGCTGGCCGGGCTCGGCGTCTCGGGGCACGAGAACGACGCGCCCTACCCGCACACCGAACGGACGCTCGGCGAGTTCGTCACTGTCTGACCCCTCGGCGGCCGTCCCCGCGACGGCCGCCGCCCGGGCTGTCCCGAAGGAGTCCTCATGTCGATCCCCACCTCCACCCGCGCGCCGGTCGAGGCCCCGGCGGGCGTCCGGTTCGCCCGGCGGCGGCAGCCCGCGCGCTGGCTCACCGCGGGCGTCGCGCTCGTGCTGGCCGCGATGTTCGCGCATTTCCTGATCACCAACCCGCGCTGGGACTGGCGGCTCGTCGGGGGCTACCTGTTCTCGGCCGACATCCTGCGCGGCCTGCTGAACACAGTGCTGCTGACCCTGATCAGCAGCGCGGCCGGGCTGGTCGTGGGCGTCGTCGTCGCGCTGATGCGGCTGTCCGGAGACCCGGTCCTGCGCTGGGTCGCGACCGCCTACATCTGGTTCATCCGCGCCATCCCGGCGCTGGTGCTGCTCCTGCTGATCTTCTTCCTCGGCGCGCTGCTGCCGAAACTGTCGCTGGGCATCCCGTTCGGCCCGGAGTTCCTCAGCGTGCCGACGAACCGGCTGATCTCGCAGTTCTCCGCGGCGGTCGTCGGGCTCGCGCTGGTGCTCGGGGCGTACAGCGCGGAGATCTTCCGCGCCGGGATCCTGTCCGTGCCGGCGGGACAGCTGGAAGCCGCGACCGCACTGGCGATGACCGGGCGGCAGCGACTGCGGAGAGTCGTTCTGCCGCAGGCGATCCGCGTGATCATCCCGCCGCTGAGCAACGAACTCGTCACCATGTTCAAGAACACCTCGCTGGTATCGGTGGTCGGCTACACCGAACTGCTCACCACCGTGCAGCTCATCTACGGCCGCACCTACCAGACGATTCCGCTGCTGCTGGTCGCCTGCCTGTGGTACCTCGTGCTGACCAGCCTCGCGATGATCGGCCAGCGGTACCTCGAACGCCGTTTCGGCCGCGGGTTCACCGCGGGCCGCCCGGGCAAGGAGAACTCGCGATGACGTTCCTGCGGCTGTCCGGCGTGCGCAAGAACTTCGGTCCGCTCGAGGTGCTGCGCGGCGTGGACCTCGATGTCGGCCAGGGCGAGGTGGTGTGCCTGATCGGCCCGTCCGGGTCGGGCAAGAGCACGCTGCTGCGCTGCGTCAACCACCTGGAGACGGTGGACGGCGGCGAGATCCGGCTCGAAGACGAGCTGATCGGCTACACGCGCAAAGGCGACACGTACTACCCGCTCAGCGACCGTGCCGCCGCTCGCCAGCGCCGTCGGTTCGGGATGGTGTTCCAGGGCTTTCACCTGTTCCCGCACCTGACCGTGCTGGAGAACATCCTGGAAGCGCCCACCCGGGTCCTGCGCCGGCCGCGCAGTGCGTGCACCGAGCAGGCGCACGAGCTGCTGGCGTCGGTCGGATTGGCGGAGAAGCACGCGGCGTATCCGCGCGAGTTGTCCGGCGGGCAGCAGCAGCGCGTCGCGATCGCGCGGGCGCTGGCGATGGAGCCGGACGTGATGCTGTTCGACGAGCCGACGTCCGCGCTCGATCCGGAGCTGGTCGGCGAAGTCCTGGGCGTCATGCGGCGGCTCGCGGAACGGACGATGACGATGATCGTGGTGACCCACGAGATCGGCTTCGCCCGGCAGGTGTCGGACCGTGTGGCGGTGATGGACGGCGGGACGATAGTCGAACTCGGCACACCGGAGGAGGTTTTGGGAGCGCCGAAACACCGGACGACGCAGGCGTTCGTGCGGTCGCTGGGGGAGCGGGCCTGAGGGAGGGCCGGGCCGGCCCTCCCTCGTCTCAACGGCTCAGGTGAGCCAGGAACTCGTCGTTGAACCGTTGCCCGATCCGCTGCACCGCGTGCGGGCTGCCGGGGAACAGCACCCGCTTCGCGGGCAATGTTTCCGCCAGGGCGTCGGCGACTGCCTCGAATCCCGGAGTGCCGCCGCCGGTCACCACCAGTTTCGGGAACGACGCGCGGGCCAGCGCCTCCGCGGGGACACCCGTTTCCCAAGGCCGTTCCGTCATCAGATTGCGGGCGGCCTCCAGCAACGGGGGCGGAAGCGGCGACGGCAACGGCAGATCGACGTTCAACACCCGCAGGAACCGGGCCACGAACGTCGCCGGCTCGCTGTCTTCGGCAGCCGCCCAGCAGTTTCGAAGGGCGTCGGCGAGCAGGTCGGCGGCGGGGCGGCCGGCACCGTTCGGCAGGGCGGGCGGTTCGACCACGGTCAGCGACCAGACTTTGCCCGGCGCGAGCGCGGCGGCCCGCATGGCCACCACTCCGCCCATCGACGTGCCGAGCAGATGTGCTCCGTCGGCCAAGAGTTCGGCGACGTCGGCGGCGTCGCGGTCCGGGTCGATCCGGTCGGTCGGCGGGCTGGGCCGGTACCCCCGGCGGTATGGCGCGATGATCCGGTACCGGTCGGCAAGCACCTTTTGCTCGCTGAACGCGGCGGCGGCCGAATTCAGGCTGCCGTGCACCATCACGATCGGCGGGCCGGATTCTCCCCACCGTTCGACAGCCAAGCCGGTCATCGCGCGGCCGCCTCGGCCCGGGCGAAGACGCCGCGGTCGATGTCGAGGCGGCGGGATTCGAAACGCCAGCCGTCGGCGGTGCGGACCACGACATCCTGGTAGACGCCGGTGGCGATGACGAACGGCGGTGCTTCGACCTGCAGTTTGGCGACCAGGCAGGTGACGGCCGCGCGGTCGGCTTCGCCGGTCACGACGTAGTTCGTCAGCAGGTGGCGGGCACCGTCCTCCTTGCCCGCCGCGATGTGGCCCTTGATGAACTCGACCCGCTCGGCGCGGCCGGCGAAGGTGCCGTAGGTGGAAACGAACTGCCCGTCCGGGATCCAGGCATCGACCCACCCGTCGACGTCGTGGTTGTCGAGGGCGCGCATCTGGGCGTTCGAGAGCTCGACGATCGCGAGCTTGTCCTCAGTGGATAGTGGCATGACGGCGTTCTCCTTTGGCAGCGCGGACTTGCGTTGCGCAGAGTCTGCGCGGCCCGCCGTGCCAGGACTATCGCCTGCGCGAACTGCAGTCGTCGGTTTCGCGCAACACGGCGGACGGCGATTCGCCAAACCGGCGTTTGAACTGGGCGGCGAAATCGCCGAGATGCACGAAGCCGCAAGCGAGCGCGGTCGCGGTCACCGTGGCGCCGGCGGGATCCGCCGCGGCCAGCAGCGCGCGGGCGCGGTCGAGACGCTGTTCGCGGAGCCATTCGCTGAGGGTCCGGCCGGTTTCGCGGCGGAAGCCGATCTGCAAGCTGCGTAGGGACACCCCGCAATGCCGGGCCACTTCGGCCATCGAAAACGACTCCGGCAGGTGCGCCAGCAGGTAGTCCATCGCGCGCCGGACCCGCGCCGACGAGGGAGCTTTCGTCTCGGCGGCAAGGGTTTCGCTGAGGGTGTTCGGGTGGCCGAGCAACAGGGCCTCGGCCAGCAGCGCCTCGAGATGCCCGGGCCGCGCGCCCTCGGCGGAAAGGTGGATCGCCGCTTCGACCAGCGCCAGCACGCCGGGGGAGACAGTGTCCGCCCGGAGGTCGAACTGCACCGCGACCGTGCCGGGCGTCCCGGCGAGCAGGGCGGCGGTCCGCTCGACCAGCGGCCGGTCGAGGCGCAGCACGACCTGGTCGAACGCGTCGTCGAAGTCGAGCTGGAACGAGCGGTACGGATTCACCACCGACGCCGCCCCCGGCCGCAGCACCGCGCTCGTGGTGCCGTAAGCGAACCGCGCCCGGCCGCTCACCGGCAGCGAAAGCAGGAATTCGTCCTGTTCGGGAGCCAGTTCCGAGATGCGCACAGCCGCGCCGTACCGCAGCCGGTTCACCGAAACCGAGCCGGCGGCGAGGTGATCGAGCCGCGCGGACAGCCTGCGATCGCGCACCAGCAACGCGTGCGGACGCAGGGCGGTGCTGCACGCGCCGACGACCTCGTCCACGTCGTCGGCGGCGCTCACCATCCGTCGCCCGCGCGTCCGCACGAGTTCGGCGATCCCGGCCACCCGGCTCATCCGCGGGATCGTACGCCGTCAGTCGAGCTTCGCGGTAACCACCGGACGCTCCGTAGGTCCACTGTTCACATTGGTCCGACGATGCCACCGCAACTGACCGTCACTGAACTCGATGGTGACCGTGTCGTGGAACGGCGATTCCACGAAGTACCACTCCAGCACCAGCACCCCCGGGGAACTCCACTGCGCGGCAGCGAGGACTCGCGTCGAGTCGGCCTGATACGAGTGGTGCAGTTGCCAGGTGGTAACTCCGGTATCCGACTCGACCCACGTGGACAGTCCACAACGGACCGAATGGCAGCCGCGATCGTCGTCCAAGGTCACCACAAGATCATCACCGTCCACAGTGAACGAGATAGCGGAAAGTCCGTCCTCATTGGACTCGCATTCGTACCGCTGGCCGCCCAGGTCGACGGTGGTCGGCGAAAGCGCGGGAGCAGCAACAGCGAGTTCGGCAGCCAACGAAGCATCAGCCGAAGCGGAAGGAGTGCCGGTAAAAGCGGGCACCAGCAGGTCATGCACCAATCCGGACAGCAGCCGGTGCTTCCTGTGCGTGATGCTGCCTGTCGTGGCAACAACGGCGTCGTGCTGGGGGAGTACGAAGACGTCCTGGCCGAACATTCCGGACGCCCGGTATCCGCCGTCGGCGTCGAGCCACAGTTGGTATCCGTAACCCTCCGGGCGTTCGTCTCCGGCGGAGGCGGACGGGACGAATTCGGTGCCGTTCCAGCTTCCGGCGTCGGCGTTCTGCACGTGCCACGTGGTGGCCTCGCGCACCCATCCGGCGGGCAGGATCCGGTCGCCTTGCCAGAGGCCGTCGTGCAGGTGCAGGACGCCCCATTTCAGGAAGTCGATGCTGCGCAGGCTCAAGCCGTTTCCGCCGGAGCAGATGCCTTCCGGGTCGGTGTCCCAGGTGTGTCCGGCGAAACCGAGCGGCTCGAACAGTCGTGGTTGCAGGTAGTCGTAGACAGAGAGGCCTGATGCCCGTTGCACGATGGCGGACAGCATGTGCGACGTCGCGCTGGAGTAGGTGAACGTCTTGCCCGGCGGCAGATCCACGGGGGTGCGCAGGTATTCCCGCACCCAGCTGGTTTTCAGCAGTCGCCAGGTTTTGCCGGACAGGCCGACGCGGTGGCCGGTTCGCATGGTCAGCAGGTCTTCGACGGTGATGGCGCGCAGGTGCTCCGACGCGTCGGGCGGGACGAGTTCCGGGAAGAACGAAGTCAGACGGTCGTCCAGGCGCAGCAAGCCTTCGTCCAGGGCGAGGCCGATTGCGGTGCCGACAAAGGACTTCGTTGCCGAGTGTGTCGTGTGTGGACGGTCGCTGCGGTAGGGCCACCAGTAGTGTTCGAAGGCCAGCTTGCCCGAGCGGTAGACGAGCAGGCTGTCGAGCGAGATCCCGTCGGCGGTCAGCCGGTGGAGGAAGCCGCGCACGCGTTGGGCGTCGAGGCCCGCGTCGGACGGGGAGGCGGAGGGGAAGGTCACGAAGGCTCCTGGACGAGTGTTTTCTTGCGGTTCGCGAGCCGTTCGGCGACCCGCGAGAGGGCGATGTTGACGACGATGTAGAGCAGCCCGGCCCCGACGTAGGCCTGGATGAAGTCGCCGCTGAACTCGCCGAGCACCTTGCCGTTGTTGAGCAGTTCGGCGATGCCGACGACGTAGCCGAGGCTGGATTCCTTGATCACCCGCACGGTCTGGCTGATCAGCGCGGGCGCGAGCGCGCGGGCCGCCTGCGGGAGCACGACGAACGTCATGACCTCCCAGTGCCGCAGGCCGATCGCGTGCCCGGCCTCGCTCTGGCCGCGGCCCACGGCGAGGATCCCGGCCCGCACGATCTCGGCGAAGATCGCCCCGGCGTGCGCGACGATCGCCAGCACCAGCTGCCAGAAGATCGGCACCCGGACGCCGAGGATCGGCAGCCCGAACATGAAGAAGAACAGGATCAGCAGCAGCGGCATCGCGCGGAAGAACTCGATGACCGCGGCGGACGGCCAGCTCAGCCACCGCTTCCGGCTCAGCCTGCCGAGCGCGAGCAGCACGCCGATCGCGACCGACAGCACCGTGGACACCAGGCCGACCAGCAGCGTCATCGCCAAGCCCTGCACCAGGAACCGCAGCATCGCGCCGTCGACGAGGATCGCCCAGCGGGCCGGGTCGAGCTGGCCGGAGGCGCCGAGCTTGACGAGGACGAGAGTCAGCAGGCCGAGCAGGACGAGTCCACAAAGGATGGACACAGTGCGCAACCGGGCCTTGGCTTTCGGGCCGAGTGCGTCGAAGAGGATGTCGTCGTTCACCGGAGCACCCGGACCTTTCGCTCGACGAGCCGCACGACCCCGCTGACCGCCAGGTTGATCACGAGATAACCGCAGGCCGCGACGGCGAAGGCCAGGATCGGTTCGGCGGTCTCGAGGTTGAAGGAGCGGGTTTCGAGGGTCAGTTCGTCCACGCCGACGGCCGCGCCGAGCGCCGACCCCAGCGCGACGTTGATCAGGATCGTGCCCAGCGGCTGCACCATCGCGCGGAACGCTTGCGGCAGCAGGACATCGAGCACGACCCGGCGGAACGGCAGCCCGATCGCCCTGGCCGCCTCGACCTGCCCGCGATCCACCGCGCGGATGCCCGAACGGACGGTTTCGCAGACGTACGCGCCGAAGTAGACGCCCAGCGCGAGCACGAGGCACCAGAACAACGGAATCAGCACACCGGCGTCGGGCAGCCCGAAAATGAGCAGCACGGCGATCAGCAGCAGCGGCGAATTGCGGACGAGGTCGACATACAGCCGTCCGGCGGCGCGCAGCGGCCGGACCGGGCTGATCCGGCAGATCGCGACGACGCAGCCGAGGACGAGCGCGAGCGGGAAGGCGCACGCGGTGAGCAGCAAAGTGGTGGTGAAACCGCCGAGGATTTCCCCGGCGTGACCGGAAAGCACGGGTGATCTCCCTTCAGGAGCCGGGGACGGAGCCGGGCACGGGCGGCTCGGGGGCGGGACCGGACACGAGCGGGCCGACGGTCTGCTCCCACAGCCGCCGCCAGCTCCCGTCGGCGGCGATGCGCCGCAGGAATCCGACGACGATCTCCTTGAACGCCGGATCGTCCTTCGGCAGCCCGATGCCGAACGGGCTGCTGCCGTACGTCGCGGGCGTCATCCGCAGCCGCGCGTCGACCGCCGCTTTGCCCAGCAGGATCGCGGTGTTCGCCGACCACGCTTGGACCCGGCCCTGCCGGACCGCGGCGGCGCACTGGCTCGACTCCTCGAACACCACCGCACGTGCCTGCGGACACGCTTTCCGAAGCGCTTCCTGTGCCGCGCCGGGCTGTACCGCGACGTCTTTCCCGGCCAGATCGCGCACGGCGGTGACCTGCGGACCGTCCGCCGCGGTGACGATGCCGGAGCGCGCGAGGTAGTACGGCCCGGCGAACGAGACAAGCCGTGCCCGGCTTTTGCTGATCGTGTAAGTACAGACGGCGACGTCGACGGATCGGTTCTGCAGGATCGCTTCGCGCGTGTCGGCGCCGCCGGTGATGCTGTCCACCTCGGGCGTGCCGAGCAGGTATTTGGCCAGCAGCTGGGCGATTCCGATGTCGAAGCCGGTGATCTTGCCGGTCGCCGGGTTCATCATGCCGAACCCGGGGGTGGTCACCGAAGCGGACTGCCGCAGGACGCCTTGGTCGCGGATCCGGCGCAGCGTCGGCGTTTCCGGCAGGTCGACGCCGACCGGTCCGCGCGCGACGGCGTCGGCCTGGTCGAGCGTGGCGTAGGCGGGATTGCCTGCTGTGCGGGTGGTTCCGCCGCTGCACGAGGCGAGCAAGGGGACGGTGCCGGCGGCGAGCAGCGCGGCTCGGCGGGTGAGGGGAGCGGACACGGAGGCCTCCAGGCTCAGTGGCTGAGCACGCGGGCGAGGAAATCGCGGGCGCGTTCGGTCTGCGGCGAGCCGAAGAAGACGTCCGGCGTGGCGGATTCGGCGATCCGGCCGTCGGCCATGAAGACGACGCGGTCGGCGGCCTTGCGGGCGAAACCCATCTCGTGGGTCACCACGATCATCGTCATGCCGTCGGCGGCGAGCGCGGTCATCACGTCGAGCACCTCGTGGATCATCTCCGGGTCGAGCGCGCTGGTCGGTTCGTCGAACAGCAGCACGCGCGGCTCCATCGCCAGCGCGCGGGCGATCGCGACCCGCTGCTGCTGACCGCCGGACAGCTGTGCGGGGTACTTGTCCCCGTGCGCGCCGACGCCCACCCGTTCCAACAGCTCGTCGGCCCGTTTCCGCGCGTCGTCGCGGCTGAGCCCGCGCACGCGGACCGGGCCGAGCATCACGTTGTCCCGCACGGTTTTGTGCGCGAAGAGATTGAAGGACTGGAACACCATGCCGACGTCCGCGCGCAGCCGGGCGAGGTCCGCGCCCTCGGCGGGCAGCGGGCGGCCGTCGATCTCGATCGAGCCCTCGTCCGCGGTCTCCAGCCGGTTGACGCAGCGGCACAGCGTCGATTTCCCGGACCCGGACGGGCCGATGACCACGACGACCTCGCCGCGCCGGACGTCGAGGTCGATCCCGGTCAGCACCCGGGCCGATCCGAACGACTTGCCGACGCCGCGCAGCCGTACCAGGGGCTGATCTGTGCTCATGAGTGCTCCTCGTCGAGCCGGCGGGTAGGGTTCACTACACAACGGAGAACCCTCCGGCATCTTGTAGTAGCCACTACGTCCAGTCAAGGGTGTCATGTCCACTACCTATCTCGGCGGCGACCACTTCGACGACCACGTCCGCGCCCGGCTCGACGACCTCAAGCCGGCGGAACGCCAGGTCGCCCGGTTCATGCTGGCCAATCCGAACGAGGTGCTGTTCTCGTCGGCGGGCGACCTCGGCGCGGCGGCCGGGACCAGCGACGCGACCGTGGTCCGCACCGCGAAAGCGCTCGGCTATTCGGGGCTGCCGGAGCTGAAACGCCACCTCGGCCAGACGTTCACCGCGCGCACCGAGCCGACCGTCCGGCTGAGCGCGGCGATGGAGAACCTCGGGTCGACCGGGTCGCGCCAGATCGACCGGGTGATGGCCGACAGTGCCGAGCGGCTGCAGGAAATGCAGCGCCAGCTCGCGCCGGAAGCGGTCGAGGAGGCGGCGCGGCTGTTGCTCGCCGCCAGGATGGTGTTCACCTGGGGACTCGGGCTGTCGTCGGTCTGCGCCGAGTACGCCGCGTTCCGGCTCGCCCGCCGCGGGCTGGTCACGCGGCACTGCGACGACACCGGCTTCCGGCTCGCGGACGCGATGCTCCCGCTGACCGCCGACGACGCGGTGCTGGTGTACGTCCCGGCCCGGCAGAACCGCGACGTCGAGCTGATCCTGCGCTACGCGGAGGAGGTCGGCGCGCCGGTAGTGCTCGTGACGAGCCAGCTGTCCGCGGACCTCGAATCCCGGGTCCGCGTCGTGCTGCCTGCGCCGGATTCCCCGACGAAGTTCACCGGCGAGACCCTGACCGCCTCGATCGTCACCGACATCCTCGCGCACACCATCGCGGGCCGGGAGCCGGACCGCGCGAAGACGGCCGCGGACCTGCTGACCCGGCTCCGGGCGGACCTCGGCGAGCGGAAGTAGCGCTCGCCGGGCGGCGATCGCGGTTCTCTCCGCGATCGCCACTCACGAAACCCCTGAGCTGCGAAAAAGCACTATTCTGCGGTGGTATACACCGTGCGTATACCTGTGTTGTATAGTGATCTTCACCCCCGGGTTTCCGGGGTCAAGGGAGGAACAGGGGAATGTCGGTTTCACATACCTTGCTCGGGTTGCTCGAGTCGGGGCCGAGACACGGGTACGACCTGAAACGGGCGTACGACGAGCAGTTCGGGCAGGACCGCCCGCTCGCGTACGGCCAGGTCTACTCGACGCTGTCGCGCTTGCTGCGCAACGGCATGGTCGAGGTCGCGGGGGTCGAGAGCGGCGACGGGCCGGAACGGAAGCGCTACACGATCACCGACGCCGGGATCACCGACGTCGAGCAGTGGCTGAGCACTCCGGAGAACCCGGAGCCGTACCTGCAGAACACGCTGTACACGAAGGTGGTCCTGGCGCTGCTGTCCGGGCGCGACGCCACCGACGTGCTCGACGTCCAGCGCAGCGAGCACCTCAAGGTGATGCGCTCGCTCACGAAACGCAAGTACGAGGGCGACCTCGCCGATCAGCTGATCTGCGACCACGCGCTCTTCCACCTCGAGGCGGATCTGCGGTGGCTCGAGCTCACCGCGGCCCGGCTCGGCGAACTCGAGAAAGCGGTGCGCTGATGACCAGGCCGGGAACCGCGCTGCTCGCGGGCAGCGGGCTGCACAAATCGTTCGGCCAGACGCGGGCGCTCGACGGGGCGGCGCTGGCCGTCGCGGCGGGGGAAGTGCTCGCGATCATGGGCGCGTCGGGGTCAGGGAAATCGACGCTGCTGCACTGTCTCGCCGGGATCGTCCGGCCGGATGCGGGGACCATCCACTACGGCGGCCAGGACCTCGTCGCGATGGACGACAAGGGCCGGAGTGCGTTGCGGCGCACCGAATTCGGCTTCGTGTTCCAGTTCGGCCAGCTCGTGCCTGAGCTGACCTGCCTGGAGAACGTCGCGCTTCCGCTGCGGCTGACCGGGGCGAAGCGGGGGCCCGCCGAGGCGAAGGCGAAGGAATGGCTCGCCCGGCTCGAGGTCGACAACCTGGCGAAGCGGCGTCCGGGCGACGTGTCCGGCGGGCAGGCGCAGCGGGTCGCGGTGGCGCGGGCGCTGGTGACCGGGCCGAAGGTCGTGTTCGCCGACGAGCCGACCGGCGCGCTCGACTCGCTCAACGGCGAGAAGGTCATGCAGATGCTCACCCAGGCGGCGCGGGAAACGCACGCCGCGGTGGTGCTGGTGACCCACGAACCGCGGGTCGCGGCGTACTCCGACCGCGAGATCGTGGTCCGGGACGGGCGCACGGTCGACCGGGAGCTGGTCGCATGATGCGGGATCTGCTGCTGGGACTCCGGCTGGCCGTCGGGGGCGGCCGGATGTCCGGCTCGGCGCTCCTGCGGCTCGCGATGACCGCGTTCGGCATCGCGCTCGCGGTCGCCGTGCTCCTGCCCGCCGCCTCGGTGAGCCACCTGGTGAACGCGCGGGCGGACCGGGCGGCGGCGATCAAGCAGGACACGACGCCGCGCGAGGGGATCGCGCCGCTGGCGACCTACCGCTGGTACCCGTCGGTCGGCGAGGACTTCCTCCAGCTGACCGCGGTCGCGGCGACCGGGGAGAACTCGCCGGTGCCGCCGGGGCTTTCCCGGCTGCCCGCGCCGGGCGAGGTGATCGTGTCGCCCGCGCTGGCGGAGAAGCTGAACTCGGCCGAGGGCGCGTCGATCAAGGCGCGGCTGCCGGGGAACGTGGCCGGCCAGATCGGGGAACCGGGCGTCAGCGACGCGGCCGACCTGACGGCGTACTACGGGTCGACCGCCGCGGAGATCAAGGCGGAAGGGGAAAACGCCACCAGCGTCTACTCCTACGGCAAGCCTCCGGAAGGGTTCACCCTGCCGTTGGTGATGTGGATGGTCATCGCGCCGATCGCCGCGGTGCTGCTGCTGCCGTTGCTGATCTTCGTGACCACCGCGTCGCGGATGGGCGCGGCGCAACGCGAACGGCGGCTCGCCGCGCTGCGGCTGATCGGGGTGGACGCCCGGCAGATCAAACGGGTCGCGGCGGCGGAATCGCTGGTCGGCGCGGTGATCGGGCTCGTGGCGGGCGGGGCGCTGTTCTACGCGCTGCGGCCGTTCATCGGGGACTGGCTCCCGTTCGGCCTCCGCGTCTTCCCGGACGACTTCACGCCGTCGTGGGTGTCCTTGCTGGTGATCGTGCTGCTGGTGCCCGGTCTCGCGGTCGGCTCGGCGCTGTTCGGGCTGCGCCGGACGATCGTCGAACCGCTCGGCGTGGTCCGGCAGGGCAAACCGGTGCGACGCCGGATGTGGTGGCGCTGGACGATCACCGGGATCGGCGTGGTGTTCCTGCTCGGGACGCTCGTCGTCTCGCCGGGGTCGGGTGACCAGGCCGCGGCGATGGCGCTCGCGGTGGGCAGCGTGTTCCTGCTCGTCGGCGTCGCGGCGCTGCTGCCGTGGCTGGTGGAGCGGATCGTCGAACGGCTGCAGGGCGGCCCGCCGTCGTGGCAGCTCGCGGTGCGCAGGCTGCAGCTCGACAGCGGCACCGCCAGCCGGGTGGTGTCCGGGCTCGTCGTCGTGCTCGCCGGGACGATCCTGATCCAGGGCGTGCTCACGTCGATGACCAGCCGCAATTCGCGGTCGTACGAGACGCCGGTCGGCGTCGCGGCCGCGCCGGTGCGGGTGGACACGACGAGTGCGCACGAGGCGGAGGTCCGGCAGCGGCTGTCCGGGGTGCCCGGGGTGACCGGCGTGCACAGCGCCCGCGCCCTGCAGCTGCAGGGATCCGGCGAGAACCAGGTCTACGGCACTGTCGGGGACTGCGTCGCGCTGAAAACGCAGGCGAACATCGGAGACTGCGCCGACGGGGACGCTTTCTACGTGACCGGTTCGTCGGCCCAGCCCGTGCCCAAGGGGGAGTACCGGCTGACCGGCTACCGCAACGGCAACAAGGTCGAGGGTCCGATGTGGACAGTCCCGGGCAACGTCCGGGTGGTGCCCGCGAGCAACACCGCGAAGGCGTCGGCCAGCGAGCTGCTGGTCACGCCCGGCGCGTTCGGCGACGTCCAGCTGCCGGTCGAGCGGACGGAACTGTTCGTGGCGGGCGCCGGCGGCGTCGACGCCCTGATCGACCAGGTCGCGACCGCGGTGCGCCCGCTGGCGTGGAAGGCCGAGGTCGGCAAGACGGACTTCATGTCCGACTACGCCGGCCGCGACGAGCGGATGGTGGAGAGCTTCCGCGCGGTGCTGCTGACCGCGTCGCTGTTCGTGCTGGCGGTGGCGGCGATGAGCCTGCTGATGCTGTCGATCGAGCAGATCAGCGAACGCCGCCGTCCGCTCGCGGCGCTGTCCGCGGCGGGCGTGCCGATCGGGGTGCTGGCCAGGGGATCCCTGTGGCAGACCGCGGTTCCGGTGGTCGTCGGGGTGGTGCTGGCCGTCGGAGCAGGGCTCGGCTTGACCGCGCCGATCCTGCGGCTGGCGAAAATGCCGATGATGGTGGACGGCGGGGTCCTGGCCGGACTGGCCGGAGCCGCGGTCGCCGCGGTGCTGCTGGTGACGGCTTTGACGCTGCCGCTGCTGCGCCAGGTGACGAGGCTGGACACGCTCCGCTCGGAATAGCCCCGGGGGTGTGGGGTGGTCCGTGAAGGGCTCCTTGAGGGAATCCGATTCCGTCAAGGAGCCCTTCACGGCTATTGCCGCATCAGCCCCAGTTCCGCGCATCCGTCCCGGAGCGGTTCCAGGCCGAACGCGTCCACCGGGCCCACCACACCGGGCGTCGCCGGGCCGTCGGTGCTCAACCGGATCGCCGCCCAGGTCAGCAGATCCCCGGTGAGCGTGTACGCATTCGGTCCTTCAAGCCGCACCTCGACCCGGGAATCGGCGACTGCGACCACCTCCGCGCCGGTTTTCGCGCGTGCGGTCGCGTCCGGTCCTCCGGGCGGGCCCACCATCGGCCCGCTCATCGCCCGCAGCACCGGACCGGCCACCGAGGCCAGTGCGGACACCACCGGCATCGCCCGGCTCAACGCGGGGAACCATCCATTGTAGACAGTCACCTCGTCGAGCGACGGGAAATTCCCCGGCAGGAACAGCACTTCGGTCCCGGAAACCAGGAAGGCCGACTTGGACCGGCCGCGGACCGGGAACGCGCGCACCCGGCTGCCGGTGCGTTCCTCGACCAGCCGACGACCCCGCCAGCGCAGCGAGGGCAGCGTCATCCCGTCCCGCATGGTCGTCCGGGTGCCTTGGCTCAAGCCTCGGTAGAGCGGCCCGGTCGCGAAGTAGCCGATCTCCAGCGAACGCACGTCATCGCCCGCCTCTTGCGCGGCAAGGGCGCCGGCGAGGATGCCGGGGACGTAGTCGTAACCGAAGCCCGGGACCATCGCCGCACCGGTTTCGACTGCTCGCTCATGGTGTCGGGCACGTACATCACGGACGAAACCGACCTCGCCGGTCGAGTCCAGGTAGTGCGCTCCGGCATCGGCGGCGGCTTGCGCGGCCGCGTGCCCGATCCGGTCGAACGGGCCGACGGTCGCGATCAGCACGTCGCCGGGCCCGGCCAGCGAGCGGAGGGTCGCCGGGTCGCTGACGTCCGCGACCGCGATCTCCAAGTCGCCGTGGTCCGCGGCCAGCGCGTCCAACGCAGACCGGTTCCGCCCGGCCAGGACGGGCCGCACTCCGCGCCGTACCAGTGACTCCAGGACCAGGCCGCCGGTGTAGCCGGTCGCCCCGAACACCACGATCCGCCCGGTCATGCCGTCACCGGAACGTGCCGACGGAGGAAATCGACCTGGTCCGCGACCACTCGCTCGAACGGTTCGCCTTGGTAGACGGCGAAATGCCCGTCCGGATAAGTCCGCACCTCGCCGCGCGGCGCGCGGGCGGCGTACCGCAGCGTCGGCCCGGACGGGGCGACGGAATCCTTCTCGCACACCGCGAACAACGTGGGCACCTCGATCCGGCCGACGCCGCGGCCCGGCCGGTACCGCAGGATGTCGAACACCGCCCGCGCCGCGACCTCGTTGCGGAAATCGCTGCCCGGCGGCACCAGCGCAAGATACCCCGGCTCGGCGTCCGGCGCAGTCATCAGCGCGGTGCCTCGTTCCGGGCCGGCGGTGGCGATCAGCCGCGGCGGCCGTCCGAGCCAGTGCCCGGCCACGTCCCGGGCCGCGACGACGGTCGCCTTGACCGAACTGGCCGGATGCATGGCGAGCGCGGACGCGATGCCGTCGGTGAACGGGCATTGCGCGATCGCGGCGACGAGCCCGGCCGGGCGGTTCGCGGCGGTGCTGAGCACGTGACCGCCGCCGAACGAGGTGCCCCAGGCGATGACCCGGTCGCCGTCGACCTGGGGGAGCGTGCGCGCGTAGGCGATCGCGGCGGTCCAGTCGGCGAGTTGTTTCCGCGGGGACAACAGGTGGCGCGGATGGCCTTCGCTGTCGCCGAAATGCCGGTAGTCGAACACCAGGCACGCGTATCCGGCGGCGGTGAAGCGTTCGGCGTACGCGGCGAGACCCATTTCGCGGACCGCGCCGAGACCGTGCGCCATCACGATGATCGGCGGGTTTTCGTTCGCTGGCAGGTAAAGCGTGGCGGCGCACTGGTCGCCGCCGACCGGGAAGGACACGTTCACGCGGGGATCTCCTCTCGGGCGCTGGCGACCGGGCGGTCAGCGGGGGTGCGGCCGGCCGGACGGCGTGCCCCGCGCCGGCGTTCGAGCCGAAGGTCGCGCATGTAGTCGTCGTAGTCAACCTGGATGGTGTGCCGTTTGGACGCGACGTAACGCCGTGCGATCCGTCGCCGGTGCGTGTCGATTTCGCGCGCCATCTCGGCCGCGCCGGGCAGGCGGTAGCGGCCTTGCAGATGGTCGGCGATCAGCAGTGCCTGCCGTTCCGCGATCGGCATGATCGCGCCGAGCGGTTGCACCAGCCCGACGAAATACAAGCCGGGCACGCCGGGGTGGAAAACCCGCCGGTACAGCCGAATTTCGTTGTCGCCGGAGGGATCGAGGAAGTCCCGGTCGAAGAACGGGAAACTGATCTTGTACCCGGTGCAGAACACCACCAGGTCCGCGGCGACCCGGCGGCCGTCGGCGAACACGACGTCGCCGCCGTCGAATCGCTCGATGTTCGGCGCCGGCGTGATCGCCCCGTGCGCGAGCCGGTCGAGGACGCGGCTGGACATCGTCGGATGCGCCTGCGCGAACTTGTGGTCCGGCTCCGGCAGGCCGTACCGCGTCATCGGCCCGGTCGCGGCGGCCATCAACCGGCGCGCGAGCGGCCAGCGCAACGCCGAGGGCAGCCATTCCTTCCCGGCGATCTGGTCGTACGGCCTGCCCCACACGTATTTCGGGATCACGTGCACCCCGCGCCGTGCGGACAGGTACGTTTCCGCGGCGTGGTACGAGGCGTCGACGGCGATGTCCATCGCGGAATTTCCCATGCCGACCACCACGACGCGCCGTCCGGCCAGTTGCGCTTCCTCGGTGTAGGAATGCGAATGCATGATCTCGCCGCGGAATCCTTCGGCTCCGGGGAACATCGGCTCCGGCAGGCGTGGATCCCAATGGTGGCCGTTGGCGACGAGCACGGCGTCGTACCGCTCGGTGTCTCCTGTGGACAGTGTGACCGCGAAGCTGCCGTCCGGCCGAGGCTCGACGTGGGTGACCCCGGTGCCGAACCGGATGCGGTCGCCGAAGCCGAAATGCGCCACATACGCCGCGAAGTAGTCGGCGATCTGGTCGTGCCGGGCGAAGTCGGGCAGGTTCCGGGGCATCGGGAAGTCGCTGAACTCCATCCGCTGCCGCGAGGTGTTGATGTGCAGGGACCGGTAGGCGGCGGAGACCCCGTTGCGGTTGCCCCACACCCAGTTGCCGCCGACCCGGTCGGACAGCTCGTAGCAGTCCACGCCGATGCCGCGTTCGGCGAGCACCTTGACCGCGGCGATCCCGGACGAGCCCGCGCCGACGACGCAGACCCGGAAGCTGTTCGCGGACATGCGTTCTCCTCCTTGTGACCAGTGGTCATATGACCAGCGGTCATAGAGTACGATCGCAGCACGGGGAGAGTCAAGAAGAGGAGGTCGGCGGTGCCGACGGGAACGTGGGAGCGGCTGCCGGAGAAGCGGCGGGCGGCGGTGCTGGCGGCGGCCGAGGCGGAGTTCGCGGCGCGCGGGTTCAGCGGCGGCAGCCTCAACACGATCTGCCGCGAGGCCGGGGTGTCGAAGGGCAGCCTGTTCCAGTACTTCACCGACAAGGCCGACATGTACGTCCACCTCGCCGAGTTGGCGAGTGTGCGGATCCGCGCGGCCATGGAGGCCGAGATCGAGAAGCTCCCGTGGGACAAGGATTTCGCCGGCGCGCTCGACCGGCTGCTCGAGGCGTGGGTGCGGTATTTCTACGACCATCCGCTCGAGCGCGCGATGACCGCGGCGGCCAATCTCGAGCCCGATCCGGTCGCCCGCACGCCGGTGCGCGAGGCGGTCAACCGTCACTATCTGGCGGTGCTGCGGCCGCTGGTCGAGCGGGCGGTGGCGGCGGGGCAGCTGCGGGCGGACACCGACGTCGAGATCGTGTTGTCGTTGCTGCTGCTGGTCTTGCCGCATCTGGCGCTGGCCCCGCACGTCGAGGGGCTGGACCCGCTGCTCGGCCTCGTCGAAGGCGATTCCGTGCACGCGGCGGCGACCGCGCGCAGGCTGACCGGGGCGATGCTGCGGCCGTATCTCCGCTGAGCGATACCGGAAATGCGGTGTCCCCGCCGGAAATCCGGAGTGGTATAGACTGGTACGGCCCACGTGATTACCGATCCGCCGCCCGCGCACCGACAGGGGTCGACCGATGACCAGCAAGCAGAACGCCACGCCGGCCGGGGAAAAAGGCGGCAATCGGCGGCTGGCGGAAAAGGTGTCCGAGCAGATCGAAAAAGACATCATCGACGGCGGCTGGCGCGTCGGATCGGTGCTGGGCTCGGAAACGGAGCTGATCGAGCGGTACGGGGTCAGCCGGGCGGTCTTCCGCGAGGCGGTACGGCTGGTCGAGCACCAGCAGATGGCGGCGATGCGGCGCGGCCCCGGCGGCGGACTCGTGGTGACGGAACCGGATCCGGGCGTCGTGCGCAACGCGGCGCGGGTGTACCTGCGCCACGCCGAGGTGAGCAGGCAGCAGCTGATGGAGGCGCGGACCGCGCTCGAGGTCGCGGGCATCGCGCTGGCCGCGGAAAACCTCACGGAATCGGGAATCGTGCGGCTGAAAGAAGCGCTCGAATCCGAACGCGAACTCATCGAACAGGGATTCACCCGGGGGCACGCGCGCAATCTGCACCGCGTTATCGCCGAACTCGCCGGAAATCCGGCGATCACATTGTTCGTGGAAGTTCTCGCGCAACTCGACCAGGACATCGTGCAGCGGGAATGGGACGCGGAATCCGCCGGCGGCGAACACCGCGACGCCGCCCGCGAATCGCACGAGGCGCACGAAGCGATCGTGGCGGCCCTCGTCGCCGGGGACGCGCCGCTGGGCCAGCACCGGATGCGCAGGCACCTGCAGGCCATCGCCGCGTTGCTGCGCCCCGAAGCCTGACCTCCCGCTCAGAGTACACTCTTTCGGCTCGTCGGCGCGGTACCAAGCGTCGCCAGACTGATCTGTAACGCGAGTTCTGGTATCAGGCTCGATAAAAGAGTATACTGTATTGATGCTGACCACGATGGGTTTTGAAACCGGAAGCTGTGTCCTGGTCACCGGCGCGGGCAGCGGGATCGGCCGCGCGGTCGCGCTAGGGGCAGCCGAGCTGGGGGTGGCAGTGGCCGCGTGGGATCTCGATCCGGCGGCGGTGGCCCGTCTTGCCGAGGAGTCCGGCGGGGAAGTGCTGCCCGTCGAGGCCGACGCCGCCGACCCGGCCTCGGTGCAGGCCGCGCTCGACCGCACGCTGGCCTGGCGCACGCCGGGCATGCTGGTGAACAACGCCGGTCCGTCGAGCCAGCGGCCGCGGCCGTTCGCGGACGGGGTGGTCGGCGTGCTCGGGCTCGTCGAACTGGTCACGACGTCGTGGCTGGACCGGGTGCGGGAGCGGGCGGAAGCCGTCGTGAACGTCGCGTCCATCGCGGGCACGGTGATCGGCGGCGGCGTGAGCTGGTATTCCGCGGCGAAAGCGGGCGTGCTCGGCTACACCCGGTACCTCGCCGCGGAAGCGCCGTTCGGCGTGCGGGTGAACGCGATCGCGCCCGGCCTGGTGGAAACGCCGCGGATGAAGGAGTTCTTGCCCTCGGAGACGGGCAGGCGCATGGTGGGCCGCACGCCGCGCGGACGGGCCGTGCAGCCCGCCGAGGTCGCCGCGGCGGTGTTGTTTCTGGCTTCCCCGCTGGCCGCGGGGATCACCGGCGCGGTCGTCCCGGTGGACGCCGGGCTGTCCGTCACCGTTTGACCCTGTTCCCACCGAACCCGAGGAAGTGTTCATGAGCTCCCGCAGCACCCCGCCCGACGCCGACCTCGTGCGCAGCCTCGGCCTGCCCGCGACCGGCTCCGTGTACGACCTGTCGACCGGCTGGTGGCGGCACATGCCGACGTTCGCGGGCAACCCGCAGCTGGAAGTCGTCACGTACAACTCCCCGCAGGGCCAGCGCGCTGAAGGCCGGTTCCCGTTCGACTCGCCCGGCACGAACGACGTCGAATTCGGCTACGTGTCCGAACTGGTCTCCGGCAGTCTCCACACCGGAACACACATCGACGCGCTGTGCCACGTCACGTGCGGCAGCGAGGACGAATGGCACGGCGGCACCTCGGCGAACAGCGCGCTCGGCGACTACGGCGCGCTGCGCGGCGACGCGTCCGAATTCGGGCCGATCATCGGCCGCGGCGTGCTGCTGGACATCCCGAAGGTGCTCGGACTCGACGTCCTGCCACCGCATTTCGCCGTCGGCGAGGACCATCTCCGGCAGGCGGCCGAAGCGGGCGGCGTCACGATCACCGGGTCGGACATCGTGCTCGTGCGGACCGGGCAGATGAAGTTCTGGCCGGACACCGCACGGATCGCCGAGCGCAGCGGCGGCAGCGGCGTGGGCGTGGACGGGGCGGAGTGGCTGGTGTCGAAGGGCGTGCGGTACGTCGGCGCGGACACCATGTCGTTCGAGGTCCGGCCGTCGCCGGTGCCGGGGAATCCGCTGCCGGTGCACGTGCTTTTGCTGCAGCGGCACGGAGTGCACATCATGGAGTGGGTGAACTGCGAGGACCTGGCGGCGGACGGCGTCGTCACGTCCCTCTTCGTCGCGCTGCCGCTGACGCTGCGGGGCGGGACCGGTTCGCCGCTGCGCCCGATCGCTGTCGTGTGAAGGGAACCGGGATGGAATTCGCGAACGACGTGCCGCTCAGCCCGCTGAGTTTCCTGCGGCGCACCGCCGACCTCGACGGCGACGGGATCGGCGTGGTCGCCGACGCCGGGGAACGGCTGTCGTGGGCGCGGCTCGCCGACCGGGCGGAGCGGCTGGCCGGACGCCTCCGGGAACTGGGGCTCGGCGAAGGCGACCGGGTCGCGGTGCTGGCGCCCAACGGCGTGCCGCTGCTGGAGGCGCATTACGGCGTTCCTGGAGCCGGATGTGCTTTGGTCGCACTGAATACGCGTCTCTCCAAGGACGAATACGCGCAGCTGCTGCGGCTTTCCGGCGCTAAGGTGCTCATCGTCGACCAGTCGCTGATCGCCCAGGTTCCCGAGCGGACGCCGGAGCTGCGGGCGGTCCTGCTGATCGGCGACGGTTATGAGGATTGGCTGCGAACCGCGGATCCGGTGCCGTTGCGCCTGCCCGGCGACGAACGGCAGCCGCTGGCGATCAACTTCACCTCCGGCACCACGGCTGGTCCGAAAGGCGTGGTCTACACGCATCGCGGTGCGTACCTCAACGCGCTCGGCCAGGTCGTTTCCACTGGCCTGCAAGCAAGTTCGCGCTATCTCTGGACGCTGCCGATGTTCCACTGCAACGGCTGGTGCTTCACGTGGGCGGTTACCGCGGCGGGGGCGCGGCACGTCACGCTGCGGAAGGTGGACGCGGTGCGGGCGTTCGAGCTCATCGAGCAGGAAGGGGTGACGCATCTCAGCGGTGCTCCGGTCGTGCTCGACATGCTGGTACAGGCGAGCGGCGGCGCGCGGTTCGCGCAGCGGGTGCAGTTCGCGGTCGGGGGAGCGCCGCCGTCGCCTGCCGCGATCGCGGCGCTGGCGGGCATCGGGATCGAGGTGACGCACCTGTACGGGATGACGGAGACGTACGGGCCTTCGCTGATGTGCGTCCCGCGGCCGGAATGGCAGGACCTCGCACCGGCGGATCGGGCGAAAATGATGGCGCGGCAAGGGGTTCGAACGCTCAACGTCGAGTCGGCGCGCGTGGTGACTCCGGAATTCGAGGACGTTCCCGCGGACGGGGAGACCCTGGGCGAGTTGGTGATCCGCTCGAACACGGTCATGGCGGAGTACCTCGACAATCCGGAGGCGACCGAAGCGGCGTTCGCCGGCGGCTGGCTGCATACCGGCGACGTGGCGGTGCGGCATCCGGACGGGTATGTCGAGGTCCGGGACCGGCTCAAGGACGTGATCATCAGCGGCGGGGAGAACATCGCGTCGATCGAGGTCGAGAACGCGCTGCTGGACCACGAGGCGGTCGCTGAGGCGGCGGTGGTGGCGAAGGCGGATCCGAAATGGGGTGAGGTACCGGTCGCCTTCGTGCGGTTGCGTGAGGGGGCTGAGGTGTCCGATGTGGACTTGATCGGGTGGTTGCGGGAGCGGTTGGCGGGTTTCAAGGTGCCGAGGGATATCCGGTTCGCGGAGTTGCCGAAGACGTCGACTGGGAAGATCCGCAAGGCGGAGTTGCGCAGGCTCGCGGAGTAAGTCAGCGCTGTCCGGGAGCCTTGCGGGTGCGGCATCCGGACGGGGGAGAACGTCGTGTCCATCGAGGTCGAGAACGCGCTGCTGGACCACGAGGCGGTCGCTGAGGCGGCGGTGGTCGCGAAGGCGGATCCGAAATGGGGCGAGGTACCGGTCGCGTTCGTGCGGTTGCGTGACGGGGCTGAGGTGTCCGATGTGGACTTGATCGGCTGGTTGCGGAGCGGTTGGCGGGTTTCAAGGTGCCGAGGGATATCCGGTTCGCGGAGTTGCCGAAGACGTCGACTGGGAAGATCCGCAAGGCGGAGTTGCGCAGGCTCGCGGAGTAAGTCAGCGCTGTCCGGGAGCCTTGCGGGTGCGGCATCCGGACGGGGGAGAACGTCGTGTCCATCGAGGTCGAGAACGCGCTGCTGGACCACGAGGCGGTCGCTGAGGCGGCGGTGGTCGCGAAGGCGGATCCGAAATGGGGCGAGGTACCGGTCGCGTTCGTGCGGTTGCGTGACGGGGCTGAGGTGTCCGATGTGGACTTGATCGGCTGGTTGCGGAGCGGTTGGCGGGTTTCAAGGTGCCGAGGGATATCCGGTTCGCGGAGTTGCCGAAGACGTCGACTGGGAAGATCCGCAAGGCGGAGTTGCGCAAGCTGGCGGGGTAGCTCAGCGCTGTCCGAGAGCGTCGGCACGAGCCTGGCGGCGGTCCGGTTTGTTGTTCGCGGTCAGTGGCACCGCGGCGATCAACCGGACCGTCTTCGGGATCTTGTAGCCCGCCAGTTCCGCGCGGCAATACTCCCGCAGCGCGGCCGGTTCCACAGTCCGGCCCGCCACCGCGACGACGCTCGCTTCCACCCGTTCTCCCCAGTGCTCGTCCGGCATCCCGTACACGATCGCGTCGGCGACGTCCGGATGTCGGAGCACGACTTCCTCCACCTCCCGCGGATAGACGTTCTCCCCACCGCTGATGATCATTTCCTTGCGGCGGCCCGCGATCGTCACCCAGCCGTCCTCGCTCCGCGACGCGAGGTCTCCGATGTGGACACCGTCCGCCTGGTATGTCAGGGCTGTCTCGGCATCGAGACCGTAGTAGCCGTGGGTCTGCCAGGGGCACGACACGACCAGATCGCCGACGACCCCCGGGGCGGCCTCGCGACCGTCGGCGTCCAGGATGCGCACGGTCGCGCCCGGCAGCGGCCTGCCGACCCCGGCGAACCGGCCTGCCAGCAGGTCGTCGTGGTCGAATCCCATCACCGACCCGAATTCGGTCGCGCCGAAACCGGCCCGGATGCGGGCGTTCGGGAAGTCGCGCAGCAGGTCCTGCACGAAATCGCCGGTGGACGGCGCGGAGCCGAACCGGATCGCGGTGACGTTCTCGCGCCGCGTCGTCGCGTACTCGGGGCGGGCGCGCAGGGCGGCGAACATCGTCGGCGCGCCCATGAGCCTGCTCGCGCCCTGGTCGATCGCGGCGAGCGCGGCCGCGGGGTCGAACCGCCGGTGGATCCAGACCTCGCCGCCGGCGAACAGCGGCGTCAGCAGGTTCGTGCCGAGCGTGATGTGGAAGAACGGCGAGAAGAACAGCTCGACATCCGACGGGACCCGCGGGTTGCCGTGTGCGCAGGTGTTCAGCCACAACCACAGGCTGCGATGGGTGTGCACCGCGCCCTTCGGACTGCCGGTGGTGCCGCCGGTGCCGAAAATGATCGCGAACTCGTCCTCGTCCGGTGCGGTGCGGTCGCTGCCGGGGCGATACAGCGGTGCCAGGCGTTCGGCGATCGGCGCGGGCTGGTTCGCCGCGGGCAGTTCGATGACCCGGTAGCCGGTCTCCCGCGCGAGCGGCGCGTACGTGGGGTCGGCGAGCAATATCGCGGGTTCGAGCGCGCTCAGGTACGCGCGAGCTTCCGGCGCGGTCAACCGGATGTTCAGCGGCGCGGCCACCATCCCGGCCGCCAGCGCGCCGAGGATCGCGATGGTGTGCGGGACCGATGGTTCCATCGCGGTGACGATCCGGTCGCCCGGCACGGCCCCGGACTCGAGCAGCGCGGTCGCGGTCGCGTCCATGGCGGCGACCAGTTCGGCGAAGGTCAGCTCGCCGTGCTCGTCGGCCAGCGCTCGCCGGTGCGCGCCGTGCGGTTGTTCGCCGATCGTCCGCAGCCAGCTCGGCAGCGTCAGGTCGTTGCCCACGGTCGTTCCTCCTTCACGGCTCCGCCCGGAAGACCGGGGCGGGCTCCTCGTATCGTGCCTCGTCCAGTGCGCGCAACTCCGCCGCCCACCCCGGGTAGTCGGCCTCCAGCCGCACGATCTCCTCCGGCGCCGGGGCGAGTCCGGCCGCGGCGAGCAGGGCCTCGACGACGGTCATCGAACCTTCTCCCACGGCGTCCGGAGGTGCCAGCTCGTCCGTTGCTGGTACGCGTGGCCAGCGGCGAGCACCGTGGCCTCGGCGAACGGCCGCCCGGCGATCTGCAGGCCGAGCGGCAGTCCGTCGCCGGTGAACCCCATCGGGACGGACAGCGCGGGATTGCCCGCCGCGTTCCAGCAGGACGTGAGCGCGGCGTCGGCCATCCCGGACGTGCTGAGCCGTTCGATCTCGGGCGCGCCGCAGGTGGCGGTCGGCGTCACCACGAGATCGACCTCGGCGAACAGCCGGGCGAGCTGCCGCTGCCCGGCCCGCCGGACGCGCTGCAACTGCACGTAATCACCGGCGGAAACCAGCGCGCCTCTCGCGAGCGCCATCCGAGTGGCAGCGCCGTAATCCGGCCACCGGTGCTGGAGATTCGTTCGGTGCCAAGCGAAAGCCTCCGCCGCGAGACCGAACTTGGTCACCGTCTTCAGTTCTTGGTAGTACGGCAGCTTGACCGGTCTCGTGCGCGCGCCCGCCTCGCGCAGAACAGCCACCGCCTGCTCGAAAACCCGGTCCTCGGCGTGCGGCACCACCCCGATCCGCAACCCGGACAGGGACTCGGTCAACCCGTTGCGGTAGTCCTCAACCGGTTGGTCCACAGAGGACGGATCGCCGGGATCGGGCCCGGCGAGCACGGACAGGAGGAGCGCGCAGTCCTCGGCGCTGCGGGCGAGCGGACCGACGTGGTCGAAACCGGGCGCGAGCGGGACGCAGCCGTTCTTCGGCACCCGGCCGTACGTCGGTTTCAGCCCGGTGACCCCGCACAACGCGGCGGGATACCGGATGCTGCCCGCGGTGTCGGTGCCGAGGCTGCCGAGGACCAGACCCGCGGCGACCGCGCTCGCGCTGCCGGAGCTGGAGCCGCCGGTGTAATGCGTGGGACGCCACGGGTTGCGCGGCAGCGGGAACGGTTTCGTCCGGTCCGGCGCGCCGATTCCGAACTCCATCGTGGTCGTCTTCCCGGTGAGCACGGTGCCGGCCGCGCGCAGCCGGGCGACCGCCGGACCGTCGCCGCGGAAACCCCAAGCGCGATCGAGGACCTGGCTTTGCGCCGTGGTCCCGCCCTCGTCGGTGGCGAGGAGATCCTTGACCGCCAAGGGAATCCCGTGCAGCGGCCCGCGGTCGACACCGGCCGCCAACTCGGCGTCCGCCCGTTCCGCAGCGGCCAGCGCGGGTCCATCGAACCGCGAGAGGTAGATGCCCAGCGCGGCGTCGTGCTCGTCGGCGGCGGCGAACGCGGACTCGGCCAACGCCACCGCGGTGGTCCTCCCGGTGCGGAGGGCCACCGCGGCTTCGCTGATGCTCAGGACCATCGAGCGGCCGGTTCGGGGGAGACGGCCTCGGGCGAGCCGGTGAGGTCGCTGCCGCGGGTCTCCGAGATCCGCCAGATCGCCACGATGGTGATCACCGCCCCGACGCCCGCGATGGCGCTCAGCGGCAGGCTCGATCCGCCGAACCCGGCGACCAGGCTGCTCGCGAGCAGCGGCGTGAACCCGGCTCCGAGCAGGCTCGCCAGCTGATATCCCAGCGAGACTCCGGTGTAGCGCACGCCGGTGCCGAACATCTCCGACAGCATCGGCGCGAGCGGCGCGTACATCAGGTTCTGCAGCACCTGCGCGCCCATCAGCCCGAGCGTCAGCAGCAGGACCGAGCCGCTGTTGACCAAGGCGTACAAGGGAATCGCGTAGAGAATCGTGCCGACGGCGCCGATCAGGCTGACCACCCGCCGCCCGACGCGGTCCGACCACGCGGAGAAGGTCGGGATGCAGATGATGCCGACGCCCGCGACGAACAGGAGCGCGCGAGCCACATCGGACACGTCGTAGCCGAGGGTTTTGGCGTAGGCGATGCTGTGCGAGCTGACCAGCGCGGTGAGCGCGAACGGCCCGATCCCGGCCGCGCAGGCGAGGATCAGCGCACGCGGGCGGCGCAGCACCTGGAGGACCGGGACGGCGGGCTTCCGGTCGGCCGACTTGGCCGCCTGCTCGCGGAAGACCGGGCTTTCCGAAACCCGCAGCCGCACGTACAGGCCGATGATCAGCAGCAATGCGCTCATCAGGAACGGCAGCCGCCAGCCCCACGAGAACAGCGCGTCCTTCGGCAGCAGGCTGACCAGCGCGAACACGAGCGTGGCCAGGAACGAGCCCAGCGGCGACCCGAGTTGCATGATGCCCGCCCACAGGCCGCGCCGGCGCGCGCTCGCGTGCTCGACGACCATCAGCGCGGCCCCGCCCCATTCGCCGCCGACCGCGATGCCCTGCACTACGCGGAGGAAGACGAGCAGCAGCGGCGCGGCGATGCCGATCGTGCTGTAGGTCGGCAGCACGCCGATCAGGAAACTGGCCGCGCCCATCAGCGTCATGGTCACCATCAGCATCGACTTGCGGCCGAGCCGGTCGCCGAAGTGGCCGAAGACGAGCCCGCCGAGCGGACGCGCGACGTACCCGGCGGCGAGCGTGCCGAACGCGGCGATGGTGGACGTCGAGGAGTTCAGCGACGGGAAGAACAGCGGCCCGAACACGAGCGCGGCGATCGAGCTGTAGATGAGGAAGTCGTAGTACTCGATCACGGTGCCCAGCAGGCTGGACATCGTCACCTTGCGCAGTTCGGGGGACCCGGCGCTGCCGGGGGCGGGCGGCCGGGGTTCGGGCGAGACCATCGGGACCTCCGGGAATGGGGGCGGTGGGCGACCGAGTTGAGGATACTGATCAGGAGCGGGAGTGCAAGAGGTGCGCGGTCCGGATGCTATTCCGTTACCGGCGCTGTTACCGGCAGTTTTGCGGAGCATCGAGGGTGCGCGGCCAGGCGGATGCTTGCGTAGCGAGGCTAATTGAGTATCCTTTATTCATCGAACGAGAGGAGTCGGCGACGTGCACCGACTGGACGAGTGCCGGCGCGGGCCGGAGGGACGCTGATGGAGTTCGCGTGGGATCAGGCCGACGTCGCGTTCCGGCGCGAACTGGGGGACTTCCTCGACCGCGAGCTGGCCGGATGGGGCCGGTCCGAGACCGGCCTCGGCAGCGCGGTCTACAGCGATTTTTCGCGCGGGTTCGTCGGCAGGCTCGCCGACAAGGGCTGGCTCACGCCGCACTGGCCGCGCGAGTACGGCGGCGGCGGGCAGGGCGCGTGGCAGCATTTCGTGCTCGGCGAGGAGATGTGGCGGCGCGGGGAGCCGCGCGGGCCGCAGTACATGAACGTCAACTGGGTCGGGCCGGCGATCATCAAGTACGGCACCGAGGACCAGCGGCGCAAGCTGCTGCCGCCGATCGCGCGCGGCGAGGTGTTCTGGTGCCAGGGCTTCTCCGAACCCGAGGCGGGAACGGACCTGGCCGCGCTGCGGACGAAGGCGGTCCGCGACGGCGACAGCTACGTCCTCAACGGACAGAAGATCTGGACGTCCTACGCCAACGTCGCCGACTACTGCTTCCTGCTCGCGCGCACCGGCTCGGCCGCCGACGGCCGCGACGGCATCTCGGTCTTCCTGCTGCCGCTGAACACCCCGGGGGCGCAGGTCCGGCGCATCCCGGGGTTCGTGGGCGATCATTCCTTCAACGAGCTCTTCCTGACCGACGCCCGGATTCCGGCGGACTGCCTGCTGGGGGAGGAGAACAAGGGATGGGAGATCGTCCGGCGCACGCTCGCCTACGAACGCGTCGGCGCGCCCCGGTACGCGCGGGCGGCCCTGGTGCTGGACCGGTTGGCCGCCGAGGTCGGCGCGTCCGGGAAACTTGCCGACCCGGGGATCCAGGAGCAGTTCGGCCGCGCGCGGGCAGCGTGCGAGGCGGCGCGCGTGCTGGTGTACCGGGTGATCGACGAGCGGGCGAAGGCGAAGGAACCCTCGCCGATGGCGTACCAGGCCCGGGCCGCGATGGTGCAGGCCGAACGCGTGGTGGGCGACCTCGCGCTGGACGTGCTGGGCAGCGAAGCGCTCGTCGAGGGAGCATTGGGCGACGCGCAGTTCCGCAACTCGCTCGGCGCGGGCATCGCGGCGGGCAGCTACGAGGTGCAGCTCAACCTGATCAGCCGTCTCATCCTCGAACTGCCGAAGGACTAGCCGTGGATTTCGAACCGACCTCGACCCAGCGCGCGGTGCTCGACGCGCTGGGCACCCTGCTGGCCCGGCACGCCGGACCGGAACGCAGCCGGGAGCTGGCCGCTCGCGGCGCGTACGACGGGAACCTCGAAGAAGCGTTGCGGCGCGACGGTTTCCTCGACCTGTTCGCCGCGGAGGACGCCGGTCCGCTCGACGCGGCCTTGGCGGTGGAGGCGATCGCCGCCGAACTCGGCGCGGTCAGCGCGGTGCCGCATCTGCTGGTGCTGCCCGCGCTCGGGCTCGACCGGCCAGCCGGACCGGTAGTGCTCGCGACAGGCGGTCCGGGCCCGGTGCGCTACGGCGGCGAGACGACGCGGATGCTTCGCGTCGACGGCGACCGCTGTTTCGCCGCTGACCTCGATCCCGGTGCGGCTGAACGGGTTCCGTCGGCTTATGGGTATCCGCTCGCTCGCGTGGTCGTTGCGGGCCAGGAGGAATTGGCTCCCGGAAGCGCCGCGACGATGGTGAACTGGTGGCGGGTCGGCGCGTCCGCGGAGGCGGTGGGCATGATGCGGCGGGCCGTCGACATCGCGGTCGGCTACGCCAAGGACCGCAAGGTGTTCCGCCGCTCGCTGGGCTCGTTCCAGGCGCTGCAGCACCGGCTGGCCGAGGTGAACGTGGCCGTGGAGGGCGCGCGCTGGCTCGTCTACGAGGCCGCGTTCGCCGGTGCGCCCGCCGAAGCCGCCGCGGTCGCCGCGACGCACACGATGTCCGCGCTCGGCCGCGTGACCAGGGAAACCCACCAGATCATGGGCGCGATCGGGCTGACCGAGGAACACGACCTGCACCTGTGGACGCTGCGGTTGCAAGCCGTGCGCGCGGAATTGGGCAGCTGGCGGACGCCGAGCCGGGCCGTCGCCGAGGCACGCTGGGCGGCGGTATGAGCGTCGCGTTGATGCCCACCGAGGAGCAGCGGGCGCTGGCCGAGGTGGTCCGGAGTTTCTGCCGGACGCACTGTCCGGACGAGGTGTGGCGCTCCGGTGCGTTCCCGGCGGAGTTCTGGCGGGGGCTGGCCTCGCTCGGGGTGCTTTCGCTGGCGGTGCCGGGCGAAGGCGGGGGAGCGGGCGACATCGCGGCTGCCTGCACGGAGCTGGGCCGGGCTGCCGCGCCCGGGCCGTTGGCCGCGTCAGTGTTCGCGGCGCAGGTGCTTCCGCCTCCGCTGGCTGCCCAGGTCGCGGACGGAACTTGCGTGGCCTCGGTCGGCGCGCCGCCCTTGCTGCCTTGGGCTCCGGCGGCAGACGTTTTCGTGGAAACGGACGGCTCTCGCGCGTGGCTGGCTGAGGCGGATTCCGTTGAACCGGTGGAGGTGCTGGGCGGAGAGCAGTGGGGCCGGGTCGCGTTGACCCGGGTTGAGCCGGTGGAACGCGTCGAGGCGGCGACGGCCCTTTCGGACATCGCTTCGGCGGCCTATCTGAGCGGTGCCGGACGGCGGTTGCTCGACCTCGCTATCGAGCACGCCCGGAACCGGGTCCAATTCGGACGTCCAATCGGGACATTCCAGGCGGTCGCGCATCCTCTCGTCAATGCCGGGCTTTCGCTTACCTCGGCGGAAAAACTCACCACGATGGCCGCGCTCGCGCTCGACGACGGGCATCCCGACGGGACCGCGCTGGCTTCCGCCGCACGATCCTCGGGAGGACGGGCGGCGGTCGAGGCGGCGGAAGTCGCGCACCAGACGTTCGGCGCGATCGGGTACTCCGTGGAGGGACCGATCGGGCCGCTTTCGCAGCGGATCAGGCACCAGGCCGCGCGGCCGGGGTGCGCGGACAACGTAGCGGCGATGTATCGCCGGAAAGGCCAGGAACGATGAGCGACGCGCCCGAGGTGCTGTTCGAAAAGCGCGACCACGTCGCGTGTCTCACGCTCAACCGCCCGCACCGGGGCAACTCGCTGACCGGGACGATGATGCCGGTGATCCGCGAGATGTGGGCCGAGGTCCGCGACGACCCGTGGATCCGCGCGGCGATCGTGATCGGGGCGGGCGAACGGCATTTCTGCACCGGTGCCGACGTGCACGCGGTCGCCGGGCGCGGCGGGATGAGCACCGGGAACGGGCCGCTGAGCGACGAGGTGTTCTGGTCGCCGCGGCAGAACCGGGTGTGGAAACCGGTGATCAGCGCGGTCAACGGGCTGGTCGCCGGAGCCGGGCTGCACTTCGTGGTCGACGCGGACATCGTGCTCGCCGCCGACCACGCGGCGTTCATGGACACGCACGTGAACGTCGGCCTCGTCGGCGCGATGGAGAACATCGGCCTGGCGAAACGGCTTCCGCTCGGGTCGGCGCTGCGGATGACGCTGATGGGCAAGGACTACCGGATGCCCGCCCAGCGCGCGTACCAGCTCGGGCTCGTCGACGAACTGTCCACTTCGGACGATCTGATGGCCGATGCGGAGAAGATGGCGCAGCAGATCGCGCGGCACTCGCCGGCGGCGGTGCAATTGTCGAAGCAGGCGGTCTGGAACTCGCTGGAGATGGGGTACGGGCAGGCGTGCGAGTACGGCTGGTCGCTGCTGCGCATGCACTGGGCGCACCCGGACGCGAAGGAGGGCCCGCGCGCGTTCGCCGAGGGCCGCGAGCCGCGATGGACGACCGGCGCCGACGGGGAGCAGTGAGATGGATTTCGGCTTCACTCCGGAGGAAGAGGCGTTCCGCGCGGAGGTCCTCGAATTCCTGTGGGAATACCGCGACACCAACGGCTACTTCCACCGCGGCAAGGACACCGCTGACGGCGTCCGCCGGGTCTACCGCGCACTGGGCGACCGCGGCTGGCTGTCACTGTCCTGGCCGACCGAGTTCGGCGGCGGCGGCCGTTCGCCTGCCTATGAGTTCATCCTCTGGGACGAGATGGCCTACGCGCGGGTGGCGCGCCCGCCGATGGGCCCGGGTTTGGTGGCCAAAGCCCTGATGACGCACGGCACCGACGCGCAACGCGAACGCTACCTCGCCGACCTGCGACGCGGCCGTCTCAACTTCTGCCTCGGCTACTCGGAACCCGACGCAGGCTCGGACCTCGCCGCGGTGCGCACCAAAGCTCGCCGCTCGGGTGACCATTACGTGGTTGACGGCGCGAAATGCTGGACGTCGAACGCCCACTGGTCGGACTGCATCTGGCTGCTGTGCCGGACCGGCGCGGCGGACAGCCGGTCGCGGGGGCTGAGCGTGCTGATTGTCCCGCTGGACAGTCCCGGGATCACCGTGTCGCCGATCCCGACCCTAGACGGCGGACGCCTGAACGAGGTCCGCTTCGACGGTGTCCGGGTCCCGGCCGAGGACCGGGTCGGTGCGGAGAACGAAGGCTGGCAGGTCGTGGCTTCGGCGCTCGCAGTGGAGCGGCATGTGCAGTTCCCGCCCAAGCGCTTGCGCCGGGACCTGCACGACCTGATGGCCGCACTGGACTCAGCCGGTGTCTCCGACGACCCGGTAGTGCGGCGGCGGGTAGGGGAGTTGTCGGTCCGCCTCGCCGAGGTCGACGCGCTCGCGCTGGCCCTGCTGGGCGAGGTGATCCGAGGCGAACCAGCCGCGGTCCCGGCGGCGTATCACAAACTGGCGGGCACGGTGCTGGCCCAGGAGATCGCCCGCGCAGGAATCGAACTGGGCGGAGTGGAAGCGGCGGTCGCGGGGACGGATACGGAGTTCCTTTGGCGGCAGTCGGTTTTGGAGACCATCGGCGGCGGGACGACCGAGGTGATGCGGGGGTTGATCGGGAGGCAGGAGTTCGGGTTGCCCGCGTGAGAGAGATGATTGGGGCGTGGTTCGCGGTGGCTGCCGGGTGGGCGGGATTTATGCATGAGTTGGGCGCTCGCGGGCGGGGCGGGTTTATGCATGAGTCGGACGTTCGTGGGCGGGTCGGCGTTTATGCGTGGGTTGGGTGCGCATGAGCGTGGCGGGGTCTATGCAGGGATCGGACGACTGCGCGCGGCGGCTATTATGCATGATGGGGCGACTGCGGGGCGGGGCGTCGGTTATGCATGGGCCGGGCACTGCGGTGCGGGACATGCGCGCGGGCCCGGGCGACCGTGAGCCGCGTGGGGTTTAAGCATGGCTCGGATGCTCGCGGGCAGGGCCAGGTTTATGCAGGAATCGGATCGCTGCGCGCGGCGCGGGGATTGTGCATGGATCGGGCGACGGTGCGCAGGGCGGGATTATGCATGGGCTGGGTGCAGCGGTGCGGAGGTTGCGCGCGGGCCGGGCGGGTTGATGCGTGGGCCGGGCGTTGCGGGCGGTGCGGGGATCGCGCGTGGAGTGGGGTCTCGCGGGCCGGGCAGGATTATGCCTGGATCGGGCGTTGCAGGCGGCCGGAGATTATGCGTGGGTCGTGCGGCTGCGGTCGGAGCGGGATTTATGCATGGGTCGGGCAACCGTGTGCAGGGGAGGCGGGCAACCGCGCGCGGGGCCGGGTTTATGCATGAATCCAACGCTGCAAGCCAGGCACCGGATAATGCATGAACCGAACAACCGCGAACCGAGCAGCGATTATCCATCACCTGACCGCCACCGAAACCCCGCTCACCACCCCCCGCCGCAAGAGAGCTGCAAGAGAGACTCAGCTCAACACCCGCACCCCGCGCAGGTAAGCCGTCACCCGGATCCGCAAGCCCCGCAGGTCTCGCAGTGCCAGCGGCAGGTGATAAGCCGGTCGGTACCCCGCCGAAACCCCCGGCTCTCCGCAAGGTCCGGCGAAGTACACGAAACCGTCGTCGTGGTCGCGGCGGGCGGGGGACCACGGCTGGTCCTGCCAGGCGCGCGCTGCGGCGTGGCTGGCGGTCCAGTAGTTCGGGGCCTTCATCGTCTCGGCGATCGCGGCGGCGAAACCGGCGGCGTCGGCGTCGCTGACTCCCAGTCCGCGGCCCGGCCACAGGCGCGGCAGCACCCGGTCGGCGGTGTGGTCTTCGAGCCACGGCGCGCAGCCGAAGATCGCGTGGGCGCCGTCGACCGAGACCGACCAGCGTTGCATGGCCGCCGTGGGCGGGATTTCGTACATGCGACCACCTACCGGGAAGAGACGCTTTCGCGCAGCATAAATGACCGTCATCCCGGCGCGCCGAGCACGGCGGAGATCCGGTCGGCGACGCTGCGGGCGAACCGGCCGGCCGCGGGCAGGCGTCCGCCGAGGCGCGATTTCGGGGCGGACACGTTGACTGCCGCGACGATGTCGCCTCGGAAGCCGTACACCGGGGCGGACACGCCGACCAACCCCGGCTCGAACTCCTCGTCCACGGTTTCGTAGCCGCGTTCCCGGATCCCCGCGAGCTTCCCGGCCAGTTGGTCGAGCGTGAGCGGCGGCGGTTCCTCGGCGGTGCCGGGGAGGTCGGGGAGCGGGTGCGTGGCGGCGGCGCCGAAGGTCCGCCACCAGTGTCCGAGGGTTTCCTCGTCCCATTCGCTCAATAACACCCGTCCGGGTGAGGTCGTGAACGGGTCGACGCCGACGCCCTCCCAGCCGAGTCCGCGAAAAGCGTGGGACGCGAGTTCGCTCCGGAGGGTGAACACCTGCCCGGCGCGCAGGACGCACAGATGCGTCGTTTCGTTGAGCCGCGCCACGATCGTGCGCAGAAAGGGTGCGGCGAGGTGCGCGAGATGCGTTTCGGTGGCGTGCGTGGCCAAGGCGAACAGCCGCCATCCCGGCCGGTACGCGCGGGTGTGCTCGTCGCGCGACACGAGGCCGGCGTCGGCGAGCGTCGCGAGGGCGCGCGAGACCTGGGCTTTGTCCCGCCCGGACAGTTCGGCGACGCGGGACACGCCGAGCCCGTCGCGCGCTTCCGGCAGTGCGAGGACTTCGAGCAGGTCGACGTCGCGGACCAGGCCCGAACCGTAGGTGCGCTGGTTCGCCATGTTGAGGACTGTGCAACAACGATTGGGCGAGCGTCAATCCGCGGTTACCGTCCGATGCGTGAAGATCGCCGACATCCAGCTGCTGCCCGGGACGCTGCCGCTCGATCCGCCGTTCGACGCCGCGTGGGATCCGGTGCCGCGCACGCGCTTCGACGCGACGGTGGTCAAGGTCGTGACCGACGAGGGCGTGGTCGGCTACGGCTCCGGCGACACGATGGCGGGCTTCGAGCCGTACGCGGAGCTGTTCCTCGGCCAGGATCCGATGGCGATCAGCCGCCACGTGCGGGCGCTGGAGACGATCGCGTTCCACGCCGGGCGCTACTGGCCGCTGGAGATCGCGCTGTGGGACGTCATCGGGAAGGTGCTCGGCGTTCCGGTCGCGACGTTGTTCGGCGGCGCGGCGGACGCGATCCCGGCGTACGCGTCGACCGGCCGGATCCTGCCTCCCGACGAGCGGGCCGAGATGATGACTGGGGTGCGCGACCGCGGGTTCCCGGCGGCGAAGATCCGGCTGGCCGCGGACGATTTCGCGGGCGGGATCCGCACCATGCGGGCGGTCCGGGAGGCGGTCGGACCGGAGATGACGCTGATGGCCGACCTGAACCAGGCGTGGCGGATGCCCGGCGACGTGCGGCCTTCGCTCGACCCGGCGGCGGTCCGGCGCTTCGCCGCGGCGCTGCGCGAAGTGGACGTCTTCTGGCTCGAGGAACCGCTGCCGCTGGACGACCGGCCCGGCCTGCGTGCGGTGCGCGACGCCGGAGTCCGCGTCGCCGGGGGAGAAATGGTCCGGACCTTCAGCGAGCTGCTGGACCTGGTCGAATCCGACACCCTCGACGTCTACCAGCCGGACGTCGCGCTCGCCGCCGGAATGCTGCGCGCCCGCACCCTCGCCGAGCTGGTGCTGGCGCGCAACCGGCTCTTCACGCCGCACACCTGGTCCAACGGCCTCGGCCTGCTCGCGAACCTGCATGTGACCGCTGGCGTCGGCGGCGGACCGTACCTCGAATTCCCTTACGACCCGCCGGTGTGGACGCCGGAACGCCGCGACTTCTTGCTTTCCGCCCCGCTGGACATCGACGCGGACGGACTGCTGCATGTGCCGTCCGCGCCCGGGCTGGGCGTCACGATCGACGAAGACCGGTTCGGGAGGTAGGCATGCCTGAGATCTCAGCCATCGAAATCGGTCCGTATCCGGCTGCCACGTTCGCCGCTGGTGCCGTTGGACAGCTGCCGCGATTGATCCGGGCGATCGGCGCGCGGAAGATTGTCCTGGTCAGTGATCGCGGGCTCGTCGCGACTCCGTTGCCCGAGCAGACAGCCCAGTTGGTATGTCAAGACGGGCTCGCGGTCGAGATTTTCTCCGAGGTGCACCCGAATCCCACCATCGACGACGTCGACGCAGGCGGTGCTTTCGTGCGCGCCGCCGAGGCGGAAGCGGTGGTCTCGCTGGGCGGCGGGTCTGCTTTGGACGCGGCGAAGGCGATCGCGCTGGCCGCTGTCAACGACCGTCCGGCCGCCGAACTGACCTGGAGCACCGAGGTTTCGGCGGACCTGGTGCCCGCGTTGCCGATCGTGGCGATCCCGACCACGTCCGGCACCGGTTCGGAGTGCAACGACCTCGGCGTCATCACCGATCCCCGGCAGCAGCGCAAGTGCTATCTCGGCGGGCCGGCTTGCCTTGCCCGGTACGCACTTCTCGACCCGGCGCTCACCCTCAGCCTGCCGCCGCGTGCGACCGCGGCCGCCGGGATCGACTGCCTGACCCATGCCGTGGAGTCCTTTCTCTCCGCCCGGCCCAATCCATGGGCGGATGGTCTGGACCTGCAAGCCGTCCGTTTGGTCGCGGAGAACCTGCGCCGCGCGGTCGCAGTCGGCGGAGACCTGGCCGCGCGGGCGAACCTGATGCTCGCGGCGCACACGGCGGGCCAGGCGATGCGGACGACCGGACTCGGCGTGGTGCACGGCATCGGGCACTCGCTTGGCGGCCGGTTCGACCTGCCGCACGGCCAGGCGCTCGCCTTGGTGCTCGCCGAATGCCTGCGGTTCAACCGCGCGGTGCGGGAAGACCGGCTGGCGCGCTTGGCGGAACCGCTGGGCGTCGCCGATGCCCGGAAATCGGTCGCGCACAACGCGGACGCGGCGATCGCGGCGGTCGAACGCCTGGTCGCGGAGGTCGAACTGGCCGGCCGGCTGCGCGAATTCGGCATCGGCGAAGGGGATCTGCCGGACCTGGTGGCCGACACCCTGGCGGACGGGGTGCTGGCGAACACCCCGCGGGAAGCCTCGGCGGCGGACGTGACCGGGATTCTGCGAGCGACCTGGTAGCTCCGCTGCGGGAAACCGGCGATGTCGGACATAACTCGCGAATACCGTTGTGCGGCAACGGCGAACCGAGCAAGATCGCGGCCTGGCACCGAATGGTGCACAAGGTAACAATTTTATGTCCGCTTATTCTGCGCGCACCGCCGCGGGAGGAGAGTGGAAGCGGACCGCCGACCCGGCAGGAGGCCGCGCCATGGACACAGCCGGAACGACCGAACAGCCGTCCCCAGCGGTCGTCGCGGGCGACGACAAGCGGCTGAAGAAGCACTTCGGCCCGATCGGGCTGCTGTTCACCGCGGTGGGGTCGATCATCGGGTCCGGATGGCTCTTCGGCGCGCTCAACGCCGCGCAGCTCGCCGGGCCCGCGGCGATCGTGTCGTGGGGGATCGGCGCGGTCATGTTCGTGCTGATCGGGATGACGTACGCCGAATTGGGCACGATGTTCCCGCATTCGGGCGGCGTCGCGCGGTTCCCGCACTATTCGTTCGGTTCCTTCGCGAGTTTTTCCATGGGCTGGGTGACATGGATCGCGGCGGCCGCGGTGTCGCCGATCGAGGTGCTCGCGGTCGTCCAGTACGCCACGAATTACCTGCCCTGGCTGGAAACGCTCGACGCCGACCGCAACGCCGTGCTCACCCCGGCGGGCACCGGGATCTCGATCCTGCTGCTGGCGTTCTTCGTGCTGGTCAATTTCTTCGGCGTGCGCTGGTTCGCCCGGATCAACAATGTGCTCGTGTGGTGGAAACTCGCGGTCATCGCGCTGGTGATCGTCGTTTTCCTGGTGACCGCGTTCCATCCCGGGCATTTCATGGACTACGGCGGATTCGCCCCGTACGGGACGCACGGAATCTTCTCCGCGGTCGCGAGCGCGGGCATCGCGTTCTCGTTTTTCGGCTTCCGGCAAGGCGTCGAACTGGCGGGGGAGACGGCGAACCCGAAACGCAACGTGCCGCTCACGCTCATCGGTTCGGTCGTGCTCACCGGAATCCTGTACGTGCTGCTGCAGATCGCGTTCATCGGCGCGGCCCCGTCCGACGCGATCGGCAAACAGGGCTGGGAACACGTCGGCTCGAACTTCACCGCGGGCAGCGACGTCCTGGCCACGTTCGGCCCGCTCGCCGCGATCTCGAGCGTGCTCGGCATCGGCTGGCTGGCCACCCTGCTGTACGCCGACGCGATCATCTCGCCCGGCGACACCGGCCTGATCTACACCGGCGTCACCGCGCGCATCTCGTATGCCATGGGGCGCAACGGAAACGCGCCGTCCGGGCTCGCGAAGGTGAACTCCGCGGGCGTGCCGTGGGTCAGCCTGATCCTGGCGTTCGTCATCGGCTGCTTCTTCTTCCTGCCCTTCCCCGGGTGGAACAAACTGGTTTCGTTCGTCACGAACAGCACTGTGCTGTCGTTCGGATCGGGTCCGTTGGTGCTGCTCGCGATGCGCAGCCAGCTGCCGAGCCGCGAGCGCCCGTTCCGCCTCGGCCGCGGCTTCACGTGGGCGGTCGCGTTCCTGGCGCTGTTCTCCACCAACCTGATCATCTACTGGACCGGGTGGGACACGAACTGGAAACTGTTCGTGGTGATCGCGTTCGGTTATCTTCTGCTCGCGCTGAACCAGGCGTTCGCGAAGAAGTCGCCGAAACTGGACTTCCGGCACGGCTGGTGGGTGCTGGTGTGGTTCGCCGGGCTCGCGGTGATCAGCTACCTCGGCACGTATCCGGAGGCCTCGAAGCATGCCGGGAACCTGGGAGTCCTGGACTTTTCGCTGGGTGCGGTGGCGTCGCTGGTGCTGACCGCGGTGGTGATGGCGTTGGCGCTGCGGAGCGCGCTGCCTGGGGAGCGGGTGACGGAGATTCTGGCCGAGCGCCGGGAGGCGGACGAAAGCCCTGCGTGAGGTGCGGCCGCGCTCGTTGACTGACCATGGCCCTGGTTTCGACCGCGGCGCGGCCAACCCCGATGCTCGCCTGTGCGTGCGGGGACTCGGGCTGCTGGCCGCATGACTGTGGCCGGTGACGAGATCGCCTGGGATGCGTTCGAGTAGCCGTACCGGGATCACCGCCTGCTCGCCCGCGCCCAGTGCGACGCGGCCATACTTCGCCTGACCATCCTGGTCGGGTGGTCTTGCCAGATAGTCTGCGCGCAGATAGTCTCTGCGCATACTAACTGGGAGGGCTTATGTGGACCACTGACTACAGCGCGGAGACGTCGGCGAGCCCGGAGGCGGTGTGGGCCGCGCTGCGGGCGTTGCACAGCGGGACGTCGTTGAGCGAGCGCAGTGACCGGTTCGAGTTGCACGGGCCGTTCGAGAAGGGGACCGAGCTGTCGGTCACGCCGCAGGGGCAGGACACGTTCCGTTCGCGCATCACGGAATTGGCCGAAAACGAGGTCTACGAAGACGAAACCCGCTTCGGCGACGTGGTGCTGCGGTTCCGGCACACGCTCGCCCCGCTCTCCGGCGGCGGGACGCGCGTGACGCATCGGCTGGAGATCGAAGGCTCGGCGGGGCCGGAGCTGGGACCGCAGATCAGCGAGGACTTTCCGGTCGCCATGAGCGATCTCCTCGGCTACGCGGAGCGGTCCGCACGATGACGCGGTTCGCGGGGCCGGGGGACAGTCCGGGTTTTCTGCTGTGGCACGTGACTTTGGCGTGGCAGCGGCGGATCCGGCAGACGCTCGAACCGCTGGGGCTCACGCACGTGCAGTTCGTGCTGCTCGCGTGCTGCTGGTGGCTGGAAACGCACGGAACACCGCCGCGGCAACAGGAACTGGCCGCGCAGGCGGGGACCGATGTCAAGATGACGTCCCAGGTGATCGCCCGGCTGGAGGCGGCCGGACTGGTGACCCGGACGGTCGACTCCGGTGACACCCGCGCGAAACTGGTGCGGCTGACCGAGAAGGGCCGGGATCTGGCCGGTCGCGCGGTGACCGCGGTGGAGCAGGTGGACACGGAGATGTTCGGGACGGACGCCGGGCCGTTGCTGCGGACGCTGCGGTCGGTGCTCGACTCGGAGTGATCGCGGGAGCCGGGGTCGCTTCGGTCCGGGTGTGTTCTGAGCTGCGGGCGGTCGTGGGGGCGGGTTTGTGCGGACGCGGGGTGGATTGGTGGTGCGACGGAGGTGTCTCAGCGGACTTGCGCGGAGGCGGGGTGGTGCGGCGGAGGTCTTTGGGCCGGGGCTCGTCGCGCGGGATCCGTTGCGCTGTTGCGCCGAGGCACCGGTTTCGCCGGACGGCCCACGCGGCGGCTGGTCGGTTCGGGCGCGGCGGGGGTTGGTTCAGCGGATTGGTGTTGGCGGCGGGGAGCCGTTGATGCTTGCGGCCCGGAGGGGCTGGCGTTGGTTCGGCGGGCGCTTTCGCGGCCGGTACCCGGGTCCCGGGTGATCCGGCGGCTGACGAGGTGCAGCGGCGGCCGGGGCGCGGGTCAGTCGCGGCAACCGGTTTCGGCGGTGGTTTTGAGGTCGCTCAGCCAGGTCTCGAGGCCCATGTCGGACGTCGGGTCGGCTTGGGGGCCGGAGTGGCTTTCTTCGGTGCGGACGAGGACGCCGTCGCGGGTGGGGCGGAAGGTCCAGACGTGGACGCCGTCGATGTGGTAGCCGGTGGCGTCTGCCGGGCCGGTCCAGCGGAGGCACTTGCCGCGCTGGAGTTGGCGGACGGTGGAGTTGATGACCACTGTGCTCGGCGGAACCGAGGGCACCTGGACGGTCGCCTGGAACCGTGAGTGTTTGCGCAGTGGGCCGGGATCCAGGCGGCGCACGGTCATCGGGGCGGCGGGTTTCTGCCAGGACGTCCAGGCTTCCACGTCGGTGTGGAGGTCCCAGATCCGGTGCAGCCGGGCGTGGATGAGGATTTCCGCCCGGTGACGGGCTTTCGCGGCGAGGTCGACACCGTGGCCCTGGCAGGTCAGCGAGGTCGGGCCGGGAACGGCGGCTTGGGCGGGGGCTGGGGCGAGAACGGCGGCCAGCGGGACGGCGAGCAAGGCTGTGCGGCGAAGGGGGCGTGAGGTTTTCGGGTTGATGCTGCGCATGGGGCTGCTCCGTGAAGTTAATGGGCTTAACTACAGTGAAAGCCTATAGCGCAGCGTTGGTGAAGGTCAATAGGAAAGGTGAAGGGGTTTAACTGCGACGTGGGGGCAGTTCGGCGTCAGGTGCGGAGGAAGACGTCGTCCAGGGCGAAGGTTGGCTGGAGTTGCACGCGCATCCGGCCGAGGCAGTCTTGGGCGCGGTACTCGACGGCGATGACGGGGCCGGGTTGGTGGATCGTCAGCACGGTCGCTTGTTCGCGGAAGACGTCTACGACGACGTCGGGCCCCTGGCGGTACCGGAGGCGGACGCTCCGCTCGACTGGGTCCCAGCTGAGGTGGAGTTCCCCGGTCTCGGATACGGGGATCTTGAGTTCCCGTACGTAGCTGTCGCCCGACGCGTCTTCCCATTGTGGGAGGGCGTCGAAAACGGATAGCCATACCTCGTCGTCGGCGACTGCGAACTCCACGCGGGGCAACTTACCGCCAAAACAGCACGGCCCTCACGGGTTCGAGCAAAGCGTCCGCCGCACCGCGGCCCGGAGCCAGCGGTGTGCTCCGTCGGCGGACTGCCGCGGATGCCAAGCCATGCCGATCTCCAACGGCGGCAACGGGACCGGGATGTCGAGAAGTCGCAGGCCGAGCGCGGTCGCGTCGGCGGTGAGCGGCGAGGGCGGTTCGCCGGGGAGCGACGCGGGGATCAGGCACACCACATCGCTGCGGGCGGCAACCGCCATCGCGGCCAGATGGCTCGGCAGGACGATCGCGACCCGGCGGCGGAGGTTGTGTTCGGCCAGCGCCGCGTCGAGGGGACCGGTGAACCGGCCGCGGCGGCTGACGGCGACGTGGTCCGCCGCGGCGAGCCGGGCCGGGGTCAAAGGTTCCGAAGCCAGGGGGTGGCCGGGGCGGACGGCGGCGACCATGCGCAAAGTGAGCAGCTTTTCGACCTGCGTCTCGGGATCGACGTGGTCGATGGAGCCGACCTCCAGGTCGAGGCGGCCGTCGCGGAGGGCTGAACCGGCTTCCAGTTCTTCGGCCCGGACGCGGAGGGAGATGCCGGGGGCTTCCTCGCGGGTGAGTCGCAGGAGCCCGACAGCGAGGGCGGCGCCGACCAGGTCCGCGGTTTGGATCGTGAAGGTGGACCGCAGCGTCGCGGGATCCACGACGGCGCCTGGGCTGAGCAGCGCGTTCAGGCTTTGCACCACGGCGGCGGCTTCGTCGCGCAGGGCCTGGGCACGCGGCGTGGGGACCATGGCTTGCCCGGCCCGGACCAGCAACGGGTCTTGCAGGATGCGGCGCAACCGGGCGAGCGTGCGGCTCATCGCGGCCGGCGAGGTGTGCAGGCGCGCGGCGGCGCGGGTGACGCTCTGCTCGGTCAGCAGGGCGTCCAAAGCGACCGCGAGGTTGGCGTCGATGGCCGGATTCAGGCTGTTCACCAGGGTAATTCCATTTCAGGCAAGGATTGCGTGCCGAAGTTCCCATTGTGGCATCGCGGCGGCGCTCAGCAGGATCGAGGGCGTACCCCACGGAGGTTTTCATGATCGTCATCACTGCCCCTACCGGAAACATCGGCAGCCGCGTGCTGAGCGAGCTGGTCGACGCGGGCGAGGATTCGCGGGTGATCGTCCGCGACCCCGCGCGACTGCCGGACTCGGTGCGCGAGCACGTCGAGGTCGTCGTCGGTTCGCATGGCGACCCCGAGGTGGTCGACCGGGCTTTCGCGGGCGCGGACGCCGTTTTCTGGGTCGTGCCACCGGATTCCACCCGGACTCCGGCAGAAGGCTGGAGCGGCTTCACTGGCCCGGCGGCGAAAGCGCTTGTCGCGCACGGCGTCGGGCATGTCGTCGGAGTTTCGGCGCTTGGCCGCGACACCGCGGTCGCCGACCAGGCGGGGCTCGTGACCGCGTCGCTCGCGATGGACGAGCTCATCGCGGGCACCGGCGTCGCGTATCGGGCGCTGGCCAATCCGTCCTTCTTCGAGAATCTGCTGGAGGAAGTCGATTCGATCCGGGAGCAGGGCGTTTACAGCGACGTCCTGGACCCGGACCGCAAGGCTCCGCTCGTCGCCGTCGCGGACATCGCCGCGGTCGCCGTCCGGCTGTTGCGGGACCGGTCCTGGACCGGCTTCGCCGACGTCCCGGTTCTGGGGCCGGAAGACCTGTCTCCCAACGACTTGGCCCGCATCATGACCGAGCAGCTCGGCCGTCCGGTCCGCTACGAGCGCGAGTCGCTGGACGATCTGCGGTCCACACTCATCGGCTACGGGCTCGACGAAACTTTCGTCCACGGCATCGCGGACATGAAGCACGCCAAGGACAACGGCCTCGACGCCGGTGTCGCGCGCACTGCCGAAACCGCGTCTCCGACCACGTTCGAACAGTGGTGCGCGGAAACCCTCAAACCTGCTTTCGACGCCTAAGGATCCGCAATGCCCAACGAAAATCCGCCAGTGACCGCGTTCCTGCTGGTCAAAACCACGCCGGAATGGCTCGCCCTGACTCCGAAGGAACGGGCGGCCGCGTTCGCCACCCAGGTCGTCCCGGCGATCGAAGCGAAAACCACCGGCGTCCGGTCCCGGTTCTACGACACCGAGTTCTACTCCGCGCGCGTCACCGACGTCTGGGTCTGGGAGGCCGACGACCACCACGCGTACCAGCTCCTGATCGACGCTCTGCGCGAAACTCCGTTCTGGGACCGGTATTTCGAGATCGTCGACCTGCTCGTCGGCACCGAGAACGGCTACGCCCGCACGTACGGCTTCGACCCGCTGGCCACTATCGCCACCTGAACACCGATGCCGGGAACTTAAGGCCCGCGTCGGTCGTGAGGGGAACCCTGAGGGAATCTGATTCCCTCAGGGTTCCCCTCACGTACATTCACCGGGACCACGCAGCCCGTCAGTCCCTGCGCCCCGGGCAGCCACACCGCACCCGCAGCCTCGCCTTGAGTTCCTGGCATCGCACCTGAGCACGCGAACGGGCCCCGTTCCGCGAGAAACGGGGCCCGCTCCGGTGTGGCTCAGTGCGCCGCGGCCAGTGCCGCCGTGGCGGGCGGCATCAGCTTCGGGTATTCCTTCTGGAACTTCTCGATCATCTTCGCGGACGGGATGATCCGGTTCGGGTTGTTCTGGCTCACGGCCTGCTTCTCGCCCCACGCGCCGGCGGCCTTGCGCTGGTCGGGGGTGCCGTGGCTGTGGTAGCAGTCGCCGATGGAGGCGTCGAGGTAGGTGACCTCCTGCTGGGTGCGGGCGTTCCAGGCCTCGCCCTTGGCGTGCGCTCCGAAGTAGCCGCCGTAGGCGTCCGGGCCCATCTCGCCGGATTCGTTGCGCGGGTAGTTCTCGTGCGCGAAGTCGACCTGGTGGCCGTACTCGTGGCCGACGACCGCTTCCACCGACACGTCGTCGAAGCCGAGGTGGTTGACCACGTCGAGCAGGCCGTCGCCGAGCATGATGCGCTTGCCGCCGAGGCTGTCGGCCGGGGCGGAGAACGCGTTCAGGGTCAGCAGCGGGTGGCGGCCGCCCTGCAGCGCCGGGACCTCGTAGAGCACCTTGGTCGCGAGCGCGCCCGCTTCCGCGGCCCGCTTCGGGTCGAGGCCGAGCTTGAACGTCTGCGTCGTGCGGTCCTGGCTGCCCAGGTCGGTGCCCTTCCAGGCGACCAGCTGGATGTTCCAGCTCTCGATGTCCCAGAACCCGCGCAGCTTGTCGATCGTCGCGCCGGCGCGCGGCGTGTACTGCCCGTCGGTGCCGAAGACCTGCGGGGTCTTGTCGCTGGCGACGGCCTGGGTGTAGAGCTGGCCGATCGCGCTCAGCGCGCTGAGCGCCTTGTTCTCGGTCGGGGACAGCGAAGACGCGAGCTTGTTCGCGTACGTCAGCAGCGATCCCTCGGTGCAGCCCGGGATCGGGCCCTGCGCGGCGTGCGCCTGCTGGCCCGGCCGCTTGACCGGCGAGTCGAACAGCGGGTCGACGCCGCGCAGCGCGTTCGCGGGCAGCCCGTTGTAGAGGTCTTCGACGTCCTGGTACAGCTGCGCGATGTCCTGGTCGACCGACGTCGGCTCGGCCGCCTGCGGCGCCGCGGTCGCCGGGACGGCCGTGGCCATCGTCAGCGCCGCGAGGGTGCCCGCCGCGGCGAGCGTTCTGCCGAGAATCCTGGTCCGTTTTCGCATGGGCCCCTCATTCCGGTTTCAAGATCACCAAGTACGCCCAACCCTAAGACGATCTTGGACGCGGAAACCGGGACGAGGGAAAGAACCCCGGGATGGCCCACGCCTTTCGGCGGGTTTTCGCCCTGCGGGCATCGGCCGAAAGTACTATCGGGCAACGGCGGCCGCGGTTCCGGCGAACCGAGCATTCGGGAAAACGGGACAAAATGGGCTTCGCTGCGCAAGGGAACCAGAATGCCGTGCGAGGAAAAGCAGCGAAGCCCGAGGAAACCGACGCTGTAGCGGTACGACTGACAGTCCGCTAACAACGAAAGCCGGTGTCGCTCACCAGGCCGTTCGTCGTGCTCAGCGAACGCGGCTCAACGGGAGGATCCGGCTTTCCAGTGCCGCACCGCGAACGGACCGCCCAGGAGCGCGGCGAGCGCGACCACCCCGGCGACGATCATGCCCGGCCGCGAGTCGAACGCCCCGGTCGCGATCATCACGACGCTGGTGACGATCGCCAGGATCTCCAGCGCGGAACGGCGCCGACGCCCGGATCCGCGGGCCAGCTCGGCGCTGAGCCGCGGATCCGTGGCGGACAAACCGCGTTCTATTTCGTTCAGTGCACGCTGTTCCCGGTCGGTCAGCATGCGTCGCCTTGCTTCCGGTGCGCGTGCCGGCGGCGGATCAGGAAACGAAGCACGAACACGCTGCCGAAAACCGCCGCGAACAGCGGGAGCGGGTTGTTCCGGACCGCTTCCGCGCCGGCGCGGACCTTCTCCGCGGCCGGTGCCGACACGGTCTTCTCGACCTGCTCCGCGGCCCGGTCTATGGTCGCGTCGACCTTCTCGGTGGCTCGCGTCCGAACGTCCAGTTTGTGGCTCAGTGCGTCCAGCGTCTCGGCCAGTTCCTCGCGGGTGACGTCCCGGTCCGCCCGGGCCTGCTCAACTTTGCGTTCGGTCATGACCGCCCCCCTTCATCGTCTCGACGTCTTCGCGGACCCGTTCGACGGATTCCTCCGGCACCACCGGCCCGGCGCTGCGTGCCTCCTTGCCGCCGACCAGCGCGGCGAGCCCCGCGATCAGCAGCAACGCGCCTCCGACGATCAGCGCGGACAGCCAGCCGGGCACGACGAGCGCCAAGGCGAGCACGGCCGCGGCGATCAGCGTCGCGCCGCCGAGCAGCGCGAGCACACCGGCGAACCCGACCAGCCCGGCTCCGATGCCGAAGCGCTTCCCCTTCGCCTGGAGTTCGGCCATCGCCAAGCGGAATTCGTCTTGGAGCAGGCGCTTGATGGAAGTGGTCAGATCGGCCGCGAGGTCCGCGGTGGACTTCTCGTGCGCGGGCGTCCGGTTCATTTCCTCCAGCACGGCTTCCTCCCTTCCTTTTTCGAGGCGTACCCGGCAGGGGGACGGCGAAACCGATCAGCGGGATTCCAGCTGGGCGAGGGTTTCGCGGAGCGCGTCGACGACCCAGTCGTGGCCCAGCGGCAGTGGGCTCGGCACCTGGTCGCCCGGGTCGTCGCGGCTGTGCGCCAGCACCTCGACTTCGACGCCGGACTCGCGCAACGCGGCGATCTCGGCGTCGTGCTGGACCAGCCAGGCTTCGTCGGCGACGGCGGCGTCGCCGGGGCTCACCACGCCTTCCGCCGCCGGGTCGACGAGCAGGACGGACCGCAGCGAGCCTGGATGTTCGGCCGCCAGCTGCAGCGCCTCGGCAGCGAGGGGACCGCTCGTGACGAGGTCGCTGTGCCCGGGAGCGGCAAGGGTTTCGGCGGTTTCACGCCACGCGCCCTCGACCGGGATCCGGTACCAGAGGATCTCGTGGTCCTCGGCGAGCGGACGCCAGGTGGCGGGCAGGCCGTCGTGTTTGGCCGCGCCCGCCGGGTCGAGCACGATCAGCCGGGGCGCGCCGGACCGGCCTGCCGCGACCAGCGGCGGGCCTTCCGCGCGGACCGGGTCGGACGGGAACGGTTCTGGCATGTCGGCTCCTTCCACGCGCTCCGGTTACCGGGCGGGCGGAGGAGAAACTGCCCGGGAGGCGTAACCGCCGGGAACGCGGGTAGCCGGGGAGTGACCGGGAGGAAGGAGACGAACCCATGACCACCGCCCGCGATTTGATGACACCGAACGCCGTGTGCGTGCGCGAGTCGGACACCGTGAACGACGCCGCGCAGACGATGGCGCGCGAACAGCTGGGCGCGCTGCCGGTGTGCGGCGAGGACAACCGGCTCAAGGGAATGCTGACCGACCGCGACATCGTGGTGAAGGTGATCGCCGAGGGCAAGGACCCGCGCGCCGTGCACGCGGGCGAGCTGGCGCAAGGAGAAGCGGTGACGATCGGCGCGGACGACGACGTCACCGAAATCCTGCAGACCATGTCGCAGCACCGCGTGCGCCGGCTGCCGGTGATCGACGGCCACGACCTGATCGGCGTTGTCGCCCAGGCGGACGTCGCCCGCGCCATGCCCAATCCGGACACCGGCGTGCTGGTCGAGGCGCTGTCGCACGATTACTGATCGCCCCCGCGTTTTGCCTGCCGCGGACCGGGGTAACCGCCGCGCATCCGCAGAGCGGGGCAGGGGGGGCGAAGGGCCGCGCAACCGTCGCAGGGGGGACGGTTGCGCGGCCTTTCCCGCGTCGGAGCGGGCCCGCGATTGAACGGCGGCACAGCGGGTAGCCGGAAAGGAACAGAACCGACTTTCCGGGGAGGACTCCCGTGGCCGACCGCATCCGACCTCCGCAGCAGCAGGACCCGCCGGGCACCACCGCGGAAATGGACCCGCAGCCGCGCGATTCGATGACCGACTACGAGGGCCGCGGCCTGCTGGCCGGACAACGCGCGCTGATCACCGGCGGCGATTCCGGAATCGGCCGCGCGGTGGCGATCGCCTTCGCGAAAGAGGGCGCGGACATCGCGATCTCGTATCTCAACGAGCACGAGGACGCCGAGTACACCGCGGACCGGGTGCGCGCGGAGGGCCGGGAATGCCTGCTGCTGCCCGGCGATCTCGCCGAGGCGAAGCAGTGCCGGGACATCGTCGAGCGCACACTGTCCGAACTGGACGGACTGGACATCCTGGTCAACAACGCGGCGACACAATGGCCGGTGGACCGTCCCGAGGACCTGACCGAAGAGCAGTGGATGCACACGTTCGACGTGAATCTGCACAGCTACTTCCGGGTGACTGCCGCCGCGTTGCCGCATCTGGGCGATGGCGACGTCATCATCAACACCGGTTCGGTGAACGGCTTGCGCGGCAACAAGAGCCTGATCGATTACTCGGCGACCAAGGGCGCGATTCACGCGTGGACGTACGCGATGGCACAGGCGTTGGCCGACCGGGGGATCCGGGTGAACTGTGTCGCGCCGGGTCCGGTGTGGACACCGCTGATCCCGTCGACCTTCCCGCCGGACAAGGTGGAGAAGTTCGGCTTGCAAGCGCCGATGCAGCGGGCGGCGCATCCGGATGATCTCGCGCCGTCGTATGTGTTCCTCGCGTCGAATCGGCTGTCCTCGTATTACAGCGGTGAGGTGCTGGCCGCTTTGGGCGGGGAAACCGTGCCCGGCGGCTGACCGCGGCCCGGTCCGTGAAGGGCTCCTTGCCGGAATCTAGTTCCCTCAAGGAGCCCTTCACGGACGTTCAGCGGTCTTTCGAGTCGAGGCCGGCGGCCAGCAGTTCGGCGAGATGGATGCCTTCGCGTCCGCCGCTGTCCAGTTCGTGCAGTTGGGTCCGGCAGCTGAACCCGTCCGCCAGCACCGCCGTCCGACGGTCCGCCTGGCGTACTCGCGGCAGCAGCACCCTTTCCGCACAAGCCTTGCTGACTTCCAGATGCCCCCGCTCGAAGCCGAAGTTCCCGGCGAGGCCGCAGCAGCCCGAATCCAGCCGTTCGACGTCCACTCCGGCTGCCTGCAGCAGTTTCTTGTCCGCATCCCAGCCCAGCACCGCGTGCTGGTGACAGTGCACTTGGGCGAGTGCGTGCCCCGGGATCTGCGGCGGCCGGTACCCGGGGGAGCGCTGGGTCAGCAGCTCCGCGAGGGTCACGGTCTGGTCCCGCAGCCGCCGGACGTCCTGGTCGCCGGGGAACAGTTCGGCCACGTCGGAGCGGAACACCGCGGTGCAGCTGGGTTCCAGGCCGAGCACCAATCCGCCGTTCCGGAGATGCGGGGCCAGCGTGCGCACGGTGCGCGTGAGAACTCGTTTCGCGACCCCGAGCTGGCCGGTGGAAATCCAGGTCAGGCCGCAGCACACGGACGGCTCCGGCAGTTCCACCCGCCACCCCGCGTCCTCCAGCACTCGCACGGCGGCCTCGGCGACGTGCGGGTGGAAGTACGACGTGAAGGTGTCCGGCCACAACAGCACGGTGCCGCGCGCGCCGGTGCCGCCGGGTTGATGCCGGGCGAACCACCGCGGCAGCGTTTTCGGGGCGAAGCGGGGGATTACCCGGTCCTCGACCCCGGCGGCCCGCGTCGCGAGGCGGGTTTTGCTCAGCAGGTTCACCAGCCGCGCCGTGCGGGTTTTCCCCACCAGCCGGGCGACCAGCGGCAGCCAGCCCATGCTGAAGTCCGACCGCGGCCGTTTCCACGGACGGCCTTCGTAATGGTGGGCAAGGAATTCCGCCTTGTAGGTGGCCATGTCCACATCGGCCGGGCAGTCCGATTTGCAGCCTTTGCAGGAAAGGCACAGGTCGAGCGCGTCGCGGACCTCGGTGGAGCGCCAGCCGTCGGAGATCGGGCCGTCGTGGTGGCCGTTGAGCATCTCGAACAGCAGCCGCGCCCGGCCGCGCGTGGAGTGTTCCTCCTCGCCGGTGACCTGGTACGACGGGCACATCACGTCGCCGCTTTCCGAAGTGGACTGTCGGCAGCGGCCGACGCCGACGCACCGGTTGGCGGCCTGGGAGAACGAGCCGCCGTCGTGCGGGAAGCGGAAGTAGAGGTCCTGCGGCTCGGCGGGGGACCACGAGCCGCCGAGCCGCAGGTTTTCGTCCAGCGAGTACGGCGCGACGACCTTGCCCGGGTTCATCCGGTCGGTGGGGTCGAAGATCGCCTTGAGCTGGCCGAAAGCGGTGACCAGGTCGTTGCCGAACATGCGCGGCAGCAGTTCGCCGCGGCTCTGCCCGTCGCCGTGCTCGCCGGAGAACGAGCCGCCGAACTCCGCGACGAGATCGGCGGCGCGTTCCATGAACTTCCGGTAGGTCGCGACGCCGGACGCGGTGTAGAGGTCGAACGGGATCCGCGTGTGCACGCAGCCCTGTCCGAAGTGGCCGTACAGGCTCGGCCCGGTCTCGTCGGCGTAGCCGAATTCCGCGTACAGCGCGTCCAGCCGACGGAGGTAGTCGCCGAGTTTCTCCGGCGCTACGGCGGAATCTTCCCAGCCCTCGAAGGTGTCCCGCTCGCCAGGGACGTGCGCGGTCGCGCCTAGCCCGGCTTCGCGGACCTGCCAGAGTTCGGCTTCCTTCGCCGGATCGTCGAGGAAAGCGACCTCGGCACCTTCGATGGAGTCGAGCAGCCCGCGCGCTTGCTTGTCGGCTTCTTCGAGCGTCTGCCCGCCGAACTGGACCATCAGGAACGCCCGGCCGCGCGGCAGTTCTTCGCGGGCTTTTTCGTTGAGGTTCTTCAATCGTTCGTCGTAGAGGAGCCGGTGGTCGACGCCTTCGAGCGCGATCGGTTCGTGCGGCAGGATGTCCGGTACCGCGTCGGCGGCCGTCGCGATGTCCGGGTAGCCGAGCACGACCATCGCGCGCTCCGGCAGCACCGGCACCAGCTTCAGTTCCGCGCGCAGGACCGTGACCAGCGTCGATTCGCTGCCGACGAGCAGCCCGGCGATGTCGAAGCCGTGCTCGGGCAGCAGCGAGTCGAGGTTGTATCCGGACACCCGGCGCGGGATGTCCGGGAAGCGGCGGCGGATCTCGTCGGCGTATTCGTCGCGCAGCCGGCGCAGCTGCCGGTAGATCGCGGCGCGCCGGTCGCCGTGGTGCTCGATCTCGGCGTACTCGGCGTCGCTGGTCTTGCCGCACCAGAACCGGGTTCCGTCCGCCAGCAGCACTTCCAGGCGCACGATGTTGTCCACGACCTTGCCGGTGCGCTGGGCGGTCGCGCCGCAGGAGTTGTTGCCGATCATGCCGCCGAGGGTGCAGTTCATGTGCGTGGCCGGCTCGGGCCCGTACCGGAGTCCGGTGTCGGCGAGCTGCCGGTTGAGGTCGTCCAGCACGATTCCCGGCTGCACCACGCAGGTGCGGTTCTCCGCGTCGACGGATTCCAGCTCGGAGCAGTCCTTCGACCAGTCGAGCACCACCGCGGTGTTCGTGCACTGGCCGGCGAGGCTCGTGCCGCCGCCTCGCGAGAGCACCGGTGCGCCGAACTCCCTCGCGACCGCCAGCGCTTCGACGCCGTCGTCGGGGGAGCGCGGCACGACGACGCCGAGGGGGACCTGGCGGAAATTGGACGCGTCGGTGGAGTAGGCGGCGCGGCTGCCGTCGTCGAAGCGGACCTCGCCCTCGACCCGCTCGCGCAGCGCGGCAGCGAGGGCTTCGATGTCGATTTCGGCGGATTCCGGCACGCGGACCACGGGATTGGGGAGTTCGGCGGTGCTCATCGGCCCTCCTTGACCGCATACTCGGCCGCGGCGTCGGCGTGCAGGCGCAGCCCGTGCCCGGCGGTGGACATCGACGGGGCGACCCGGCCGCCGCTCGGGTCGAGGCCGCCGTAGAACAGTTCCCGTTCGATCCGGTCGTGGTCGGCGAACCATTCGATGTGCCGGAAGTTCGGGGTCGCGGCGGCCGCGTGCGCGGACAGATTCGGCGCGCAGTGCGCGGAAACCTCGCGATTCGCGGCGGCGGCCAGCGCGGCGACGCGCCGCCATTCCGTGTAGCCGCCGCACCGCGTCACGTCGACCTGGAGGCAGTCGACCGCGGGCAGCATCCGGGCGAAGTACGGCAGGTCGTACCCGTACTCGCCGGCGGCGATGTCCGGCCCGTCCGGCGTGCGCAGCTGCGCGAGCCCGGGCAGATCGTCGCTCGACACCGGCTCCTCGAACCAGGTCACGCCGAACTCCCGCAGCGTGTCGGCGATCCGGCGGGCCCGGCCGACCGAGTAGCCGCCGTTCGCGTCGACATACAGCGCGGCGTCGTCCCCGATCGTCTCGCGCGCCAGCCGGACCCGGCCGATGTCGCGCGCGACCGCGTTGCCCCAAGCCTCGCCGATCTTGATCTTCACCCGCGGAATGCGCTGCCGGCGGACCCAGCCGTCCAGCTGCGCGACCAGCTCGTCGTCGTCCTGCGAGGTGAAGCCGCCGCTGCCGTACACCTCGACCTCGTCGTGCACCCGGCCGAGCAGACGGCTCAGCGGAACGTCGAGCAGCCGCGCGGCCGCGTCCCAGATCGCGATGTCCACAGCGGACAGTGCACAAGAGACCAATCCGGGGCGGCCGAGGTTCCGGATCGCGTGCTGCATCGCGGTCCAGCACGCGGGCGGGTCCAAGACCGGTTTTCCCACGACGGCGGAGGCCAGTTTGCCTTCGATCAGCGGGACGCACGAGAAATCGGCGTACGTCCAGCCGAGTCCGTCGGTGCCGCCGGCCCGCACCCTGGCCACGACGAGCGTGGTGGAATCCCAGGAGAGCGTGCCGTCGGCTTCCGGCGAAGGAGTGGGCACCTGATAGGCGCTCGCGTCGATGCGTTCGATGTGCGGGGCGGCGACGGTCACCGCGACCGTCCGGGCAAGAACTCCTGCAGCTTCGTCTTCGCACCCTGGAACATCAGGTGGAACGCTTCGGGATCGCCCTTGAGCACGGACTCGGTCACCGATTTCATCTGCTCGAACGTCGCGTGCGGCGGAATCGGCGGAACCTCGGCGTCGCAGCGCACGTCCAGCACGGTCGGCCGGTCCGCGGCGAACGCGGTCCGCCAGGCCGAGGCGAGATCACCCGGGTCGTCGACGTTCACGCCTTCGAGGCCGACACTGCGGGCGAACCCGGCGTAGTCGACGTCCGGCAGCGACTGCGACTCCTCGAACTTAGGCGCGCCGCCCATCGCGCGCAGTTCCCACGTGACCTGGTTGAGGTCGTTGTTGTGGAACACGCAGATGATGCACCGAGGATCGGTCCACAACCCGTGGTAGCGGGCGATGGTGATCAGCTCGGCCATCCCGTTCATCTGCATCGCGCCGTCGCCGACGAGCGCGATCGCCGGCCGGTCGGGATGCGCGAACTTCGCGCCGATCGCGTACGGCACGCCGGGGCCCATCGTCGCGAGCGTGCCGGACAGCGTGCTGCGGATGCCTTCGCGGATCCGGAGATTGCGCGCGTACCAGTTGGTCGACGAGCCGGAATCGGCGGTGACCATCGCGTCGCCCGGGATCTGCTTCGACAGCTCGTGCACGATCCGCATCGGGTTGACCGGTTTCGCGTCGACCTCGGCCTGCTGGTCCATGGTGGTCCACCAGTCGCCGACGTTCTTCTCGATTTTCTCGCGCCACGAACGGTTTTCGGTCCGGTTCAGCTTCGGCAGCAGCGCGCGCAGGGTCGCGGCGGCGTCGCCCACGAGGTTGACCTCGGTGGGGTAGCGCATGCCGATGAACCGGCCGTCGATGTCGATCTGCACGGCGCGGGCCTGCCCGTACTCCGGCAGGAACTGGCTGTACGGGAAATTGGACCCGACGATCAGCAGGGTGTCGCAGTCGCGCATCATCTCGTAGCTGGGCCGGGTGCCGAGCAGGCCGATCGCGCCGGTCACGTACGGCAGGTCGTCGGGGAGAACGTCCTTGCCCAGCAACGCTTTCGCCACGCCGGCTCCGGTGAGGTCGGCGACCTGGCGCACCTCGTCGGCCGCGCTGCGAGCGCCTTGCCCGACGAGGATCGCGACCTTTTCCCCGGCGTTGAGCACGTCGGCTGCCTCGCTGATCGCGGGTTCGGGCGGCACCGGATTCGGCCACGCGGTCCCGGGCGGGCTCGACGGCATCTGCTTGAACGCGTGCTGCGGCGGCTCGTACGGCTCTTCCTGCAGATCCGCCGGGATGATCAGCGCGGTCGGCGTGCGCGACGCCTGCGCGACCCGGAACGCGCGGTCGAGCGCGTTGGGCAGCTGCTCGGCGACGTTCACCTCGATGCAGTACTCGTTCGCGACATCCCGGTACAGCGCCTGGAGTTCGACCTCCTGCTGGTAGCTGCCGCCCATCGCGGTGCGCGCGGTCTGCCCGACGATCGCGACGACCGGGACGTGGTCGAGTTTCGCGTCGTAGAGCCCGTTCAGCAGGTGGATCGCGCCGGGCCCGGACGTCGCCATGCACACGCCGACGGCCCCGCTGAACTTCGCGTAGCCGACCGCGGAGAAGGCGGCCATCTCCTCGTGCCGGGCCTGGACGAAGCGCGGCTGGTTGTCCGCCTTGCCGAAGGACGCGACGAGACCGTTGATCCCGTCGCCGGGGTACGCGAACACCTGTTCCACGCCCCAGTCACGCAGCCGCGAAAGCAGGTAGTCGCCGACGGTCTCGGTCATGACAAGTCCTCCCGTGCGTTGAGTCCTCCCCGGCTACCCGGAGGTCGGGGGCGTTACACGTCGTGTCGCAGCCCCTGTTCGTGGCCTGTCGCGTTTGTGGTGGTTTCCGCTCCGTCGAGGTGGCGCGCGGTGTTGACGAGCCCGACCATGCTGAACGCCTGCGGCATGTTCCCGAGCTGCCGTCCGGCGCTCATGTCGTATTCCTCGCTCAACAGGCCGACGTCGTTGCGGACGGCCAGCATCTGCTCGAAAACCTCGACGGCTTCCTCGGTCCGGCCGGTTCCGTGCAACGCGTCGGCGAGCCAGAAACTGCACGGCAGGAAAGCGCCTTCGCCGCCGCTCAATTCGCTGGGACCGGAGTCGGCGTCCGGGTCGAAACGGTGGACGAAACCGTCCCGCGACAGTTCTTTCCGCACCGCGTCGACGGTTCCGCGCACCCGGGGGTCGCTTCCGGGGAGGAAGCCGACGCGGGGGATGAGCAGCAACGCGGCGTCCAGGCCGTGCGAGCCGTAGAACTGGGTGAAAGTGTTGCGGTCGGTGTCGAAACCCTTCCGGCAGACTTCCTCGTGAATGCGGTCGCGCAGTGCGCGCCAGCGGTCGACCGGTCCGTCGAGATCGTGGCATTCCACCGTCCGGACGGCCCGGTCGACGCCCGCCCACGCCATCACCTTGGAATGCACGAAATGCTGCGGTTCGCCGCGGACCTCCCACAGGCTCCGGTCGGGCTGATCCCAATGGCCTTCGAGGAAATCGAGCAATCCGCGTTGCAGATCCCATGCCGGATGTATCACCGGAAGTCCGGCTTCGCGGACGAGGTGCAGGCCGTCGAGCGCTTCGCCCCACACGTCGAGCTGGACCTGGCCCGCCGCGGCGTTGCCGATCCGCACCGGGGCGGAACCGGCGTATCCGTCGAGCCAGTCCAATGTGGACTCCGGAACGCGGCGGGAACCGTCGAGTCCGTACAGGACCTGGAGGTCGGCCGGATCGCCGGCCGCGGCGCGGACGAGCCATTCGCGCCAGGCTTTCGCTTCGTCCGGATAGCCGGTGCCGACGAGCGCCTGCAGGGTGAAGGTGGCGTCGCGCAGCCAGCAGTAGCGGTAGTCCCAGTTGCGTTCGCCGCCGAGTTGTTCCGGCAGCGAGGTCGTCGGCGCGGCGAGAATGCCGCCCGTCGGTTCGTAGGTGAGCGCCTTCAAGGTGATCAGCGCACGGCGCACCGCGGAGGGCCATCGGCCGTCGTATCGGCAGCGGCCGATCCAGTCCGCCCAGAAGCGTTCGGTGTGCGCCAGCGCTTTCTCGGCGTCAGCCGGATCGGGGCGTTCCTGGTACGAGGCGTGGTAGGTCAGCACGAACGGAACGCGGTCGCCCTCGGCAACGGTGAATTCGGCGAACCCCTCGGTGGACACGTCGACCGGAGTGGTCAGCCGGACCGCGTCGGGGCCCGCGACCGCGTCGAATCGTCCGTCCACGTGCCGGACCCACGGCCGCACCGAGCCGTAGTCGAACCGCGGCCGCAGGCAGGTCCGCATCGGGACCCGGCCGCGCACGCCTTCGACGATGCGGACGAGATCGGCCGCTCCGTCGCGCGGCGGCATGAAATCGACCACGCGCACGGTGCCGTCGGCGGTTTCCCATTCGCTGGCGAGGACCAGGGAGTCGCCGACGTAACCTCGGCGGGTGGTCGGCCCGCCGTCCGCGGGTCCGAGCTGCCACACCCCCGCGCTTTCGTCGTGCAGCAGCGCGGCGAAGCACGCGGGGGAGTCGAACCGCGGCAGGCACAGCCACTCGACCGCACCTTCCCGCGACACCAACGCCGCGGTGTGCAGGTCGCCGAGCAGGGCATAGTCTTCGATCGGGCGCTGGTTCATCGCGGCGGATTCAGTCCCGGCCGAGCGCCTTCGCCAGTTCCTTCTTGGTCATCGTCGACCGGCCGTGGATATTGCGCTTCTTGGCCTCGTTGTACAGCTGGTCGCGCGTCGGGCCCCCGGGGCCGAGCCGCTTGCCGGAACGATGGCCGCCGCGCTTCTGCGGCGATTTGTCGCGCACCGAGGACTTGCTCGCGCGGTCCGATTCGCCCGACTGCGCCCGGTTCTTGTTCACCGTGCGGGCGGCGATCTCCTTCGCGCGCTTCTTGCTGGCGCCGCGGTCTTCCTGCGACTCCTCGATGTGCTGGTACTGCCGTTCCCGTTTCGAGCTCCAAGCCTGCTGCGGCATCCCAGTCTCCTTCCGCCGTTCTTGATCCCCGGATTGCCCGCGTGCCGCGCGCGGAAACATCGCGGTTCGCCGCGCCGGAAACGGGTACCCGCTCGCGAGTGGGACGCGAACAGACTCTCGCCGGGCGGCTGCTGGCCGAGCACCTGGTCGCCGGCCGGCTCGAACCAGGGACCGAAATCGGCCTGCGGGTCGATCAGACGCTGACCCAGGACGCCACGGGCACGCTCGTGATGCAGGAGCTCGAGGCGCTCGGGCTCGACCGCGCGCGAACCGAGCTGAGCGTCCAGTACGTCGACCACAACCTGCTGCAGGCGGACGAGAAGAACGCCGAGGACCACGCTTACCTGCGTTCCGCCTGCCGCCGGTTCGGGCTGTGGTTCTCCAAACCGGGCAACGGCGTTTCGCACCCGACGCACATGGAGCGGTTCGGCGTGCCCGGCAAGAGCCTCGCCGGGTCCGATTCGCACACCTGTGCGGCGGGCGCGCTGGGCATGCTCGCCGTCGGCGTCGGCGGCCTCGAAGTGGCGCTGGCCATCGCCGGGGAGCCGCTCTACCTGCGGATGCCGGAGGTCTGGGGCGTCCGGCTGGAGAACGAGCTGCCGCCGTGGGTGTCGGCGAAGGACGTCGTGCTGGAGATGCTGCGGCGGCACGGCGTGAGCGGCGGACGGCACCGGATCATCGAGTACCACGGCCCGGGGCTGGCGTGCCTGAGCGCGATGGACCGGCACGTGATCGCCAACATGGGCGCCGAGCTGGGCGCGACCGCGTCGGTGTTCCCGGCCGACGAAGCGATCCGCGCGTTCCTGCGGGCGGAGGGGCGCGAACACGACTTCCGCGACCTGCGCGCCGGACGCGACGCCTCCTACGACATCGAAGACGTGATCGATCTGTCCACAGTGGAGCCATTGGTGGCGAAGCCGTCGTCGCCGGGCAACGTGGCGCCGGTGCGCGAGGTGTCGGGGACGCCGGTGGGCCAGGTCGTGATCGGTTCCTCCGCCAACCCCGGTTTCCGGGACTTCGCGGTCGCCGCGGCCACCGTCCGGGGCAGGCAGACGGCCGATTCGGTGAGCTTCGACGTCAACCCGACCTCGCGGCAGATCCTTGTCGAACTCGCCCGCAGCGGACACCTCACCGACCTCGTCGCGGCCGGGGCCCGCGTGCACCAGGCGGGCTGCCTCGGCTGCATCGGAATGGGCCAGGCGCCCGCGCCCGGCACGAACTCGCTGCGCACCTTCCCGCGGAACTTCCCCGGCCGGTCCGGCACCGCCGACGACTCGGTCTGGCTGTGCTCGCCGGAGACCGCGGCGGTGTCGGCGCTGACCGGCGTGCTGACCGATCCGCGCGACTACGCCACCGCCCACCACCTCGCGTACCCGCGCGTCGCCGGACCAGCCCGTTCGGCAGCCGACCCGCGCGTCTTCGCCGCTCCGCTGCCGGAGGAGGAGGCGCTGCGGGAGGAGCTGGTGAAAGGCCCGAACGTCGCCGGCTTGCCGGACTTCGACCCGCTGCCGGACGAGCTCGAGGGCCCGGTCCTGCTGAAGGCCGGGGACGACGTGTCGACCGACGAAATCTCGCCCGCCGGAGCCCGCGCGCTGCCCTACCGCTCGAATATCCCGAAGCTGGCCGAGTTCACCTTCACCCGGATCGACGAGGACTACCCGAAGCGTGCGGCCGACAGTCCGGCGCACTTCGTGGTCGCGGGGGAGAACTACGGCCAGGGCTCGTCGCGCGAGCACGCCGCGATCACCGCCCGGTACCTGGGTTTGCGCGTGGTGCTGGCCCGGTCGTTCGCCCGGATCCACTGGCAGAACCTGGTCAACTTCGGGGTGCTGCCGCTGGAATTCGCCGAGTCGGAGGACAGCGAGAAGATCGAGCGCGACGACGTGCTGTCGGTGTCCGGGCTGCACCGGCTGGCCGAGACGGGGGAGTTCACGGTGCGGAACCAGACCCGGGACGAGGAGTACCGGGCACGCCACCAGCTGTCGCCGCGGCAGGTGGACGTGCTGCTGGCCGGCGGGCGGATTCCGCAGCTGGCTCGGGCGCTGCACTGAGCGCGTCCCCTGTGCTGGCGCGCTGGTTGGGTGTCGTGAGGGGCCCCCTGAGGGAATCAGATTCCCTCAGGGGGCCCCTCACGACACCCCTTACGGTTCCAGCCCGGGTCGGCGACCGCCGAAACACCCGCGAAAGCCCTTGCAGGGCGCTGAAGCCCCCCACCCCGGAAACATCCCGCGCGAAACGCCAGCTTTCGGCTGTCTGGCAGCTTCTGGAGGTCTGTGAGGGGAGCCCAGAGGGATCTGGTTCTCCCAATACCAGGAACTTGAGGCGGACCAGCGGGCGCGTTCGAGCCGCGTCCGCCCAGGCCGAAGTTCTCGCCTGGCCTGGGATGCGGGTGTGCGGTCCATGCGGGCCGCCTTGAGGGAATCTGATTCCCTCAAGGAGTCCTTCACGGACCGCTGGCTGGTCAGGAGGCCTTCAGCGCAGCCTCCAGGTCGGCGCGCGACATCTTCGAACGCCCCTTGACGTCGCGTTCCTTCGCGAGCTTCTGCAGCTCCGTTTTGGACAGCTCGGACAGATCCGGCGTGCGCTGCTTGCGGCTGCCGCGCACGCTCTTCGCCAGCGCCTCCATGAGGTCGACCACCTTCGTCGGCTGCTCCGGCTCGGCGGCGGGCGTGACGGTGTTCCCGGCCCGTTTGGCCTCGATCAGCTCCTCCACCCGCTCGCGGTAGGTGTCGCGGAACTCGTCGGGCTTCCACGGCTCGGTCATCGCGTCGATCAGCTTGACCGCGAGGTCCAGTTCCTTCTGGTTCGTCTTGGCCTTGGCGGGCAGCTGCGGCACGTCGTCCGCGTTGCGCACCTCGGCGGCGTAATGCAGCGTGTTGAGCACGATCACCCCGTCGCCGGCGCGGGCGAGCGCGAGGTGTTCGCGGCCGTGGAAGACGAACTTCGCGACGGCCGCCTTGTCCCGGCTGGACAGTGCGTCGAGCAGCAGCACGTACGGGCGCTGCGCTTCCTCCTTGGCGGGCGCGAGCCAGTACGCGCGGTCGAAGAACAGCGGGTCGACCTCCTCGAGGTCCACGAAGCTCTCCACCTCGAGCGACCTCGACCGGCCCGGCGCGATCTCGTCGAGTTCCTCCTGCTCGACCAGCACGTACTCGTCGTCGCCGACCTCCCGGCCGCGGACGATGTCGTCGTAGGACACCTCGTCGCCGGTCCGCTCGTTCACCCGCCGGTAGCGGATGCGGTCCTGAGTCCCGCGCTGGAACTGCGTGAAGTGCACGGCATGGTCCTCGACCGCCTTGTACATCCGCACCGGGACGTTGACCAGCCCGAACGACAGCGCACCCTGCCACACCGGACGCATCGGCGCTCCTTCCTCCCTGTTGCCCGGCGGGTACCCAATCCGGGCGCGCGGCACACCGCGCCGGTGTGAGCGAAGGGGTTACGGGGTAGCTTTTGCTCCGATGCGCATAAAACCTCGCGGAAGCCAGTTCTTCCAGCTGCTCGCGGACGCGGCCGCGAACCTCGTCACCGCCACCGCGCTCCTGCGGGACCTCACCGAGGCGTCGCCGCCGGACCGGGAGGCGATCGCGGCCCGGCTGCACGAGGTCGAACACGCCGGCGACGACCTGACGCACACCATCATGGTCGAGCTGAACAGCACGTTCGTCACGCCGTTCGACCGCGAGGACATCCAGGCGCTGGCCGCCCGGATCGACGACGTGCTGGACTTTGTGGACACTGCCGCCGACCTCGCGGTGCTGTACCGGCTCGACAAGTTCCCGCCGGGCACCGACGGGATGCTGCGGGTGCTGTGCCGCGCGGCGGAGCTGACCGCGGAAGCCATGCCGGGGCTCTCGAAGGTCGGCGAGCTGTCGCCGTACTGGATCGAGATCAACGCGCTGGAGAACGAGGCTGACCACACCTACCGGCGGATGCTCGCCGACCTCTTCCAGCCGGGGGCCGACGCGCTCGAGGTGCTCAAGGCGAAGGAGGTCGTCGAACAGTTCGAACTGGCGGCCGACGGCTTCGAGCACGTCGCGGACGTGGTGCAGACCATCGCGGTCAAGGAGTCCTGAGTGGACAGCACCGCCGCGCTGGTCGCCGTCGTGGTGCTGACGGTCTTCTTCGACTACACCAACGGTTTCCACGACGCGGCCAACGCGATCGCCAGCGCGGTCTCGACCCGGGCGCTCCCGTTGCGCACCGCGCTCGTGCTGGCCGCGGTGATGAACCTGGCCGGAGCGCTGCTGTCGACCGGGATCGCCGCCACCGTCGCGAAGGGGATCATCGACGTCCCGCCCGGCCCGGGCGCGCTGACCGTGGTGCTCGCCGCGCTGGTCGGCGCGATCGCGTGGAACCTCGTGACCTGGTATTTCGGGCTGCCGTCCTCGTCGTCGCATTCGCTGATCGGCGGGATGGTCGGGGCCGCGCTGGCCGCGGCGAGCACCGTGCACTGGACCGGCATCGTGGAGAAAGTGCTGGTGCCGATGGTCGCGTCGCCGCTGCTCGGGCTCGTGCTCGGCTACGCGGCGATGGTGGCGGTGCTCTGGCTGCTGCGCCGGGCGAACCCGCACCGCAGCGGCCGGGTGTTCCGGCGGATGCAGATCGTGTCGGCCTCGGCGCTCGCGCTCGGACACGGGTTGCAGGACGCGCAAAAGGGCATGGGCGTGCTCGTCCTGGCGCTGATCGCGGCGGGCAAACAGGACACGTTCGCGGTGCCCCTGTGGGTGACGCTGGTGTGCGCCGGCGCGCTGTCGCTCGGCACCTGCTCGGGCGGCATGCGCATCATGCGGACGCTCGGCCGCCGCGTCTTCCCGCTCGACCCGCCGCACGGGTTCGTGGCGGAATCGGTCGGGGCGTCGGTGCTGTACTTGACCGCGTTCGCGGTGAAGGCGCCGATTTCGACCACGCACGTGATCACGGCGGCGGTGATGGGCGTCGGCGCGACGCGGCGGCTTTCGGCGGTGCGGTGGGGGATCGCGCGGGACATCGTGCTCGGCTGGGTGCTGACGTTCCCGGCGGCGGCGGGGGTCGCCGCGCTGATGTTCTGGCTGCTGTCCGCGTTCAACTGATCACGGGGGCACCAGGGCGAGAACTTCCTCGTCGCTGGTGGGGCTGAAGTCCGCATAGAACTCGCCGACCGCGCGGAATTCCTCCGGCTCCCGCAGGCAGACCACCTCGTCCGCCTCGCGGGAGAGCTTGTCCAGCGCGGGCGGTGCGCCGACGGGAGCGGCGAAGACCAGCCGCAGCGGTGCGTGCGCCCGGAGGGCCCGCAGCGCGGCGATCGCGGTCCCGCCGGTGGCCACGCCGTCGTCGACCACCACGACGTCGTGCCCCGCCGGCGAGCGCGGGGCGCGGCTGCCCAGGTAGCGGCGGACCTGGTCGCGGGCCTCGGTGCGGGCGTGGTCGACCTGGCCGGCGATGTCCTCCGGCGTGAGCCCGAGCGCCCGGAGCCCGGCGCGGTCGAAGAACGGCGGCCCGTCCGCCGCGACGGCGCCGAGGCCGAGTTCCGGTTGCCCCGGTGCGCTGATTTTGCGGGTGACGAGCAGTTCCAGCGGCGCGTCCAGTTCTTCGGCGACGGGCGCGGCGACCGGAAGCCCGCCGCGGGCGAGCCCGAAGACCACCGGGTCCGCCCATTCCCGGCAGGCCAGGGCGGCGGCGAGCCGGGCGCCCGCGTCGGCGCGGTCCCGGAACGGTCTCACCGGCGGCCCTTCTTCGCAGCGCGCCGGAGCGTTTGCCGGACAGTGGCCAGACCAGCGGCTACGCGGGCCGCGGGCCGATTTCGCTTCTTCGCGGTGCGGCGCAGCAGTTCCCCGGCACCGACTACGGCGGCGGTGAGCCCGGCGGCGACCGCTCCGTGATGGCGGCTCAGCACTGGTTGCACGTCTCGCGTCTTCGCCTGCTGGTCGAACTCCCCGTGCGCGCCGTAGTCGAACCCGCGCGGGCCGTCCGCGGGCTCCCACAGGTTCGCGGGCTGGCTCGGCCGTTGCGGCTGGCCGGTTTGCTGCGCACCGAAGCCGGTGCGGGCGAGGTACCGGTCGAGCAGGCCCGGCGCGACGGCGTTGGCCAGCAGCGTCGCGGCGGTGCTGGTGCCGACCCAGTATTCGCGGCGGCGCGGATGATCAGCCGCGTGCAGCACCGCGCGGGCGGCGAGTTCGGGCTGGTAGATCGGCGGGACCGGCTGGGCGTGTTCGGGCAGCCGGGACAACAGCCAGGTGAACTGCGGCGTGTTGACCGCGGGCAGGTGCACCATGGTCGTGCGGATTCCGCTGCGCTCGTGGAGAAGTTCGCAGCGCAGCGCCTCGTTGAAGCCCTGAATCGCGTGCTTGGCCCCGCAATACGCGCTCTGCAGCGGGATCCCTCGATACGCGAGCGCCGAGCCGACCTGGACGATCGTGCCCGCGTCCCGCGGTTTCATCCGCGCGAGAGCGGCCATCGTGCCGTGCACGAAACCGAGATAGGTCACCTCGGTGACCCGGCGGTATTCGTCCGGCTTGACGTCGGCGAACCGGGCGAACACCGAGCTGAACGCGACGTTGACCCAGACGTCGATCGGCCCGAGCTCCTCCTCGGCGCGGGTGGCGGCAGCGTCGACCTGGGCGAAATCGGCGACGTCCGCCGGCAGTTCCAGCGGCGTGCCCCCGGCTTTCCGGACGTCCTCCGCCGCGGCGGCGAGCCCCTTCTCGCCCCGGGCCAGCAATGCGACCTTCGCGCCGCGGCTGCCATACGCTCGGGCGACGGCCCGGCCCACTCCGGCGCTGGCCCCGGTCACGACTACGACGGGCGGCATGGAAATCCTTTCCCCGGACCGGGAGTCCGGCGGCTCGGCGGACGCAGACACTCCTGGCGGGCGACGTGCCCGCACACCGCGATCGCCCCCAGCACGAAGCCGAGCAGCGCGAGCGGCACCTCCGGCGGAAAGACGATCCCGCAGACGACCAGGGCGGCCGCGACCGCGGTCAGCGCCCAGCACGCCACCGGCCAAACCCGGCGCAGCGGCCACGCCGCCTGTCCGAAGGCGCGCCGCATCCACAGCGCGTCGGTGGCGAGCAGCTCGCGTTCCATCGAACGCAGCGCCCGGTGGGGATCCGGCTGCCGGTGCGCGGCCATCGCCTGCTCCCTTCCGCCTGACCGACGGCTTACCCGTTCCCGGCCAGGCCAAACCGGAACGGCGGAGGCGTCCGGTTTGCCCCGGAAGACGCCGGGTAACCGGACGCTTTCGCCGGAGCACGTCGGAGGGAGCACGAGATGAGCAGGCTGCTGGTGGACCCGGAGAGCGCGACCGTCCCCTGTGGACAGTGCGGGCGCGAGGCGGTGCACGTGGGCAGGCTGGTGCAGGAGGACGGGACGCCGGTCAGCCACGCGGTGGTGTGCACGGTGTGCCGGGCCCATCGTCCGGGACCGGGGCTGGGGGAGACGCGACGTCCGCGGCTGGCCGTGCTTTCGCGGCCCGCCGACGGCTCGCCCTAGGCCGTCGCGTTCGGCAGAAGTCCGTGAAGGGCTCCTTGAGGGAATCAGATTCCGTCAAGGAGCCCTTCACGTCCCGCTCAGTCGATGCCGAGCACGGACTCGGCGGTGGTCCAGTTGGCAAGCATCGCGTGCTGCGCGTCGGCGAGGGTGGCTTTCCCGGCGCAGACCGCCTTCTTCACCGCGTTCTCGACGGAATCCTTGCTGTAGGAGTTCTGGTCGCCGTCGTGCGGCTCGAGCCAGAGGTTCTTCGGATCCTTCGGCGCGCCGCCCAGTTCGAGCGGCAGGAAGTGGTCCTCCTCGTACGAGCTGAGCGAGGTGTCGGAGTAGCCGTAGTCGATGATGCCCTGCTTCTTGAGCTTGTTGGTGTAGGTCGTCGGCGGGCGGATGGTCGCGGTCCAGCCGGGGACGCAGATCGTGTCGCCGATGGTGTCCTGGGTGACGTCCGGGTTGGTCGCGCCGGGCGTGCAGGCCGGGTCGGGCAGCGGAAGATAGGACTGCGAGCAGGCAGCGGCGAGAGCGTGCGGAACGGCGGCGTGCGCGGCGGGCGCGGCCAAAGCGAGCGAACCGGCCAGAATGACGGCGGGCGCGGCGAAACGGGCAAGTCGGGACATGGGAAATCTCCTCCCTGGAGCACGGTCGCGCCAGCGTCCGCCGATTCCGGGCAAGCGCACTACCTACCTTCGAAGGAATGCGTGAAGAATTAACCGGGTGCTCAACTTGCCGGACGGCAAAATGCGCAAGGTGGACGTGCCTTCTGGGCGCCTGAGGGGATGATCCGAAAACGCGGCGCAAGCCGGGCGAACGGGCCGGGGATGCTTGATCCGCCAGCATTCGGGCGTTCGGGGCGAGTCCGGACGGGCGGCTCCGGATGGCTGGAAAGGTTCTTCGGAACTGTTTCCGGTCGGTTTTTATGCGCCTTCCGGGCGAATCGGGGAAAAAATGCTGCAATCGATTTCCGCTGCGCCGTTCGGCTGAAGGTGGCGGCGTCCCGTATCCGTCGCCGGGTCTGGTGCGACCTTTTTCGTGAACCTCGCCGGAATTGATCTTTTCGGGCGGAATTCCCGGGAGTGAACGATGAGCGAACCGGAAGGGCCGCGGTCCGGAGCCGGACGCGGAGAGGGCGCGGAAAGCGGCCCGGCGGGCGAAAACGCGCCCGCCGAACCGGAAGCGGGGTACGAGATTCCGATCGGGATGCCGGTCCCGGCCGCCGAGCTGGAACGGCTGAAGGCCGCCGCCGAGCGGCACCGCGATCGGGAGGAGGAGGCCGACGCCCCGGCACGGGCCGGCGACGAGGCCGCGGAGGAAGAGGGTGATCACCGTGATGCCTGAAGCACAGGTGCTCGAAGGCCAGGCAGGGGAAACGGCCGGGGGCGCGTCGCGGGAAATGGCGGATCTGACGGTCGGCGAACTGCTCGCCGAACCGCTGTCCCCGGAACGGTCGCCGTTGTTCGCGCAACGGTTCCCGGTTCCGGTCGAGGAGTACGACCGGCTGAAGACCGGCGCGCGCGAGCACGGCGCGGAGGCGCTGGCCCCGGGGGACGCGCTCGACGCGCAGCTGGACGAGGAAGCGGCGGCGGAACTGTCGGAGGAGAACCCGCCGGAGGACGAGATCGTCGAGGGGCTCGCGCCGGCGGCGTCGGCGAGTTTCGAGGGGATTTCGCAGACCGCGTTCCGGCCGCCGGACTGCACGGTCGCGGTCGGCCCGAAGCAGGTCATGGCCGCGGTCAACGTGGACCTGGTCGGCTACGACAAGACCGGGCTGCAACAGTTCCGGTGGGCCAATTTCACCGCGATGTTCAACCCGGTGCTGCCCGCCGGGGCGCAGCTGTTCGACCCGAAACTGGCCTACGACCACTACAGCGGCCGCTGGATCGTCTGCATCGCCGCCCGGCGCGCGAACCCGCAGGGATCGTGGATCATGCTCGGCGTCTCGCAGACGGCCGACCCCGCGGGCGCGTACTGGATCTGGAGCACCGACGCGACCGCGAACGGGGCCACCGCCACCGGCAACTGGTCGGACTACCCGATGCTGGGCTTCGACAGCCAGGCGATTTACGTGTCCACCAACCAATTCGCCTTCGGCGGCGGGTTCGCCTACGCGAAACTGCGGATCTTCAACAAGGCGGAGCTGTACGGCGGCGGGTCCGGCGGCGGCCACACGATCCGCTGGTGGGACTTCTGGGGCCTGAAGAACCCGGACGGGAGCGCTGCGTTCTCCGTCCAGCCGGCCTGCCATTTCCAAGGCGTGGGCGGGAATCCGCGCGCTTACCTGGTGAACTCGCTGTTCCCGTCGGGGTCGAGCCTGACTCTGTGGACGCTGTCGAACCCGCTGGGCCTGTGGTCGGGCGGCGCGCCGACGCTGGCCGCGACCGCCGTACCGTGCCGGAGCTACAACCTGCCGCCCGGCGCGGTGCAAAAGGACGGCGGGACAACGAGAATCGCCACGAACGACACCCGGCTGCTCAACGCGGTCTTCCAGGCGGCGGGCCGGACCCAGCGGTTGTGGACGACGCACACGTCCGCGTACAGCTGGCGGGGCGACACCGAAGCCCGGTCAGTGGTGCAGTGGTACGAGATCGACGTGCCCAGCCACGCGATCACGCAACAGGGCGCCTTCGGCGCGCCGGGCAGGCACTACTTCTTCCCGGTGATCCAGACCGACATTTCCCGCAACGCCCACGTGGCGTTCGGCCGGTCCGCCGCCGACGAGTACGGCCACTTCCGCCAGACCGGCCGCCTCGCCACCGATCCGCCGGGAACGTTGCAGGGCAGCGCTTCGGTGATCGCCGGGCAGAGCGCCTACACCGGCGGCAGATGGGGCGACTACTTCGGCATCGGCCGGGACCCGTCGGATTCCCGGACCGTGTGGAGCTACGGCGAATATGCCGGAGCGGGCAACACCTGGCGGACCCGTCTCAACGCGGCGAAGTACTGAGAGCAGGGAGGGTGTCATGAACACTGCACAGAAGTTCCGGATCGCGGCGGAGGCCGCGCTCGCGGTGCTCAGCGCGGTCGCGCTGGTGCTGACGCTCACGGTCCCGGACTGGATCGAACGCACGACCGGCGCGTCCCCGGACGGCGGAGGCGGCGAAGCCGAGTGGCTGCTGACGGCGGTCGCCTGCGTGGCGACGGTGCTGTTCGCCGGATTGGCCACGTGGGAGTGGCGGCGGTTGCGGACGGCGTGACCGGCACGAGCGGGCACCGGACTTCACGGCGGTGCCCGCTCTTCGCCGGGTTTCTCCGCGGAACGCCGGACGGGAATTCCGGGCTGCCCTAGGCTGATCCGGTGACTGCCTTCGAACCGTCGCCCGAGGTCCGCCGGTCCGACCTTCCGATGTATCTGGTGGAAAACCCATACCTTCGGGCGCGCCCCGGTTCTCGGAACACCTTCGGCGGCAGGCCGATCCTGCCCGAGGGCGAGGACTGGCCGGAGTGCTACTGCGGCGAGCGGATGGCGTTGTTCTTCCAGCTGGACGTCCCGCCGGACATTCCGCAGTTCGGCGGCGACCACCTGCTCGTGTTCCAGTGCCCGGTGCACAACGACGCGGCCTGCCTGCCCGGAGATCCGGAGCAGCTTCCGGAGTGCTACTGGGAAAATCCGCACGTGCTGGATCACCCCGGCGCGTTCTCCGGAGTACGAGATGGAAACCGTGTGGAGGCCTGTCCCGCGCGAAGGGTTCACCGAACGGAGCACCGGCCGGATGGAGTTCAAAGTCGGCGGGCTGCCGTGCTGGCTTCAGGGTCCGCAACGGCACGTCTGCGCGTGCGGTGCCGAGATGGCGTTCTTGTGCGAGATTCCGGAGTGCACCGAATTCGCGAGGCGGCCCGGCCGAGCGGACCAGCGCCACGATTCCTATGGAGATTCCTATGTGCTGTTTCTCGGCAACGCGGTGTACCTGCTCGCGTGCCCGGAACACTGTCATCTCGCAGCGGTCTGGCCGGTGCCGCAGAACTGACCCTCATTCCTCGTAGGTGATCGAATACCGCGCCGCCACCGGATTGATCTTCACCGGGTCCACCGCGCCGTCCGTCAGCACTGCCGGACCGGCCTCGAACAGGTCCTCGAGGTAGTGCTCCCACCCGCCCGGCGAGGAGATCTGCAGCAGCCGCGGCGCGGGATCCGAAACCGCCCGCAGCGCATGCGGAACCCCGTGCGGCAGCAGCACGAACATCCCCTTCGCCGCGACGTGAGTCTCGTCGGCGAAGTCGATGCCCAGTTCCCCTTCGAGCACGTAAATGCATTCGTCGGCCTCGTGGTGGACGTGCCGCGGGATGTCGCGCGCCAGCGTCACCTCCAGCAGCGAGAACCGGGTCTCGGTGTCGCCGGTCATCGCCTTCACCGCGAATGCGGGCGGCAGCAGCACCCGGCCCGGGCGTGCCTCGCCGGGCTGCAGGAGCAGGAAGCGGTCTTTCGTCATGGGGTATCCTCGCAGACGAATCGGAAGCGGAGTCCGTTTCCAGATTAACCGGAGGAGGGCGTCGGTTGTCAACGGAGCGCAAGCCGAGGGCGGACGCGGAACGCAACCGGGCACGGGTCCTGGAGGCGGCCCGTGTGCTGCTCGCCGAGCAGGACGACGTCCAGTTGCCGGAGATCGCGCGGGTGGCCGGGGTGGGCGTCGGGACGGTGTACCGGAACTTCCCGGACCGGCGGGCGCTCGTGGAAGCGTTGGCGGAGCAGCGGTTCGCCGAGATCGCGGAGTACGCGCGGAAGCGGTGCCTCGACGGGAAATCCGGCGTCAAGCGCTATCTGCGGCACGTCGGCGAGGTGCTGTCCGGGGACCGGGCGCTGTCGGCCGCCATCGAGACGGCGCGCGAATCGGCGGGGAGCGAACCGCGTGGCGAGGCGTTGGCGGAGCTGGAAACCGTGGTGGCGCAGGCGATCGCGGCGGACCAGGCGGCGGGGGTGCTCCGCGCGGACTGCACGGTGGGGGACGTGTATCTGCTGGTCGGCTGTCTGTCGTCGGTGGTCCGCACGGGGAGCGGGGACTGGCGGCGGTTTCTGGAACTGGCGTTGGAAGGGCTGCTGCCCCGGGACTAGTCGTCCAAGCGCACCAGGTAAGAGTTCAGTTCGCCGATGTCGTGCATCGAGATCAGCACGGCGGTCATCTTCCGCACGCCGGGTTCGCGGACGATCAGCCCGTCTGGAACGGCGAAGTAGCTGCCGCCCGCGCATTCGCCGGTGCCTTCCCAGCGGCGCATGATCCGGTCCACCTCGTCGAGGGTGAACATCGTCGCGCTCCACCGGGAACCGTCGGGGTAGCGGACCTCGACGTCGACGTTGTCCACCTCGTCGGGGTTCTCGCCGCCGCCGACGAGAAACTTCGCGTCGAAGGCCGAGGTCCGGACGACGTAGCACGGGGAGTCCCACCCGGCGGAGAGAACTTCGGTCGCCACGGAGGGAAAGCCTAACGGGCCGCCCCGGAAACCAGTCCGGAACGGCCCGTCGGCACCGAAATCAGGCGAGGTCCTCCAGCGGGACCTCAGGGTCGGCCAGCCGGTCCGGGTCCACTGCCTTGCCAGAGCGGATGAGCGCCTTGATCGGGTCCGTGACGTCCCAGACGTTGACGTTCATCCCGGCCAGGACGCGGTTGTCCTTGAGCCAGAAGGCGATGAACTCGCGCCCGGGCACGTCGCCGCGGAACACGACGCGGTCGTGGCCCTCGATGGTGCCCAGGTATTCCATGCCGAGGTCGTACTGGTCGGTGAAGAAGTACGGCAGCTCGTCGTACGACTCCTCCTTGCCGAGCATCCCGGCCGCGGCCACGGCGGGCTGGTTGAGCGCGTTCGCCCAGTGCTCGACGCGCAGGTGCTTGCCGAGGAACGGGTGGTAGGCGTTCGCGACGTCGCCCGCGGCGAAGATGTCCGGGTCGCTCGTGCGCAGGCTCGCGTCGGTGACCACGCCGTTGTCGACGTCGAGGCCGGCCGCCTCGGCCAGTTCGACGTTCGGCTTCGCGCCGATCCCGGCCAGGACGGCGTCCGCGTCGAGGACGCTGCCGTCGCCGAGGCGGATCCGCTTGCCCTGGCCGCCGTTGGTGATGTGCTCGACCTGGACGCCGAGCCGCAGGTCGACGCCGTGCGCGCGGTGCAGGTCGGCGAACACCGGGGCGACGTCGCGGCCGAGCGCGGTGATCAGCGGCAGTTCGAGCGCCTCGACCACGGTGACCTCCACCCCGGCCTGGCGCGCGGCGGCGGTCGCTTCGAGGCCGATCCAGCCGCCGCCGACGACCACCAGCTTCGAGGCGGTGCCGAACAGCTCCTTGAGCCGGTCGGAGTCCTCGATCCGGCGCAGGTAGTGGAGCCCCGCGGTGTCCGGCAGCTCGCGCGGGCTCGCGCCGGTGGCCAGCAGGAGCTTGTCGTAGCCGAGGCTGGTGCCGTCGTCGAGCGCGACCTGCTTCCGGTCCCGGTCGATCGCCGTCGCCTTGACGCCCTGGCGCAGGTCGACCTTCTTCTCGGCGTACCACGCGGCGTCGTGCACCTGGAAGCTCTCGGCCTCCGCGTTGCCCGCGAGGTAGTCCTTCGACAGCGGCGGACGCTCGTAGGGCAGGTGCCGCTCGTCGCCGACGATGGTGATCTTCCCGTCGAATCCCTTGTCGCGCAACGCTTCCGCGGCCTTCGCTCCGGCCAGCCCGGCTCCGATGATGACGAACGACGAGGTCACTGACGAACTCCTTCGATGCGGGGACGACGGGAGTACTTATATCACTAGCGAAGTTTGGTCTTATTCGGCTGCCCGGTCAAGTTCCCCTGATCAGAGGTACCCAATTGAGACAGCACCTACCCGGAAGGGTGTTACTTCGCCGTTCAATAGCTGCCGCCGCCGTACCCGCCCGCCGGGGCGGAGCTGGTCGTGGTGATCGCGGTGCCGTCCGAGGCGACCATCCACCAGAGCCCGCCGTTGAGGTTCAGGCCCTGGCCGTTGGTCTGCCCGGCGGACTTGTCGCCGATGTACCGGTACAGCGGGTGGCCGCCGAGCGTTTCCTGCTTGGACCCGTCCGGCCGGGTGATGGCGCCGACGCTGCCCTGGGCCGGCCCGGTGAGCGGGGTGCCCGCGGCGACCGGGGGCCAGTAGCTCGCGCAGCTCGCGGTGCAGGCGGACTGGCCGTTGTGGTCCGCGGCGAACAGGTAGATCGTGTCGCCTTTGCTGTCGGTCAAATGCGTCGGCGCGGCGGGTGGTGCGGCGGTTGTCCCGCCGCTGTTGCCGCCGCCGCATGCCGCGGCGAACAGGCCTGCCGCGGCCAGCGCGGTCAGCAGTCCGAAAGTTCTTGGGGTTGTGCCAGTCATCCCAGCCTCCAGTGGTGCGTGGGTGTCGCCCTTTCTCCGACACGCGGCTGGCTCCAGAACGGTTCAGCCGGATTTATCTAAACGGCACAGCGTCTGGACGGGAGAGGTCTCGGTGCGTACGGTATGGCAAGGCTAACCTTAGTGACTCTCCGAGGAGGACCCATGCCAGAGCGTGCGCTCGACCGGGCCGTCCCGTTCGTGCTCGGCCTGTTCCGGATCGTCGTCGGGCTGCTGTTCGCGGCCCACGGCGCGGCGGCGCTGTTCGGCGTCTTCGGCGGCGGCCCGAAAGGCGGAACCGTTGAGGCGGGCGCCTGGCCGTCCTGGTACGCGGCGGTGATCCAGCTCGGCTGCGGCCTGCTGGTCGCGTTCGGCTTCGGCACCCGGATCGCGGCACTGCTCGCGTCCGGCTCGATGGCGTACGCCTATTTCGTCGTCCACCAGCCGGACGGCTTGCTGCCGCTGCAGAACCACGGGGAACCCGCGGCGATGTTCTGCTGGGCGTTCCTGTTGCTGGCCTTCACCGGGCCGGGGGCGTTGGCAGTGGACGCGTTGTTCCGGAAGCGGTCGGACGACGCGCGGGGTGCGCTGGGCGGGAAGTCGCGGGGTGCGCTGGGCGGGAAGTCGCGGGGCGCGCTGAGTGCGGTGCAGGTCAGTCCTGGCGGGGGCGAGTAGCCGGGGGCTTGGGGAACGCCGGTCGGGAGGCGGTCAGACGATGCTCGCCGCACGCGACCACTGGGCAGCCAGTCGCGCAGCGTCCTCGGCGCGGTCCAGGTCAACCCCGGAACGGGCGACCAGTCGCAGTCGGGAAATGCCGTCCGGGACGCTTGGCGGGCGGAAGCAGCCGACGACGATATCCCGTTCGTACAGCTGATTCGCGGCAGCCACAGCCTGCTCCGGAGAGTCCGCGGGAATCGACTGCACCGCACCTGGCGCGCGCGAAACCCCTGCGGCGGCGGCGATCGTGGCGGCGGCGCGGTGCAGATCCTCGACTCGCGAAGGCTCCGCAACGATGATCCGGCATGCTTCCGCCGCGCTCGCTGCCGCGGCGGGGGCGAGGCCGGTGTCGAAGATGAACGTCCGCGCTGTGTTGACCAGATGTTCGCGCAGCAGCGGCGATCCCAAAACCGCACCGCCCTGTGCGCCCAGGGCTTTCGACAGCGTGGCAGTGACCGCGACGTGCGGCGCGCCTGCGAGACCTGCCGCGTACACCGCGCCCCGGCCGTTGCCTGCGACGCCGATGCCGTGTGCTTCGTCGACCACCAGGAAAGCATCGTAGTCAGCGCACAATGCCGCCGCGCGCACGAGGTCCGTGGCATCGCCGAGCACCGAATAGATCGACTCGACCACCACGATCGCCCGTTCCTGCGATCGGTCCCGCAGCAAGCGCTCGAGGGCGTCCAGGTCGTTGTGCGGGCAGATCGCGACGGGGGAGCGGGACAGCCGCGCGCCGTCGATCAGCGAGGCGTGGATGTGCGCGTCGGTGATCAGCAGCGTGTCCGGCGAGCCGAGTGCGGTGATCACGCCGATGTTTGCCGTGTAGCCACTGGAAAAACCGAGCGCGGCCGGTTGCCCCGTGAGGCTGGCCAGTTCCCGTTCCAGTTCCGTGTGACACGGTGTGGTGCCGGTGACGACTCGGGACGCGCCAGCGCCGACGCCGTACTTCTCGACGGCTTGGACGGCGGCCGCGCGCAGTCGAGGATCGGTGCTGAGACTCAGGTAATCGTTCGACGCGAGGTCCAATGTGGACTTTCGCGGATGCCGCCGATCATCGGTCCGCCGGACGAGACCGGCGACGTGCCGGTCCCGTTCGGCGGCGGTGAGCCAGTCGTGCATCGACACCATGGCGGTCACGCGTTGGGTGCGGCGGCGGTGCCCGCCCCGCGTTCCCGGAGCGCCGGGGTCGCGTGCGCGGCCTGCTGCTGTTCGCCCGCGCCGAGGACCTCGAAGCCGGCGTCGGCGATCATCTCCAGGTCGGCCTTCGCGGCCTGGCCTTCGCTGGTGAGGTAGTCGCCGAGGAACAGCGAGTTGACCACGTGCAGCGCGAGCGGCTGCAGCGACCGCAGGTGCATCTCGCGGCCGCCGGCCATCCGGACTTCCGTTGCCGGGCAAGCGAACCGGGCCAGCGCGAGGATGCGCAGCGCGCGCAGCGGGCTCAGTTCCCACGTCCCGGCGAGCGGCGTGCCCTCGAACGGCATCAGGAAGTTGACCGGGATCGAATCGCTGCCGATGTCGCGCAGCGCGAAGATCGCGTCGATCAGCTCGTCGTCGGTCTCGCCCATGCCGACGATCAGGCCGGAACACGCGGAAAGCCCCGCGGACTTGGCCTTTTCGACGGTGTCGACGCGGTCGTCGTACCCGTGCGTCGTGCAGATCTCGGAGTACCGCGACTCGCTCGTGTTCAGGTTGTGGTTGTACGCGTCGACCCCGGCGTCGCGCAGCTTCTCGGCCTGCCCCTCCTTGAGCAGCCCGAGGCAGGCGCACACCTCCACGTCGGAATGCGCGGACTTCACCGCCTCGACCGCCTGGGCGACCCGGTCGACGTCGCGGTCGCTCGGCCCGCGCCCGCTCGCCACCAGGCAGACCCGCGACGCGCCGCCCTGGATGCCCGCGCCGGCTTGGCGCGCCGTTTCCTCGGCGGACAGCCACGAGTACTTGAGGATCTGCGCGGACGACCCGAGCCGCTGCGAGCAGTACCCGCAGTCCTCGGGGCACAGGCCCGATTTCAGGTTGACGAGGTAGTTGACCTTGACCCGGTTGCCGAAGTGCGCGCGCCGCAGCCGCCCGGCCGCCGCGACCAGGCCGAGCACGTCCTCGTCCGGCGCTTCCAGCACCGCGCGGGCGTCAGTTCGGTCGAGTACGCCGCCGGCCAGCTGCCGGTCGGCCAGGTCGTCGAAGGTTTTGAACACCTATCAAATCCTAGGCGGCCGATCGGCCGGAAGCAAGCGGCGGGCAGAATGAGAGGGGTGAAGGTGACGCGAGACCAGATCGTCGACCGGGCGTACGAGCTTTTGCGGGAAGCGGGGCTGAGCAGCTTGTCGATGCGCCGGGTGGCCCTCGACCTGGGGGTCCAGCCGGGCGCGCTGTACTACCACGTCGCCAACAAACAGGAGCTGCTCGCCGTCGTCGCCGCGCGGATCCTGAAGGGGCTGCCCGGGGTGGCGAAGGACCCGCGCGAGGCGGCCGGGGACTTCCGCTCGGCGCTGCTGCAGGTCCGCGACGGGGCCGAGGTGGTGTCGTTCGTGCAGGCGTACCGGCCGGATCTGCTGGTGCCCACGCACGCGTTGCGCCGCCTGTTCACCGGGAAGTACGACGAGCGGCGCGCCGAGTGGGCGGCGCGCACCGTTGTCCACTATGTACTCGGGTTCGTCGCGGAGGAACAGAACCACGCCGAGCTGGTGCGGGCCGGGATCGTCGAGGAGGACCCGTCGCACAGCGGGGATTCGGACGAGGCGTTCGGGTTCGGCATCGACGCTATCCTCAGTGGACTGTCGTGAGTGTCTGTCACGGTTAGAACCGGGATGAACACTCACGAGGCCCGACCAAGGAGCACGCCCGTTGTCGCGGATGGAACGGCACCAGGTTGCCATCTACCTCGGCGCGCTCGCCGTCGGCGCACTGGCCGGCTGGCTGGTCCCGGCGGCGGGACCGGCGCTGGAACCGGCGATCAACCCGGTGCTGGCGGCGCTGCTGTACGTCACCTTTCTTCAGGTGCCCGTCGCCGAATTGGGCCGCTCGCTGCGCGACGGCCGGTTCCTCGGTGCCGCGCTGGCGGTGAACTTCGTCGTGGTGCCGCTGGTCGTCGCGGCGATGTTCGCCTTCTTCCCGGCTGGGCAAGCGCTGCGGCTGGGCATGCTGCTCGTGCTGCTGGCCCCGTGCGTGGACTATGTGATCGTCTTCAGCGGTCTTGCCGGCGGCAGCAGTCGCCGCCTGCTCGCGGCGACGCCGTTGCTGCTGCTGGCGCAGATGATCCTGCTGCCCGGATTCCTTTTTCTCTTCCTCGGCGCGGACTTGGCGCGGGTGGTGCGAGCCGGGCCGTTTCTCGAAGCGTTTCTTGTGCTGATCGCGATCCCGCTGGCGCTGGCCTGGCTTACCCAAGCCTGGGCGGCCCGGCACGCGACCGGCCGCCGGTTCGCCGACGCGGCCGGATCCGCCATGGTGCCGTTGATGGCCGCGACGCTGGCGACGGTGGTCGCGTCGCAAACCCCGAAGCTCCACGGCGGACTCGGCCCGGTCGCGTCGGTGGTGCCGTTCTACGTGGTTTTCCTGGCGGTGATGGCCTTCGCCGGATTGGGCGTCGCGCGGCTGTTCCGGTTGGACGTTCCTGGCGGGCGCGCGATCGTTTTCACCGGGGCCACGCGGAATTCGCTGGTGGTGCTTCCGCTGGCGCTGGCGTTGCCGGACGAGTTCGCGGTCGCGGCGGTCGTGGTGGTGACGCAGACGCTGGTCGAAGTGGTCGGCATGGTCTGTTACGTCCGCCTAGTGCCCCGTTTGCTGCCGTAGCCGGGGATAGAGGCGCGCCGGTTCGCCGCGGTCCAGTTGAGCGCGCAGGCGGGCGGCGCCGTCCGGGAGGAACGGGCTGAGTTCCGTTGCCAGTTCCCGGCAAGTGCTTACGACGGTCCCCAATGCCTCTTCCAGCTCGGTGCCGTGCAACGTCCAGGGCCGGGTCTGTTCGACGTACCGGTTCGCGTCGGTGATCACCTCGACCAAAGCCCCGGTGGCTGCGCGGAAGTCGAAGTCGGCGAGTGCCGAGTCGATCCGGTCGGCGAGCGTGTGCGCGGTCCTTAGTGGACTCGACGGGGCGATCCGGTCGGTGCGGCGGGCCAGGTTGAGCACGCGGTGCACGAGATTGCCGAGGCCATTGGCGAGTTCGTCGTCGGCGCGCGCGATCAGCCGTGCTTCGGTGAAGTCGGTGTCGCCGAGCGGGGCGACCTCGCGCAGCAGCCACCAGCGGACGGCGTCCGCGCCGTACTGGCCGATCAGGTCCGTCGGGCGGACGGTGTTGCCCGCGCTCTTGGAGATCTTCGCGCCGTCGAGGGTCAGGTAGTCGTGCACGAAGATGGTGTCCGGCAGTCGTTCGCCCGCGGAGAGCAGCAGCGCGGGCCAGTACACGGCGTGGAACCGCAGGATGCCTTTGCCGATCACGTGCACACGCTCGGCCGCTTCGGCCCAGCGCGCCGGATCGGCGGTGAGATAGTTGGCGAGCGCGTCCCACCAGACGTAAATCACCTGGTCCGGGTCGCCGGGCACCGGGATGCCCCAGCCGTCCGAGCGCGCGGCGGGCCGGGACACGCTGAGGTCGGACAACTCGGAGCGCACGAAGCCCAGCACCTCGCGGAGCCGGGCGGCGGGCTCGATCCGTAGGCGGCCGGACTCCAGCAGGTCCCGGATTTCGTCGGAATAGCGGGAAAGCCGGAAGAACCAGTTCTGTTCGGTGACGATTTCCGGCGGGGTTTCGTGTTCCAGGCAGCGTTCGTCGTCCGCGTAGAACTGTTCGCAGCCCACGCAGTAGCGGCCGGTGTAGTCGCGGCGGTAGAAGTCGCCGCGCTCAGCGCTGGCTCGCCACAGGCGCCGGACGCCGTCGAGGTGGCGGAGATCGCTGCTGGTGCGGAGGAAATCGTCGACCGCGAGCCCGAGCGGTTCCTGTAGCGCGGCGAATCGCGCGGCGCCTTGGTTCACGAACTCCTGCACCGGCACGCCTGCCGCCTTCGCCGCGGTGACGTTCTTGAGCGCGTTGTCGTCGGTGCCGGTGAGCAGGTGGACTTTGGCGCCGCGCAACCGTCGGTGCCGGGCAAGGACGTCGGCTTGCACGAGTTCGAGCGCGTGCCCCAAATGCGGTTCCGCGTTGACATAAGGGATCGCGGTGGTGATCAAGTCGGTCATGGAGAACCCTCTCCGCCCCGGACGACGGCGGAGAGACCCCGGCGACGGCCGGGGCTGGTCGTGTCAGCGCACGAGAACGGGCCCCAGGTCGGGGCTCGCCATGCGTGCGGTGGTCATGCCTTCCATGATGGCCGGGCGCGCCGCTTCGGGGCCACTGGTTTTCAGCGTCCGGTCGTGCCGTCGATCAGCTCGCGCAGGATGTCGGCGTGCCCGGCGTGCCGTCCGGTTTCCTCGATCATGTGCGTCAGCGCCCAGCGGACGCTCGGGCCGTCGCGACCCGGCAGCGCCGCGGCGAGATCCGGGCAGCTGTCGAGAACTTCGTTGGCGAGCTTGACCGCTTCGCGATAGCGGGCGACGACGTCGGCGACGTTGTCCTTGGTGCGAAAGGTCGATGGCCAGCTCTTGACGGTTTCGCCGAGAAACAGCGACCGCTCCACGAAGGTCAGATGGTTGAGCAGGCCGACGAGATTCGTCCCGGACGGCACCATGGCGGTGTGGGCTTCAGGTTCCGGCGCGCCGTCGACCTTGGCGGCGACGGAGGTGCGGAGATAGTCGAGAAAGCCGCGCAGGACTTCGGTTTCGCTGCTTCCGGTGCGGGGCGGCGGGGTGTCGCGACGGCGGGCCACAGTGGTCTCCTCAGGGGTTCAGGCGGATCAGCAGGACGTGGTCGACGACCTCGGCGGTCTGGCCGTTCGGTCCGGTCGCGAGACGGGTGGGGGAGTCGGCTCGCTCGACGGCCCACCGCGCCGGGTCGAGGGCGAGGTCTTCGGCGATCTCGGCCGGGCTGGGGAAATGCGCGTCCGGGTCCTGGTTCCACGACCACGGCGCGATCGAGCCGTGGTCCACGACCAGCAACCGGCCGCCCGGCCGCAGTGCGTGCGCGGCAGTGCGCAGGACCGCCGACCGGTCCAGTTCGAAGGGGGTCTGCAGGTAGTGCGCCGTCACGAGGTCGAATTCGCCTGCCGGGAAGCTGACCCGCAGGTCGTGCCGCACCGCGGTGATCCTCGGGCCGGAGAGGCGGTTGACGGCGACGGCGGAGATGTCGGTGGCGGTCACGGTCCAGCCGCGGCCGGCGAGCCAGCGGGTGTCGCCGCCGTTGCCGCAGCCCAGGTCGAGCGCGGCGCCAGGGGGAAGGCCGGAGACGGTTTCCACGAGCCGGGCGTTCGGCTTCGGGTCCGCGGGCGGCCGGGCGGCGTGCACTTCGTCCCAGAACAGGGTCGCGTCGGTGGTCATCGGTCGGCTCCTCGGGTCGGGTGCGTCCAGCGTCGCCGCAGCCGGGCCCGGAGCGCACGCGATCTTGCCGGAACGGCAACTCCCCGAGTGGGGAGGCAGGTGCGATGCGGACCGGCCCGCGGCGGCAGCGGATCGCGGCCGGACTCGAGCCTGAGCAGGGTTTACCCGCTGTGGCACCGGGGCGGGGTTTCCCGCGACCACGTGCTCGGCTGCCGCGTCCCGCCCAGCAGGACCAGCACGTCCGGGCTCACGCCCGCGCGCACCCGGGACGCGAGTTCCGGCGACGTCTGCCCCAGTGCCGAGTAGACCGCGCGCACCAGGAACCTCGCCGCGAGCGGGGAACGCCTGGTGCGCAACGAGATCTCCATCAGGAGGGCCTCGCGGTCGCACGTGCGCCCGCGGCTCGCCGCGACGACGCCCAGCCGGGTTTGCTCGGCCAGCGGAAGGCAGCGCAGCAGGCTGTCGACGACGCAGTCGACCGCGAACCGGTTCCGTTCCGTGCGGGGCAGGCGAGGCCCGGGCAGAATTTCCTTCCGCACCACCATGGACCATCAACTCCTGGCCGCAGAGTAGCCGATTTGAAGCGCGCGGTGCCGTTCCTGTTCCGTGCGACGGAAAACGATCCGGGCCGAGTCCCTTGTGGACGGTGTCAGCCGGGCGAGCCGGACAAAACGGCGAGGCGGTCGAGGGACTCGCGGATGCGCGCCGGGACATCGTCGCGGCCGGGTCCGGCCGGGACCGACAGGTGCAGCGTCGCGTGGCTCGTGCCTGCCGCGCCGGACTCGACCTGGAGCCAGCCGCCGTCCCATTCGAGCCGCAGCCGGTCACGGCGCCCGGCCAGGGGCGCGGCGACCGGCTCCGGCAGCCATTCGTCCTGGTGCGCGGCATCGGACGCGACGGCGTACACCCGTTCCGCGGGCGCGGGCATCCTTCGCTGCGCTTCGAACTCGCTCATGATCTTGGCTACCCGTCACGCGGCGGCGCGAAACGGGGGAGTCCACAGTGGACGCTCACGGACGGTGCGCCGCCCGGTTCACCCCGCGGCGCGCAGGACGGCGTCGAGTTCGGCGGGCGTGCCCAGCGTCCGGATTTCGGGCGGCGCGAGGCAGCCGATCCGGTGGTCGTCGTCGCGGACCGCGGCCGCGAACTCGGCGACGCGGGACGCGGGCGGCGCGACCGTGGGCCCGGCCAGGTAGCGGATGACGATCAGGTCCTCGCCGGAGTGCGTTTCCACGGCGGCGGCCCAGCCGCGGATCTCGTCCCACAGCAGGGCGACGTCGCGGCCGGGGTAGGCGGGCAGGTGGCCGTCGAGCGCGACGTAGGCCGACACCGGGGTGTCGTGGTCGACGGTGCAGGACTCGAGGCCGATGCCCAGTGCGGCGGTGACGTCGGCGAGGTAGTTCCACAAGCGCACCGAAGCGGGGTGCGACGGGCCGGTCTGGGCGGTGTGCAGCGGCAGGGACACGGGGACAACGCCTTTCTCGCGCGAAGGACTGGCGCGGACCAGGGGGTGGCCTGCTCCGCGCCACGGGCCGCATCCGGCGGCGCGGCGGGGTTTTCCGGCTAGCGGCCGGAACGCGCCCTTGCGGGCGGTCCGGACGTGATTCCCGGTGAAGGGGCACGGGAAACCTGCGGAACGCGGGGAATCGGCCCGCGTGCTCGGCAGGACATCGGACTCACCTCCGCCGCTCGACAGGGGACGCTCTTTTCTTCTAGCATGTCATCGAAACGATGACAACTGCCAAGTCGTCGAGAGGATGACGCGATGGCGGAGGTGGACCCCGGCCTGCTGATCCAGGGCGTCCGCGACGCGGTGCTGGCCGCCCGGGACGGCGGAGCGGCGGCCGACCGGTCGATGGCCGCGCTTTCCGCGCTGCGGGCGCTGCGCGACCAGCTCGGCGCATGGGAACCGGAACTGATCGCGGCCGCGCGCGCGGCGGGCGCGAGCTGGGCGGCGCTGGCCCCGGCGCTGGGCGTGGCGAGCAGGCAGGCGGCCGAACGCCGGTACCTGCGGCTGCGGCCGTCGGCGACCGGAGAGGCCACCGGCGAAGCCCGCGTCGACGCCGAACGCGGCCGCCGCGCGGGAGACCGGGCAGTCGCGGACTGGGCCCGGCGCAACGCCGCGGTGCTGCGCCGGCTGGCCGCGGAGGCGAGTGCCGCGCCCGGCTTGGACCCCGCCGGACAGGAAAGCGCCGACCGGCTCAGCGTCGCGCTGGGCGACGACGACGTCACTAATCTGCTGCCGCCGCTGGCCGACGTGCGCGCGCATCTCGAACCGCGGCACGCGGCGCTGGCCGACCGCGTCGGGGAGATCGGCGAACACGCGAACCGGCTGCGCGAGAACGCGGCCGGGCAGCGGCGCGGTCGTGCGCGATGAGGGGGAGTGGTGTTCCGGTCTCGTTGCGAGCCGGTTCGCGTGGTCGGCGGGTGCTGTCTCCTCGCGCGGGGAGCGGGAGCGGTGTCCGGATCGCGACGTTGCGCATCCGGCTCCGTGAACTGCGGCGGCCGATGGTGTCTCGGTGCGCGGTGAACGAGTGGGGAGTCCAGGCTGCGGGGTTGCGGATCAGGTCGCATGGGCAGCGGCCGATGGTGGCTCGGCGTGCGTTGAGCGGGCGTGGTGTTCGAGGCGTTCGGTGGCGGGCCGGTCCGCGCGGGCGGCGGCCAACAGCACATCCATGCGCATTCAGCCGCGAAAGGTCTCCCGCTGGAGGATCGGCGCGAACCGCCCGGACCGTGGCCTGCCGCGTCCCCGGGGCGGGCAAGCCAGCACCCGAACAGCCCCGTCCGCGAAGGGCGAAAACCGCGCGCAATGAGCCGAACGTCTCTTCCCGGGGGCCCCGCGCTGCCGACGTTCCCGGGATCCGAGATCATTTCCCGCGGCGGCATTCGTGCGAGCCGCCGTCCGTAAGGCATGCTATTCGCGGTTGAGCAGCCAGCCGCGTACTTTTCCTGCCCGGACGCAGGCGTTCCGGGCTTCCTGAGGAGGGAAAGAGCGATGAGTGAGCTGACCGACCCGGTGATCGACCCGCCGGGTTCGCTGTCGATCGAACGGGCCGACCGCTCGCCCGCGGCGGTGCTGGCCCTGAACGGGGACCTGGACCTCGGGACCGCCCCGAAATTGACGGCCGCGGTCGCCGAGACCCTCACCGGGAAGCCCCCGGTGCTGGTACTGGACCTGACAGGGGTCGATTTCCTCGCCTCGGCGGGACTGACCGTCCTGCTGGCCGCGTGCCGGGAGGCGCCGGAGGGGACGCAGGTGCGGATCGTGGCGTCCGGCCGTGCGACGTTGCGGCCGATCCAGCTCACCGGGCTGGAGCAGAGTCTCCCGCTGTACCGCACGCTCGACGAGGCGCTGGCCGCGGAGTGATCAGTGCGCCCCCGCAGTGCGCTGGAGCACCACAAGTGCGACGTCGTCCTGCGGGGGCCGCGATCCCACCATCGCGGCCATGATCCGGGCGCAGGCCAGTTCCGGGTCCTCCGGCCGGACCAGCTCGGCGAGCTGGTCCATGCCGGTGTCGACGAGCCGGTCGCGGCGCTCCACGAGACCGTCGGTGTAGAACGCGGCGACGGCTCCCGGCACCAGCTCCACCGTGGTGGTGCGCCGTTCGACGGTGGCCCCGACGGTCAGGCCGACCGGCGGGTCCGGCGGGGCGGGCACGAGCCGCGCCGGTTCGCCCGGCGCCGCGACGACCGGCGGCAGGTGCCCGGCGAGCGACAGCGCCATGCTGCCGTGGCCGGGCCGGAGGATGCCGTACGCGACCGTCGCCATCACTCCGTGTTCGAAGTGGTTCGCTTTGCGGTCGAGTTTGGCGAGGACGGTCGCGGGATCGTCGCAGTCGAGCGCGTAGGCCCGCAGCGCGCTGCGGAGCCGTCCCATGATGACCGCGGCTTCGAGGCCGTGCCCGGACACGTCGCCCATCACGATGCCGGTCTGGTCCCCGGGAAGCCGGAACACGTCGTACCAGTCGCCGCCGAGCCCGGCCTCCGCGCCCGGCACGTAGCGCGCGGCCAGGCGCAGGCCCTTGACGACCGGAAGCACGCCCGGCAGGAGGCTGCGCTGCAGCGCGATGGTCGCGGCCTGGTTCTGGTGCATGATCTCCGCCTGCAGCACGGCGGCCAGCCGGTCGGCCAGCAGCCGCAGGGTTTCGATGTCGGTGGTGGTGAACCGGCGGTCCCGGGCGGCTCCGATGTGCAGCACGCCGACCAGTTCGGTCCCGGCCAGCATCGGGACGCCGAGCATGGTGTGCAGGCCGCGCTCGGCCAGCAGCGCGTTCAGCACCGTGGTCCGGTCGACCTGGTCGATGACGACCGGCTCCCGGCGCGCGGCGACGGCGCCGGCGAACCCCGCGCCGACCGGCACCTGGACTCCCTGGTAGATCTCCTCCTCGAGTCCGGCGGCCGCGACGGCGACCAGGCGCTGCCACCGGGCATCGTGCCGCAGCACGGTGGCGGTGTCGACGTCGAGGACGGCGCAAGCCCGGGTGAGGATCTTGGTGAGCTCCTCGCCGAGCGCGGCGTTGCTCGCCCCGGGGCCGAGGATTTCGGCGAGGCGAGCCCGCGATTCGGGCTCCGGCGCGTGAGACGGCATGCAGCGACAGTAGCCGAACCGGCCCCGGGAACCGGAGATGCGCGCCAGCAGGTGTGAAGTCTGCCCCGTCCGGGTACGCCCGATTGGGCACCGGCGAAGTCGAGCACGAGAAAGGGACTTCCCCACGTGAGGTCAAGCGGCTGCGGCGAGGGGCGGCGAAACGCCGCGGCGTTTTCCGGCGCGAGCCCGCGCGCCGTCGCGCAGTCGGCGGGAGAGTGGTTCTGTTGTCCTGTCCAAACGAGGGACCGGCGGTGACCGGCCCGGGCTCCGGGGAGGGCGACGCACCCTGGGCACTGGACCTGCGGGGCACCGGGGTCGCGACGCTGCCGAGCCTGCGCGCCTGGGCGGGCAAGTCGCTGGGGCATCTGTCCCCGGACCATCTCGCGGACGTCCTGATGGTGATCGAGGAACTCGCGTCGAACGCCTACGAGCACACCTCGGGCCCGTCGTATGCGCGGCTGACCGTGCTGTCCCGGCCCTGCGTAGTGGTGATCGAAGTGGACGACCCCGAGCGCGGCCGCCCGAAGGTCCGCCCGCCGGACTTCGACCGGGCGCGCGGCCGGGGGATGCTGCTCGTCGACCGGCTCGCCGACGACTGGGGAGTGCACGAGCATTCCGTCGGCAAGACGGTCTGGGCCCGGCTCGGCTGCGGGGTGCCGGCGCGGGAAGCCTGCGAATCGTCCCGCTGAGGCTCATCGTCCCTGTTGCGGGTCGGAGTCGTCGTGTTCGTCGCGCGACGTGCCCTGTTCGCCGCGGATGGTCTCGCGTTCTTCTTCCGGGGTGTCGCCGTAGACGTCGTCGGATTCGCGCGGTTCGGTCATGGTTTCGCTCCTTCCGTTCCCGGTTCGGGTACCCGGTGGCGGCCCCGGCAACCCGGTTGCCCGCGGGGGCATCGGGTACCCGGCGGGCGAGGCGGAAGGAGGCGCGGGATGGCCGAAGGGGACATTCACACCAGTCGCGAGGGCGGGCTGTGGAAGAACCGGATCGAGGGGATCCGGCGGGTGGCGAACACCGCGGCGCGCCGCGCGGACGCGGTGTCGGTGGGCCGGGAAATGGCGCGGGCGCGCGGGGTCGGCCATTACGTCCACGGCGAGCCCAAGGCCAACGGCGACGGGGAGATCGTCGAGCAGTGCTGCTACCGGCACGCGCCCGGGTGACCGGCCGTTTTCGGGGCGGTGCGGCGGAAATCGCGGTTTGGCCAGACCGGACGGGGGTATCCCGGCGGCCCGACCGAGATGGAGGACCGCCATGACGACGTCTGTGCGCACTGAAACGGAGGCCCGGCCGCTGGGCAGAGTATTCCGGCTGCCGGGGGTCTACCGTCCGCAAGAGGACACCGCCTTGCTTTCGAGCGTGTTGTTGGCGGACACGCGCATCGGGTGCGGAATGCGGTGCGCGGACGTGGGAACCGGCAGCGGTGCGCTGGCCATCGCCTTGGCCCGGACCGGAGCCGCGGTCGTCGCGGCGGACATCTCCATGCGGGCCTTGGCTTCCGCGTGGATGAACACCGTGCTGGGCGCGCTCCCGATCGGACTGCTCCGCGGCGGGCTTGAGGAAACCGTCGAAGCCGGACCGTACGACGTCGTGGTCGCCAATCCTCCGTATGTGCCTTCGCCGACGCCGACCGTCCGCTCGACTCGCGCTTGGGACGCGGGGCCGGATGGTCGCGCGATGCTGGGCCCGCTGTGCGCTGCCGCTCCTTCGCTGCTGACCCGTACTGGTGCGCTGTACCTGGTGCAGTCGACGATGTCCGATGTGGACAAAACCCGGTTCGCGCTGGCTGCCGGAGGGTTGCGCAGCGAGGTGCTGGCGCGGGCGGAAGTGCCGTTCGGACCGGTGGTCTCCGGACGCCTTGAGTTCTTGATCGAACGCGGTTTCGTGCGGCCCGGCGACCGCACGGAGGAACTGGTGGTGCTCCGTGCCGCGCGATGAACGCCGGGTCCGGGTGGTGCCGGGCGGGCCGGTCCTGGTGGAGGGACCGGTCGAGGTGTCCACTCCGGACGGGGGCACGGCGCGGTCGGACCGGTTCGTCGTCGCGGTGTGCGCTTGCCGGCGCAGCAAGAGGTTTCCGTGGTGCGACGCGAGTCATCGGAAGCGGGTCCGCGGCACTGGCTGACCCTGCGGCGGCCTGGTCGCGGGTGCGCGACCAGGCCGTTGTCCTCAAGGCAGCGGCTGGCGCAGCGAGGACAGTCCGTCCTGCCAGCAGCCGAGCAGGTGCTGGTCGAGTTGTGCTTCCAGGAACCCGGTGGCCTGGATCCCGAACACGACGTCCGCCGCCAGTTCCGGTTCCGGTTCCGCGGCGAGCAATCCGCCCACGACGTCGTGCCGCATGACCTGTTCGTGCACCGCGTCGGCCTCGATGTGTTCGGTGTAGAAGAACCGGCAGGCTTCGGGCGCGCCGAGGCGGCGCAGGATCCGGTCCATCCGCTGCGCGCCCGGGGCGGTGGTGATCTCCGCGGCGGCGAAGTGCCCGACCAGCGCCCCGCGCGACGCCCGGTGCAGGCCGAACATCGACATCATGTTGACCAGCGCGAGCATCGGCCCCGGAACGTGCTCCAGCAGCGCCAGGTACCCGTCGGGCAGGTCCGCCGCCGCGAGCAGGTCCGCGAACAGCTTCGCGTGCACCCGGTCGGCGCGGCCGCCGCCGAACTCGTCGAACTCCACTGCCACCAGCCCGGCCTTCGCCGGACCGGACAGCCGCGGGATGACCCACGCGTGCGGATCGGCTTCCTTGAGGTGGTAGATCGACCGGTGCGCGAACAGTTCCTTGACATGCCACCATTCGCCCTCGGCCAGCAGGAAACCGACCGCTCCGTCGGCGTCGCGTTCGGTCAGCAGTTCGTCGAGTTCGGCGTCCACGTCGGAGCCGCCGGGAACCGCGTCGCGCAACGCGGAACGGAACGTGTTCTCCAGCTCTGCCCGGATTTTCAGCAGCGCGGTGTCCCACTCGCGGTCCGCGTCGACGCCGGGCAGCCCGCGGTAGTGCAGTTCGTAGCAGAGGTGCAGGGCGAGGTGGAGATCGTCGCCGAACGGGTCGGCGTCGCGGAGGTCGACCGCGGTCTGGACGGCCGGATCCCGCAGGATTTCCAGCAGTGCCGCGGAGACCGGTCCGCGCGCGGTCGGCAGTGCGGTGAGGGAGGTCGTCATTGTCCCCGGGTACCCGTCTGGAGCGAGGTCACGCGTGGGACAGTGCGCGCGGCGAGCATCGCGACGACTCCGTCCGGCCCGGCTTTCCGTTGCGCGGCCGAGCCGGTGCCGTCTCGCAGCACGGCTTGGACGAGCCGGTGGGCGAGGTCGTGGTCTCCGGCCGCTCGGAGGGCGGGTCCGGCATGGCGGAGCAGATCGGCGACGGCTTTGGCGGCGGGCAGCGGTCTCTCGCGGACCGGGTCGACGAGGGCGCCGGTGAGCCTGTGTCGCGTCGCCGCCCACACCGCCGCCGAACCGATCTGCGGGTCGAGCGGGGCTGCTTCGATGCCGCGTTCCAGGTCAGCGAGTGCGGTCGCGACCAGTGCCCGCGAGAGGACTGCCTGAACGAGCGCGCCGTCGACGGTCAGCAGCACGTCGGCGACCCGCAGCTCCACTGTCGGATAGCGCGGCGAAGGCCGGGCGAGCCAGAACGTCTGCTCGCGATCCACCAGCGCTCCGCACTCCACGAGCGAGTCGACGAGCCGCGAATGCTCGGCGTGGGACCTCGCGTGCGGGGAGAGGCCCGAGCCGGGAAAACGGGTCTGCAGCGCCATTCTCCAGCTGTGGAGCCCGGTGTCCCGGCCGCGGTCGAACGGTGAGTTGGCCGACAGCGCGAGCAGCGTCGGCAGCCATCGCGCGAGGTGATTCACGACTGCTACCGCGGTGTCCGGGTCCGGGACTCCGACGTGCACGTGGCAGCCGCAGGCTTCGTAATCGGCGGCCAGATCGCCGTAGTGCGCGTCGATCCGCGCGTACCGGTCCGGCGGCAGCGGCTCGGCGGGGGAGCGGAGGGGGCCGACCGGGCTGCCGGTGGCCAGGATCGCGCAGCCGGCGTCGGTCGCGGCGCGGGACAACGCCAGCCGGCCGCGGCACAGCTGGTCGCGAAGCTGCGCCGCGGTCGTGCAGACGCCGGTGGCGTGTTCCACCTGGGTCGCGCGCAGTTCCCGGTGGACGGCCGCCCCGTCCGCGAGCCGCCCGACTTTCCCGAGAACCTCGGCCGCGACGGGCATCGGACGGCCGTCGTCCGGCGCGGCGAGCAGGAATTCTTCCTCGACACCGACTGTCGGTACGTCCATCGGCACCTCCCCGGGCCGGAGTACCCGCGCGGCGGCCCGGCAATCTTTTCGGGAGATTCCGGTCGAGACGAGATCAGGCGTGGAAGCGGGTGGTCTCGGCGAGCGGGGCGCGACCGACGGCGAACCGGTTCACGGGCGCGGCGCGGTCGGCGTACCCGAACGAGATCCCGAACAGCAGCTTCCCGCGGTCGAGGCCGAGCGTTTCCCGGACCGTGTCCGCGTAGAAGCTCAGCAATCCTTGCGGGCAGCTGGAAACTCCGTGCGCCTGCATGGCCAGCAGCAAGGTCTGCCCGTACATCCCGACGTCCGCCGCGAGCCTGGCTTCGGCGGTGTCCGGGGCGAACAGCAGCGCGACGTGCGGGGCGCCGTAGAAGCGCAGGCTTTCGGCGTCGTAGGCGGCGCGCGCGTCGTGGTCGTCGAAACCGATCCGCAGCGCGCCGTACAACGCGCCGCCCGCCGCTGCTCGGCGCTTTTGGTGCACGGCTTCGTAAATGGCTTCGCTGTACGGGAAATCGACCGACCGGCGGCCCTGCTGGTGTGCGGCGACCAGCGCGTCGGCGAGTTCGTCCCGCTTGGCGCCGCTGACGACCTCGACCTGCCACGGCTGCGCGTTGGAATTGGACGGCGCGGAGGCGGCGAGGTCGAAGATCTCGCGCAGGGTGCGGTCCGGAACGGGATCGGGCCGGAACGACCGGGTCGCGCGCCGCCCGCGGATCAGGGTCGCGGCGGCGTCGGCGAGGTCGGGCATCGGGAGTGCCTCCTTAGGTAAACGTTCTCGTGTACCTAAGCACGGTAGCAGGCTGCGGAGGCTTAAGTAAACGTTTCTGTACACTTGGCCGCATGGTCGAGGAGAAGGCCCGCCGGGCCGGTCGCGGCGGCCGCGAACGCGTGCTGGCGGCCGCCGCGGACCTGTTCGCCCGCCAGGGCATCACCGGCACGACGATGGAGCAGGTCGCCGCCGCGGCCCCGGTGTCGAAGCGGACGCTGTACCTGCATTTCCCGGTCAAGGACGATCTGGTCGTCGCCTATCTGCGCGACCTCGTCCGCTCCGGCGACACTCTGCACGACGTGCTGACCCGCGCGGATCTCCCTGTGCGGCAACGGCTTCTGGCGATGTTCGACCTGCCGGACGCCGAACCGGTGCGCGGCTGCCTGTTCGTGGACGCGGCGGCGGAGTATCCCGACCCGGCCAGCGCGGTGCACGCGTACGCGCGGGAGCAGAAACTGCTGATGCTCCGGCTGGTCACCGACCTGGTTTCGGAGCTGGGGGCCGCCGATCCCGCCGCGCTCGCCGAGCAACTGGTGACGCTGGCCGACGGAGCCGCGAGCCGAGCGATGGTTCTCGGCGATCCAGGCTACGGCCGTCATGCGCGTGCGGCGGCGGAGGTGTTGCTGGAGCGCGCGATCGGCTGACCACCGGTGGCGGCCGAGGCGGATCGGTGGGTGCGGCGGACGGGAACTGCTCGGGGGAGCACGTCGTGGCGGCCGTGGCTGGCTCGGCCCCGTCTCGGTCGCTCCGACTACTCCGGCCCGCCACGCCGCCACGCCGCCACGCCGCGGCGCGGTGATCGGGCGATGCGGCGATCGGGATCGAGGCAGCCGGGGTGGCACGGCGATCGGAATGGTGATCGGGGCGGTGCGGCACTCGGGGCAATGTCGCGAGCGGAAGTGCGGCGTTGCGGGCGGCGCTGCGATCGGGATCGTGGCGAATCAAGGCGGTGCAACGAGTGAAACGCGGCGATCGGGGGCGGCAAGCGGGCGTGCGGCGAGCGGAATCGCGGCCTCGCGGGCCGTGCGGCGATGGGAATCGCAGCGCTCGAGGCGGTGCGGCGGCCGAAATCGCACCCGCCGCGAGCGGTGAAGAGCGGGCAAGGGCGGAGCCTGGGGTTGCGACCGCCCTTGCCCGAACCGGCCGGGAGGGTCTGGCCCGGCCGGTTCGTCCCCCTTGGCCTCGGTCCCACCCTCCCGGCGGACGCGACGCACCGTGGAGGACGCTGCCGGGAAGGTATGGAACGGGGCTGGAGCGCCGCTGGAATCCGCAGGTCAGTGCGGTGCAAGGCGGTCCGTGAGCGGGACTTCGCGGACGAAGCACGCGGCCGCCAGGGAGAGCAGCGCGACGACGAGCGTCGCACCGGCGACCGCGTGCAGGCCGTCGGCGACCGCGGTCGGTGTGGTGCCTCGGGTCAGCGCGCCGACGTACAGCGAGCCGAACAGAGCCGCGCCGATGCCGCTGCCGAGGGTTCGGGTCAGCGAGCCCAGGCCGAGCGCCGCGCCGAGGTCTCGGGGTTCGACGCTCAGCCGGATGATCAGGATTGTGTTCTGGATCAGGCAGCCGAGCCCGGCCCCGAGCGGCAGTCCGGTCAGCGACGCGAGCAGCGGATCGGTGTCCGGTCCCAGGAGGCACACCCCGGCCATCCCGACGGCGACGCAGGCGCTGCCGACGATCGGCAGGATCCGGAAACGGCCGGTGCGGCGGAGATATCTCGAACTCGCGTTCATCACCACGACCATCCCGGCGGTCATCGGGATCAGCAGCAGCCCGCTGAGCGACGGCGGCACGTCGCGCGCGTTCTGGAAGTACAACGGGAGAAAAGTGACTGTGGCGACCATGGTGACGTTGAAGGCGAAGCCGAGCACCTGCGCGAGCGCGAAGTTGCGAGTGCGGAACATCCGGAACGGGACGAGCGGCTCGAGACAGCGGCGTGCCGCCAACACGAACGCGGTCAGCGCGGCGACCGCGGCCGCGCACAGGCCGAGGATCGTCGGCGAGTTCCAGGCGTAGCGGGTGCCGACCCAGCTGGTCGCCAAGGTGAGGCAGACGACCGCGGCGACCAGTAAAACCGTTCCGCCGTAATCGATGCGTGCTTTCCCGCTTTTCGCCGGAAGCTGGACCCCGACGACTGTCCCGATGAGACACAACAGTCCGAACGGGACGTTGACGTAGAAGATCCAGCGCCAGCTGAGCGCGTCGGTGAGGAAGCCACCGGCCAGCGGGCCGCCGACGAGGGAGAGGCCCAGGAGCAGACCGGTCCAGCTGGAGATCCGCGTGGATTCCTTGGGCGGCACCAGAACCTGAACCATCGCCATCGCCCCGACGAGCAGTCCGCCGGCCCCGATGCCTTGCAGCGCACGGAAACCGATCAGCGCGCCCATGGTCGGGGCCAGCCCGCACAGCATGGATCCGGCCAGGAAGACGGCGACCGAAAGCAGGAACATCGCCTTGCGGTCGAACTGGTCGCTGAGCTTGCCCCACATCTGAGTCGACGCGGCGATCGCCAGCGCGTAGGCGGTGATGATCCAGGTCATCGACCCTGGTCCGCCGAGGTCCGCGGCGATGCTCGGCAGCGCGGTGGCGACGATGTAGCTGTCGAGCATGCCCAGCGCCATGCCGGACAACGCCCCGGCGATGCCGATCTTGACGCGCCGGGTGAACGGGCTCGTTTCTTCCGGCACGGCGGTTTTCGGCATGGCTGGATGTCCTTCCCCCGGGTGCTGTGCTCCCAAGGTAGCCATAAAAGTGCCCACTGGGCAAGTTTGCCCGGTGGGCACTCGACCGTCCGGACTAGGCGAGCTTCAGCAGCAGCTCGCTCAGGTCGACCGGCATCGTCACCATGCAGTCGTGCCCGGTCGGCAGCTCCCACACCTGGGCGGGCGTCCCGTTCGGCTGGATCGCGGGGACCGGGCGGCGGATGATGCCCTCCGGGGTCGTGCCGACGCAGTGGATGTGCGTGCGCGGGATCGCTCGCGCGGCCGGATTGTCGAGCCGCACTGGTTGCTGCAGGCAGCGGACCGGCTGGTCGGAGAGCATTCCGCGCACCCAGGCGACGTCGTCCGGGTCGGTGACGCCGAACAGCCCGAACGGCGCGGGCCGCTCCGGCAGCGGCGGGACGCGCCAGCCGTCGCCGTGCTGCTGGGCGAGTTCGATCAGGCGCTGGCTCACCGGCTGGACGTCGACCGCGGTTTCGCCGTCCTCGGGCACCATCGCGTCGAGGTAGACCAGCTCCGCGACCCGGTCCGGCATCTCGTTCGCGGCCGACGAGATGACCAGCCCGGCATAACTGTGCCCGACCAGGACCACGTCCTCTTCGCCGCGGAGCAGGTCCACGATGTCCTGGACGTGGGTGTCGAGCCCGATTTCGGGGCTGAGCAGGTGCTTCTTGTCGCCGTAGCCGGTCAGCGAAGGCGCGAGCACCCGGTGCCCGGCCGCTTCCAGCAGCGGGACGACCCGGTCCCAGGCGCGGCCGCTGTGCCACGCGCCGTGCACCAGCACAAACGTAGTCATAGTCAGGATTCCTCGGGTTTTGCGGTTACCGGAAGTAACCCAGTACTGTTCGAGAACCATCGTGATCGTGTGCGGCGCGGTGGGCAATAAGGCACTAATTAGTGCCCCGGTTCTCCGGAGGTAACCATGGCCGACGAGGTGTGCCGGACCCGCGTGGTCCTGGAGATCGTGGGCGACAAGTGGGCGCTGCTGATCGTCCGCATGCTGCGCGACGGGCCGAAGCGGTTCACTGAACTCAAAAGGGAAATCGAAGGAATCAGTCAGCGGATGCTCACCGTGACGCTGCGGGATCTGGAGCGCGACGGGATTCTCACCCGGACTGTCCACAATGTCATGCCGCCGCACGTTTCCTATGAGCTGACGGTCATGGGCCGGACCCTTCGCGAAGCGACCGCGCCGTTGCTGGAATGGAGCGTCGAGCATTTGGCGAAGATCGAAAAAGCCCGCGCGGACTACGATGCTCGCTGAACGGAATGCGCCAGTTCGCTGAACCGGCGCAGCAGCGGATCGCTTGACCGGCGCGTCGGCCACAGCAGGCGCAGGGCCACGCGGGGCGCGTTCCGCAGCGGGAGGTGCGCGACGCGCGCGTGGGTGTGCGCTTCCGCGGCCGAGGTGGTGGTCGATCCGACAGCCCGGCCGGACGCGATGATCGTGAGCCATTCGTCGTAGCTGCCGCACTGGACCACCTGCGCGGGCCGGTTTTCCGGCGGCCAGTCGAGCGGGCTGGTCGCGCCGCTGACCGTGTTCACGACCACCGGATGCGCGGCCAGCTCGGTCCAGTCCAGCTCCGCGCGCGCCGCCAGTTCCGAACTCGCGGCGACCGCGGCGAGCCGGTCTTCCTCGAACAGCAAGGTTCCGCTGATCCCGGACGCGTCGATCTCGCCGCGCACCAGCGCCGCGTCGACGTCGCCGGAATGCAGGGCGGCCACGATGTCGTCGCGGCGCAGGAGGGTGGCGGTCGCGCCGGTCGCGGTTTCGAAGGCGGTCAGCAGGTCGCTCGCCCACGGATCCGGCAGTGCCCACTGGAACCCGATCCGCAGCCCGGCGTTCCCGCCCGCCGCGGCGAGCGCGGTGTCGAGATCGCGCAGCACGACGCGCAGCCGCCCGAGCAGTTCGCCGCCGGCCTCGGTCGGTTCGACGCCGTGCGGCGTGCGCTCCAGCAGGCGCGTGCCGACCGACTCCTCGAGCTGCTGGATCGTGCGCGTGAGCGCCGGCTGGGTGATCAGCAGTTCGCGGCTCGCGGCCGTGAACGTGCCGCACGTCGCGACCGTCACGAACGCGCGCAGATGCCGCAGTTCGACCTCCATGCCGGGCAGCCTACCCAGCTATGCCCGCCGTGCATGGCGCCGTTGTGACAGGCATTTCCCTGTCAGGTTCCGGATTTCTAGCGTGGGAAGCATGGACCAGGAGATGACGGCCTTCCCCGGCTGGATCGCGCGCGACTCCGCCGGAGCGACGCTCGACCGGCTCGACCCGGCGATGCTGGACGACCTCGACACCACCGTTCGCGTGCGCTGCTCGAGCATCAACTACAAGGACGCGCTCGCGCTGCACGGCCGCCCCGGCGTCGTCCGGCGGCATCCGCTCGTCGTCGGGATCGACCTGACCGGCGAGGTGCTCGCGTCGCGGCATCCGCGCTGGCAGGCAGGCGACGTGGTCACGCTCAACGGCGCTGGCCTCGGCGAAGACCTGCACGGCGGGCTGGCTGGCCTCGCCGCGGTCAACGGCGACGACCTCGTCCGCGTTCCCGCGCAGCTCGGCCCGCTCCGCGCGGCGGCGATCGGCACCGCCGGATTCACCGCCGCGCTGAGCCTGCTCGCGCTGGAACGCCACGGCCTGGCCCCGGAAACCGGCCCGATCCTGGTCACCGGCGCGGGCGGCGGCGTCGGCTCGATCGCGATAGCGCTGCTCGCGGCGGCTCGGTACGAGGTCATCGCCGCCACTGGCCGTCCGACTGAGCTGTCCTCGCAACTCACCGCACTGGGTGCCGCGCAGGTCCTCGACCGCGCCGAGCTCGCCGCTGCTGGCAAGCCGCTGGGCAAACAACGCTGGGCAGGCGTGCTCGACGCGGTCGGCGGCTCCGTCCTCGCCGGTGCGCTTGCCGGGCTGCAACACTCCGGCGTCGCGACGACGTGCGGACTCGCCGGAGGTGCCGAGTACCCCGGCAATGTCCTGCCGTTCATTCTGCGTGGCGTCTCCCTGCTCGGGATCGACTCGGTCCGCACGCCTCCGCTCCGTCGCGAGGCCGCCTGGCAGCGGTTGGCGCAGTTGCTCGATCCGGCGCTCCTGTACTCCGTGACGCGGGTCGTCCCGCTCTCCGACGCGAAGGACGCCGCCGCTTCACTCCTGGCCGGTGCCGGTACCGGCCGCATCGTGGTCGACGTCGCTTCGGCCTGAAAGGAATGACAATGGATGCCTTCGACGAACTGATGACCTTGCGCGACGCCCCTCGTCCCGCCGCCGACGAGGTCACGATCACCGGCTCGGACCCGCTTTTCGCGTCGCCGTTCCGGATCGGCGAAACCCTCGCCGACGCACTCGCCGCCCGCGCCGTCGCCGCGAACGATCTGTGGGAGCTGCGGACCGGACGTCGGCAGAAGATCGCGGTGGATGTCCGCGCTGCCGCGGCCACCGCTCTCGGCGGTGAAGACATGACGCTCGTCCGTTCCGCTTCCGGCGAATACCGCCCCGCGCCGCTTTCGCCCGCCGTCGAGCACATGGTCGCGCTCACCCAGCCTTGGCCGACCGCCGATGGACGGTGGTTTCTGCCGCATTTCAATCTGCCGCACTTGGAACGCCGGGTTTTGGATGTTCTCGATTGCGAGGCGACGCCTTCCTCGGTTGCCGCTGCTGTCGCCAAGTGGAAGGCCGAAGATCTGGAAGACGCTATCGCCGCCGCTGGCGCTTGTGGGGGAGTCGTGCGGACGCCGGAGGAATGGCTCGCGCATCCGCATGGCGCGTATCTGGCTTCCCGGCCGGTGGTCGAGATCAGCAAGATCGGGGAGAGCGCTCCTTCTCCGCTGCCCGCTGGGGGTGCTTCGCCGCTGTCGGACGTCCGGGTCTTGGACCTGACTCGCATTCTGGCTGGGCCCACTGCCGCGTTGAGTTTGGCGGAGCACGGGGCGAATGTGCTGATGGTGACTGCGCCGCATCTTCCTCAGGTGGCTCCGTTCGTCCGGGATACCAGTCATGGCAAGCGAAGCACTTATCTCGATTACTCCACAGTGGACGATGCTGCGCGGTTGCGTTCTTTGGCCAGTACCGCGGATGTGTTCGTCGAGGGTTATCGCCCGGGGCGGATGTCGGCTCATGGGTTCGGTCCCGAGGATCTCGCGGCGCTGCGTCCGGGGATCGTTTATGTGAGCGTGGACTGCTTCGGTTCCGGTGGTCCTTTCGGGATGCGTGCTGGATGGGATCAGGTCGCGCAAGCTGTGACTGGTGCTTGTGTGATTCAGGGAGGGGACCGTCCACAGTTGACGCCTGTTTATTTGTGCGATTTCCTCACCGGTTTCCTGGGGAGTTACGGCGCGATGCTGGCTTTGGCGCGGCGGGCTAGGGAAGGCGGGTCTTATCATGTGCGGGTTTCGCTGTGCCAGTCGTCGATGTTGTTGCAGCGGCAGGGATTGCTGACCTCCTACGCGGATGCGCCCGGTCGTCTTTCGCGCGACGAATTCGAGCGCTACGCGGTGGTGGACGACGGGACGATCTATGGTGATTTGAAGAGCTTGGGTCCGGTGATCCGGATGAGCGAGACCCCGCCGCGGTGGGAGGGGACTACGCCTGAACTGGGGAGTTCGCGGCCGGAGTGGTGACCTGCGGTTTCCGCGGTGAGCCATTCAGCTGCTGGGTATTCCTCCGTTTCTGGTGGCGGCTTTGTGCGAATTGCTTTTCCGTCGTCAATCCGCGTTTTTGTCTATGCTGTAACGGGGAGGGATGATGGCAGACACTGAGTACGAGGGCGAGATGGACCGGGGGCGGGCCGCGCTGGCGGTGCGGGATTTCCGTGCGGCTTACCGACATTTCGGGCGGGCGCACAACCTCGGTCACGACGTGCTGGCTGACCACCTGGCGGCGCATCGCGGGCTGCTGGCTATCGCGTGGAAGCAGCGGCGGTGGGATCGGGTGGTCGCGCAGCTCTTTCTGATGGGCGGCGCTGCCCTGTTCGACCGGAATCCGCGGAACCCGTCCGGCGTTGCCTGAACCGCACTTAGTCCGAGGACGTACTATTATGGGCGATGCGGGGACAGGCTCCGGCGGGCCGGACGGGCTGCTGGGGCGCGGGTGCGTAGTTAAGGTCGAGGGATGTCGACAGCAGTGGGTGGGTCAGCGAAAGGCGGCTCGCGGGCGGGGCGGCGGGTGAGCCTGGAGGCTCCGACGGATCTCGCTGCCGCGCCAGGGTACGGGGCTCGACGGCTGTACCAGGCGTATTTGGCGGCTTGGAATCGGCATGTCGACTCGGTGCTGACGGGGCCGCAGTTCGCGGTGCTGTCGGCGGTGCGGGCTTATCCCGGGTTCGATCAGACCGCGTTGGCCAAGGCGGTCGCGCTGGACACGTCGACGATGGCTGATGTGTGCCGGCGGTTGGAGAATCGGGGGCTCATTGCCCGGGGGCCTGCGCCGCATGATGCGCGGGCGAAGGTTTTGACGTTGACGGATGACGGGTTGGCTGCGTTTCGCGAGGTGACTCGGCGGACGCGGAAGCTGGATCAGGCGTTGCTTGAGGGGTGTCCGGAGGAGCGGCGGGGGGAGATCGCGGGGATGTTGAACGAGCTGGGTGCGCTGTGGGAGGCGGTTGCTGAGCGGTCGGAGATTTGAGTTCTTCCGTGGCGGCTCGTCGCCTGGCGGCGACATCGCGCCCTGGTTGCGTGGGGCACCCCGAAGCTTGATTGTGCTGACGGTTCGGGGGTGCTTGTCAAGGCGGGAAAGATGCCTTGACAAGCACCCCCGAACCGCAGATGGGCTTCGTATCGGGGTGCGGGGGAGGGCTGGGTGCCTCGATCGTTGGGTGCGCTGGCTGCGGTTTGGTGGCGGGTGGCTGGTCGGGTGCGCGGGCTGCAGTTGGGGGGTGCGCGTGGCTGGTTGGTTGCGCGCGTTGCGTTTGGGGTGCGCGTGGCTGGTTGGGTTCGCGGGTCGCGGTTGGGTTGCGCGTGGCTGGTTGGGTTCGCGCGTCGCGGTTGGGTGCGCGGGTGGCTTGGGTGGTTGGTCGCGTTGGGTGCGCGGGTGGCGCCTTCGCCCAATGAGGTTGCTCGGTAGCGCGGTGGGTGCGCGCGTTGCGGTTGGAGATGCGCGTGGCCGGGTGGTTGGTCGCGTTGGGCTCGCAGCGTGGGTTGTGGCCCAATGAGGTCTTCTCGGTAGGGCGGTAGGCGGGGTGCTGCAACGGTGCTCGTCAGGGCGGGCACGGTGCTGGCGGCGAGGCGGGCTGCGTGGCTTTCTCCTCTGGAAGTCTGTGAAGGGCTCCTTGAGGGAATCAGATTCCCTCAAGGAGCCCTTCACGGACCGCGGCCTCGCGTGGCGGGGTTTCGTCGGTGGGGTGAGAGTCCTTGCCTGCTGCTGGAATCCCCAATGTGGCATTGGGTGCGTCTGACGCACCGAACGCCACATTGGTTGCGCATTGTGGCGGCGGATCGGGAGAGGACCCCGGCGGGCGAGCCTGCGAATGGACCTCTTGCGGTCGGCGGAGGGTCGTGAAGGGTCCCTTCAGGCAAGCCGGGCCCGCGAAGGGTCCTCTCGCGGTCGGCAGAGGGTCGTGAGGGGACCCCTGAGGGAATCAGCGGCCGTGAGGGTGGCCCTCACGTACCGCCCCGCCGCCCCGCCCCGCCGCACCGCCCCGGGAACCGCAGCATCGCCTCGTTCGGTGACTGTCCCGCCACCCTGCGCGGCTGAAAGCGCCTCCCTGCCAGCAAATTCCCCGCAGACTATTGCGTGTTCGGATAATCCGTGTTCGGATTAACCGCGTCCGGGGCTAGGTGAGCCGGAGGCGGCTAGCGGGTAGGAGGTCGGCAGGTGGCGGCGAGTCAGTCTTTCGAGGTAGTGGTCGCCGGCGGCGGGTTGGGCGGGCTGTGTGCTGCCTTGTCGTTGCGGCAGCGCGGGTTGCGGGTCACGGTGGTCGAAGCGGCGCCGCAGCTGGGGGAGATCGGGGCCGGGATTCAGACTGCGCCCAATGCCAGCCGGATCCTGATCGGGTTGGGGTTGCGGGCCGAACTGCAGCGGGTTCGGTGCGAGCCGCAGGATCAGGTTCGGCGGCGGTGGGCCGACGGCAGCATTATCGCGCAGTTGCCGCTCGGGCAGCGGGTCGTGGACAAGTACGGGGCGCCTTACTGGCACTACCATCGGGCGGATTTGCATTCCGTTCTCCTGCGGGCGTGCATCGACCCGGACGGGGCGGGGCCGGTGGTGAAGGTGGCTACCGCGGCGAAGGTCGTGGATCTTGACCGGGGGAATCCGGAGCGGCCTGCGGTGATTACCGAGGACGGGCGGCGGTTTGAAGGGGACGTCGTCGTCGGGGCGGACGGGATTCGTTCTGCGGTAAGGGATCTCGCGGGATTTGACGACACGCTCGCGTTTTCCGGCGAGATGGCGTACCGGGCGTTGATTCCCGGGGATTCGATCGCGGCGGATCCGGCTACTCGGTTCCTGGTCGATCGTTACCATTCTACGATTTGGTATGGGCCGGACAAGCATCTCGTGCATTACATGATCCGCGGCGGCGAGTATCTGAACGTGGTGGCGATCGTGCCGTGCACCGAGGAAGTCGAGAAGAACTGGAGTGCGCCGGCCAGTGCGGAGCAGCTTGCGGCCGAGTATTCCGATTGGGACGACCGGGTGCCGATGATGCTGTCCAAGGCCAAGGACGACGTCTCGGTCTGGGCGATGTACCGGCGGCGTCGCGATCCGGTGTGGGTGGACGGGCGCGTCGCGTTGCTCGGGGATGCTTGCCACGCAATGCTTCCGTACCAGGCGCAAGGGGCGTCGCAGGCGATGGAGGACGGGGCAGTCCTTGCCGAGGAGCTCGGGCAGGCGACGCGCGACGGGATCGACACCGCGTTGACCCGGTATGTGCACCGGCGGGCCAAGCACGCGGGGATGGTGCAGGACGCCTCTTTGCAGAATATGAGTTTTTACCACATGCCGGACGGTCCGGCGCAACGCGAGCGCGACGAAAAACTGCGGAGTTTCGACGGCGAGTCCGATGTGTCCTACGACTGGCTGTGGAACGGAACTCCGCTCAACGACCCCGACAACGAATCGATTCACTACCAGTTCGCCCGATAGCACGAAAACGGCACACGCAGACTTCGCAAAGGAGCAAAGGCTATGCGTACCGGAGACCAGGTGGTCCAAGACTTGCCGTGGCGCTGGCGCGTCCAGGGCAAGATCTTCCTCATCGGCGGGCTCGGCTACATGTTCGACGCCTGGGACGTCGCGCTGAACGGATTCCTCACCCCGCTGGTGGGCACGGAATTCGGGCTGTCGGCGACGCAGCGGGGGTTCGTCGCCACCGCCAATCTGATCGGCATGGCGGTGGGGGCGGTCGCCTGGGGGACGGTCGCGGACCGGATCGGGCGGAAGCGGGCGTTCAGCATTACCTTGCTGTTGTTCGCGTTCTTCTCGGTGTTCGCGGCGTTGTCGCCGAACATCGAGGTGTTCCTGCTGCTGCGGTTCCTCGCCGGAGTCGGGTTGGGCGGCTGCATTCCGGTGGACTACGCCATTGTCAGCGAGTTTTCGCCGCGCAAGCAACGCGGCCGGGTGCTGTCCGCGATGGACGGGTGGTGGCCGGTCGGCACGACGCTGGCGGGGGCGTCCGCGACGCTGCTGGTGCCGGTTTCCGGGAACTGGCGGTGGATGCTGGTGCTGATGATTCTCCCGGCGGTGCTGTTGTTCTGGGCGCGGCGCGGGGTGCCGGAATCGCCGTTGTACCTGGTGCGCAAGGGGCGCGAGGCGGAAGCCCGGCTGGTCATCGACGACCTCGTCGAGCGCACCGGCGCGCCGAAGGAGCCGTACCGGATTCCGCCGGCGGTTCAGGAAGACAAGCGCGGCGGCGGGGTGTTCGCGGCCGTCGACCAGCTGCGGCGGGTCTGGGCATACAACCCGAAGGTCACCGGGGTCGCGTGGGCGCTGTTCATCACCGTGATGCTGGTGTACTACGCCGCGCTGAGCTGGATGCCGTCGATCCTCAAGGCACAGGGCTTCGGGGAGATCGCCGCGTTCGCTTCGACCACTTTGATGAACGCGCTCGGTATCGTCGGCGTCGTGGTGGCGGTGTTGCTCGTGGACCGCATCGGCCGCAAGCGGGTCATCGCCGCGGCCGGGCCGCTCGCTGCGGTCACCCTGGTGATTTTCTCGCTGGTGCTCGGGTCGGCCGGAGCCGCGGTGGTGGCGATCGGCGCGTTCGGGCTGTTCTCGCTCATCGTCATCCCGGTGATGTACGCCTTCGTGTCCGAGCTGTACCCGACCGAACTGCGCGCCTCGGGCTTCGGCTGGGCGTCGTCGTCCAGCCGGGCGGTCACCGGGTTCGCGCCGCTGCTGTTCGGCAGCGTGCTGTGGCCGGTGCTCGGGCTGCCGCTGACGTTCACGCTGCTCGGACTGCTCGTCGTCGGGGCCGTGGTGTTCATGGTCTTCTGCGCGCCGGAAACCCGGGGCCGGGAGCTGGACCGGATCGACGACGAGACCGCGCCGGAGCCGCACCAGTCCGAACTGGACGCAGTCTGATCCGCCGCAGCAGAAAGGGAATCGCATGAAGCCCGCCGCGTTCGCCTACCATCGGGCGCACGACGTCGCCGACGCCGTCGGCCTGCTTTCCGACCTCGCCGGGCAAGGGCGGGAGCCGAAAGCGATCGCGGGCGGGCAGAGCCTGATGCCGATGATGAGCTTCCGCCTGGCCCGCCCGAGCGACCTGGTCGACCTCGGGCGGCTGCGGGACCTGCCGGGGATGACCGACATCGTCCACGCGGGTTCGACGCTCCGCATCGGCGCGATGACGACGCACCGCCAGGTCGAGGTGGCCCAGCTCAGCCCGGGGTTCGCGGTGCTGGCGGAGGCGATGCGGTACGTCGGGCACCTGCCGATCCGGTCGCGCGGCACGGTCGGCGGGAGTCTCGTGCACGGCGACGCCACCGCGGAGTGGTGCATGCTCGCGCTCCTGCTGGACGCGGTGATCGTCGCCGAAGGACCGCACGGCCGCCGCGAGATCCCGGCCGGGGAGATGTTCTACGGCTTCTACGCGACCGCGGTGGAGGCGGACGAGGTCGTCACCGAGGTCCGGTTCACCCGGGCGGCTCCGAAGGCCGCGTTGACCGAGTTTTCCCGCCGTGCCGGGGATTTCGCGACGGTCGCGGCGGCGGTGACGCTCGAACCTCGCCAGGACGGTTCCTTGGCAGGCGGAAGGGTGGTGCTCGGCGGGGTCGCGCCCGCGCCGTTGCGGGTTCCGGAAGCCGAGGCGGTGCTGGCTGGAGGCGAGCCGGGGCCGGAGTTGTTCGCTGAGTGCGGCCGGGCGGCGGCGGAGGCGATCGATCCGCGCAGCGACGCGCAAGGCAGTGCGGATTACCGGCGGGCGCTGACGAGGACGTTGGTGGCGCGGAGTTTGGGGCAGGCATGGGAGAGGGGAGACCGGTGAGGGCATCCGAAGAACCCCGCTTCGACGGCCGGGGCGGCAAGTGGATCGGCGCGTCCGTGCGCCGTCGCGAGGATCCGCGGCTGGTCACCGGCCGGGGGCGGTTCGTGGACGACATTCACCTCCACGGAATGCTGCACGCCGGGTTCGTGCGCGCGACCGTCGCGCACGGCAAGATCACCGAACTCGACCTCGGCGCCACCCGCGAGGTGGCCGGTGTCGTAGCCGCGTATTCGGCGGAAGACCTCCAGCTCGGCGACATGGTCGCGCTGCTGGACCGTCCGCCCGAGGAGTTCACCCCGACCACGATGCCGATCCTCGCGCGCGGCAAGGTGCGGTTCGTCGGCGAGCCGATCGCGCTGGTCATCGCGAAGGATCCGTACGCGGTCGAGGACGGCATCGAGGCCGCGCAGGTGAGTTACGAGGTCCTCGACGCCGTCGTTTCCGAGGAGACCGCGCTCGCCGAGGACGCGCCGCTGGTGCACGAGGACGCGCCGAGCAACGTGCTGCTCGACGTCACGGCGTTCGACACCCCGGGCGTCGACGAAGCGTTCGCGGACGGGTGCGTGATCGAGCTTGTCACCCGCAGCGGCCGGCAGAACGCGTTGCCGCTGGAGACGCGCGGCGCGGTGGCGTCCTGGGACGACCGCGACGAGCAGCTTCTCGTCCAGACCTGCAGTCAGGTGCCGCACCAGGTCCGGACCGTGCTGGCGCGTTCGCTGCGGATTCCGGAGCGTTCGGTGCGCGTCGTGGTCCCGGACATGGGCGGCGGCTTCGGGCAGAAATGCGTTGTGGGGCGCGAAGAAATCGCTGTCGCGGCGGCGGCGAAGCGCTTGCGACGTCCGGTCAAGTGGATCGAGGACCGCAGCGAAGCGCTCGCGTCCGGGTTCCTCGCCCGCGAACAGCGATACCGCACGCGTGCGGCGTTCACTCCGGACGGCGAGTTGACCGCACTGGAATCCGACATCGTGTGCGACATGGGCGCGTACTCGTGTTATCCGTTCACCGTCGGCATCGAACCGTTGATGGCGGCGGCGGAAATGCCGTCGGTGTACCGGGTTCCGGCCTACCGGGTGCGGGCGAGGGCGATCACCAGCAACAAAGCGCCGACCGCGCCGTACCGCGGGGTCAGCCGTCCGCAGTACGTCATGGTGATGGAGCGGATCATGGACCTGGCCGCGCGCAAGCTCGGTCTCGACCCGGTGGAGATCCGCCGCCGCAACGTGATCACCGAGTTCCCGTACACCGGCATCAACAAGGTGACGTACGACCCCGGCAGCTATCTCGAATCGCTGGAGCTGGGCGAGAAGATCCTCCGCGACGAGGGCTGGTACGACCTGCGCGAGAAGAATCCGCACATCGGCATCGGCTACAGCTGCTTTTCCGAGCGCACCGGCTACGGCTCCGAGGCGTTCGCGAAGCGGAAGATGACCGTCGTCCCCGGATTCGACGTGAGCGAGATCCGGATGGACCTCACCGGTTCGGTCGTCGTCACGAGCGGCACGATCAACCACGGGCAGTCCCACGAAACGACGTTCGCGCAGATCGTCGCGGAACGGCTCGGCGTCGACCTCGCCAAGGTCAAGCTGCGGCAAGGCGACACCGAACGGATTTCCTACGGCTGGGGCACTTTCGCGTCCCGATCGGTGACGATCGGCGGTTCGGCGGTGGCGACGGCGGCGACCCGGCTGGGCGAGCAGCTCTGCGTCATCGCGGCGCACCTGATGGACACCCGCGTCGAGAACGTCGGCCTCGACGGCGACGGGGGAGTCATCCAGCTAGACGACCCCGGCCAGCGGCTTTCGTTCGAGGAGATCGCCGACGTCGCGTACCTGCGCAGCCACCTGCTGCCCAAGGAAGCCGAGCCGACGCTCACCGCCACCGCGGCGTTCGACGTCCCCGGCGACGGCACGTTCTCGAACGCGACCCACGCGGTGGTGGTCGAGGCCGACCCGGGCACCGGACAGGTGAAAATCCTCCGTTACGCCTGTGTCGAGGACTGCGGCGTGGTGATCAACCCGAAGGTGGTCGACGGCCAGGCGCGCGGCGGCATCGCGCAGGGCATCGCCGGCGCGCTGTTCGAGGAGGTCACCTACGCCGAGAACGGCGAACCGTCGGCGGCGAGCTTCATCGACTACCTCGTCCCGACCGCCGCGGAGATCCCCGACATCACCGTCGACCACCTCGAAACCCCGTGCGCCTTCACCGAAAGCGGCGCGAAGGGGGCCGGGGAGGGCGGCACGATCGGCGCCCCCGCCGCCGTGCTGAACGCGGTCAACGACCTTCTCTGGCACACCGGGGTCCAGCTGGAGCAGACCCCGGTCCACCCCGAGGCCGTCCTCGCCGCGCTCGCCGCGGCCGACCGGGAGAAAGCGGGTACCGGCGCATGACCGACAAACAGCTGATCGTCCTGACCGTCAACGGCGAGGAGCACGAACTGCTCGTCGAACCGCGGTGGACGCTGCTCGACGTGCTCCGGCACGACGTGGGCCTCACCGGCACGCACGTCGGCTGCGAGCACGGCGTGTGCGGGGCGTGCACGATCCTGGTCGACGGCGAGCCGGTGCGCGCCTGCCTGATGTACGCCGTGCAGGCGGAAGGCTGCGCGATCCGGACCGTCGAGGACCTCGGCACCCCGGAGGAGCCGAACGATCTGCAGCAGGCGTTTTCGGAGCACCACGGCCTGCAGTGCGGCTTCTGCACGCCCGGTTTCCTCATGCTCGCCGAGGGATTCCTCGCCCAGGAACCGTCGCCGACGCGCGAGGAGATCCGGGAGACGGTGTCGTCGAACCTGTGCCGCTGCACCGGATACCAGACCATTGTGGACGCGATCGAGGCGACCGCCGCGCGGCGGTGCGCCGGATCCGGCAGGAAAGAGGACGCGGTCCGATGATTCTCGAGAACACCCTTGACCTTCCCGGCGATCCGGACACGGTGTTCGCGCTGCTCAACGACGTCGAGCGGGTCGCGGGCTGCCTGCCCGGCGCGGTGCTGGAGGGCCGGGACGGCGAGTCGTATCTCGGCAAGGTCAAGTTCAAGGTCGGCCCGGTCAGCGCCGCGTACGCGGGCAAGGTCCGGTTCACCGAAATCGCCGAGGGCGAGCGCCGGCTGCGGCTGTCGGCCCGGGGCGCGGACAGCCACGGCAACGGCGACGCCGAAGCGGACGTCACGCTGACCCTGGTGCCCGGTCCGAAGGGCTCGGCGTTGAACCTGCACACGGATCTGGTGGTGCGGGGCAAGATCGCGCAGTTTGGAAAGGGTGCGATCAGCACAGTGTCGAATCGGATCCTGCAGCAGTTCGCGCAGAATCTCGGCGCGCTGCTGGAGAACGGCGGCACCGCACCGGCTCCGGCGACACCAGCGGCCGCCGCCGCGCCCGCCTCGGATTCGCTCGACGGACTGGCGATGCTGTTGCCGCCCAACGCTAAGCGCTATCTCCCGATCGTCGCGGCGGGCGCACTCGGGCTGTTCCAGGGCTGGCTGCTCGGCCGGGTCCGGTCGCAGCACAAACTGATCAAGGAGCTGCTGCGTGAACGCGCCTGAGAACGGACTGCACGGCAGCGAGACCGACCAGACCTACGCCCGCGCGGGGTTCGGGGCCGCGGTACCGCGGGGAACCGCGCCGGTGCTGGTCGTGGTCGACCTGACTCGCGGTTTCACCGAACCGGAATTCCCTTCCGGCGCAGACCTTTCCGCCGAAGTCGAAGCCGCTGACACACTGGTCCGGGCCGCCCACAAGAGCGGAGCCCCGGTCGTCTACACCGCGATCAGCTACACCCCCGCGGAGGCCGACGGCGACGCGATCGCGTGGCTGCGCAAGGCTCCCGGCATGCGGAGCCTGCGCGACGGAAGCGCCGAGGTCGCGCTCGATCCCCGCCTGGAACGGCACGACACCGACCACCTGATCGTCAAGAAGGGCGCGTCCGCGTTCCACGGAACGAGCCTCGCCGCGCTGCTCACCGGCCTCGGCGCGGACACCGTGCTGGTCTGCGGCGCGACGACCTCGGGGTGCGTTCGGGCCACCGCGGTCGACGCGGTCCAATCCGGCTTCAACACCCTCGTCGTCCGCGAAGCCTGCGGCGACCGCGCACGGGGACCGCACGACGCCGCTCTCTTTGACCTGCAAGCCAAATACGCCGACGTGATCGGCCTGGGCGAGGGCGTCGAGCTGCTCGCCAAGGCCCGCTAGGAGTTCCCGCATGTCTTCTGTTTCCGACCGGGTGCTGACCCAGCCCGCGCTCGCCGACCTGGCGGACGTCCCGGCGGCCAGCGTCTGGGTGCGGTCCGGTTCCGTCCGGCTGCACGTCCTCGACTACGGCCCGGCCGACGGCGTCCCGCTCGTGGTGCTGCCCGGGATCACCAGCCCGGCGATCACCATGGACTTCGTCGCGCGCGAGCTGACCGACCTCGTCCGTCCGCTGGTGCTCGACGTCCGCGGCCGCGGCCTGTCCGACGACGGGTCGAGCTATGCCCTCGACGCGTACGCCGCCGACGTCGAAGCGGTCGTCGACCAGCTGAACCTGTCCGCGCCGCTGCTGTTCGGCCACTCGATGGGCGCGCGGATCGCGGCCAAAGCCGCGCTGTCCGGCGGGATCGCGGGCACCGTCCTCGCCGACCCGCCGATGAGCGGCCCCGGCCGCCCGTACCCGACCTCGCTGGCGGTCTTCGAGTCCCAATTGGACCAAGCGCAGCGGGGGACCAGCGCGGACGAGGTCGCCGCCTCGTGGCCGCGCTGGCCGCGCCGGGAACAGGAACTGCGCGCCCGCTGGCTCGCGTCGTGCTCTCGGACGGCGATCGCGGCGACGCACGCGGGTTTCGAATCCGAGGAATTCCTTCCGCTGTGGGAAAATCTCCCGGGACCCGCCGTGCTGCTGTACGGCGCGGAAAGCCCGGTGGTGACCGCAGCGGACGTCGCGGTGCTGGAGAAATCGAAGCATCCGCTCGCCGGCGTCGAAAACGCCGGGCACATGATCTTCTGGGACGAACCGCGGCCCGCCCTGCAGGCGCTGCGTTCGGCGTTGAAAGACCTGCGCGCCCGCTGACCCCGGCGTGTTTTTCGTACTCGGATAATCCGTATTCGGACAATCAAGGAGGTCGCCATGGACCAGAACCTGTTCAACGACATCTGCTTGCGCCAGCTGACTTTTTCCGGCGTGCACGAGGGCGAGACGGTCGTCGTGCTGACCCGCGGCGCCGAGCGCGCCGAGTACGCGGACGCCTTCCTCTGGGCCGCCCAGCAGCTCGGGGCGGCGACCTATCACATGCGGCTGCCGTCGCCGGCGAACGCGTCCGGCGCGTGGGCGGTCGGGCAGTCCGGTCTTGACCAGCTGCCGCTCGCGGTGGACGCGCTCAAGGCCGCGGACATGGTCGTGGACTGCACGTTCCTGCTGTTCAGCGAGGAGCAGTTCGCGATCCAGGCCGCCGGGACCCGGATCCTCACCGCGGTCGAGCCGCCGGAGCTGCTCGCCCGGCTGATGCCGACGAAGGAACTGCGCGAGCGCGTCGAGATCGGCGCGGAACTGCTGGCCAAGGCCAAGACCATGCGGATCACCAGCCCGCACGGCACGGACGTCACCTACCAGCTGGGCGTGTACCCGACGATGAGCGAGTACGGCTACACCGACCAGCCCGGCCGCTGGGACCACTGGCCCGCGGCGTTCGTCTTCACCGGCGGTTCCGACGACGGCGTGGACGGCAAGATCGTGCTCGCGCCCGGCGACGTGCTGCTGCCGTTCAACACCTACGTGCAGACGCCGGTCGAGCTGACCATCGAAAAGGGCTTCATCCAGGACATCCGCGGCGGCGCGGGCTCGTCCGGCCTCGACGCCGACCTGCTGCGCAGCTACATCGAGTCCTTCCACGACCCGCGCGGCTACGGCATGTCGCACGTCGGCTGGGGCCTCGACGAGCGGGCGCACTGGCACGGCCTGACCCAGTTCCCCGGCGGCATGGGCATGGAGCTGCGCAGCTTCTACGGCAACGTGATGTTCTCGATCGGCCCGAACAACGAACTCGGCGGCCCGAACGACACGGCCTGTCACTTCGACATCCCGATGCGCGGCAACAGCCTGTACCTCGACGACGAGCTGATCGTCGACGCGGGCGAGCTGACCGTGAAGGACATGCGCCCGGCGGCGAAGCGATGACCGACCACCACATCGGGATGATCGTCCCGAGCTCCAACCTGACGATGGAAACCGAGCTGCCGCGGATGCTGCGTGCCCGCGAGGAGCGGTACCCGGAGGACCGGTTCGTCTTCCACTCCGCCCGCGCGCGGATGCAGCACGTGACGCCGGAGCAGTTGCGCGCGATGAACGCCCAAGCGGAGCGCGCGGCGACTGAACTGGCCGACGCGCGACCGGACGTCGTCGCGACTGCCTGCCTGGTCGCGATCATGGCGCAGGGGCCGGGTTATCACTGCACCGCTGAGGATTCGATCGCCTCGGCGTTGCGCGCGGAAGGCTCGGACGCGCCGGTGGTCTCGTCGGCGGGCGCGCTGTTGTCCGGGATCGCCGCCCTGGAGGCGAAGCGGGTCGCGATCGTGACGCCGTACCTGAAGCCGCTGACGCAGGCTGTTGTCGAGTACCTGGAGGACGCGGGCGTCGAGGTGGTCGACTCGCTCTCGCTGGAGGTGCCGGACAACCTGGCGGTGGCGCGGCTGGACCCGGCGGATCTGCTGGCGCACTACCGGAAACTGGACCTGTCCCGGGCGGACGCGCTGGTGCTGTCGGCGTGCGTGCAGATGCCTTCGCTGCCGTCGATCCAGCCGGTCCAGGACGCGGTGGGGATCCCGGTGCTGTCGGCGGCCACGGCCACGACGTTCCGGATCCTCAGCGAACTGGGGGTGCGGCCGGAGGTGCCGGGGGCGGGGCATTTGCTGAGCGGGAAGGTGGCGGCGGCACCGGCCGCTTAGCGCGGCTGGCTCGGCAGTCCGCGACGGGACCCTTGAGGGAATCTGATTCCTTCAGGGGTCCCTCGCGTACCGCCGGTCGGCGGGGCAGTTCGGCTTCGGGCGGTTGCCGTGCGGCGCAACGGGTAACCGGTGGGTTCCCGACACCCGAGGAGGCAGCATGGCCGCACCCACCCGAACCGACCTGATCACCGTGATCACCGACGACCACCGCGACGTCGAGCGGGTGTTCGCCGAGCTCGAGAGCGAACCCGAGGCGGGGAACCGGAAAGACGTGGTCGACCACGTGATCGCCGAGCTGGTCCGGCATTCGGTCGCCGAAGAGCAGCTCATGTACCCGGCCGCGCGCAAGCACCTCGACGACGGCGACGAGATCGCCGACCACGAGATCGAGGAGCACGCCGAGGCCGAGAAGGTGATGAAGCAGCTCGAGCGCAAGAACCCCGGCGAACCGGAGTACGAGGAGCTGCTCGGCAAGCTCATCGCCGACGTCCGCCACCACATCAAGGACGAGGAACAGGACCTGCTGCCGCGGCTGCGCGAGGCGTGTTCGGCCGAGGAGCTGGACCAGCTGGGCGAGCGGGTGCTGGCGGCGAAGAAGATCGCGCCGACCAGGCCGCATCCGCACGCGCCGAGCAAGCCGCCGGCGAACCTGGTCCTCGCGCCGGGAGCGGCGTTCGTCGACAAGATCCGCGACGCGCTGACGGGACGGAAGAGCTGAACCATGGCTGACGACGTGTTCGTGCTCGGTCTTGACGAGGAGAACGAGCGCATCCTGAAAAGACTCCCGTCCGCGGCCGGGCTGCGGTTCCGCCCGTTGCTCAGCCCGGACGAGCTGCAGCACGGCGAGATCGACTTCCCGGACCTGATGGAGAAGGCCCGCCAGCAGCTGGACGATTTCGACGGCGAACCCGCCGCGATCGTGACCTACTGGGATTTCCCGGCCGCCACCATGGCGCCGCTGCTGTGCGAGGAGCGCGGCCTCCCGCACGTGCCGCTCCCCGCGGTGCTCAAATGCGAGCACAAGTACTGGAGCAGGCTCGAACAGCGGAAGGTGATCGACGAACTGCCGCCGTTCGGCATCGTCGACCTGGACGGGGAGCCGCGGCCGCCGGCGGGGGTGGACTTCCCGATGTGGTTGAAACCGGTCAAGGGGTTCTCGTCGGAACTGGCGTTTCACGTGCGGGACATGCAGGGCTTCGCGGACGCTGTCGAGGAACTGCGGGAGGGCGTCGGACGGGTCGGGGACCCGTTCGAGGACGTGTTGCGCCAGGTCGATCTGCCGCCGGAAATCGCCGAGGTCGGCGGGGCTGCGTGCCTGGCCGAATCCGAACTGCACGGGGTGCAGGCGGCGGTCGAGGGGTATGTCTGGAAGGGCGAGGTGCACGTCTACGCCGCGCTGGATTCGGTCGATTTCCCCGGCCGGTCTTCGTTTTTGCGACACCAGTACCCGTCGCAGCTGCCGGACGAGACCGTCCGGCGGATGTTCGACATCGCCGAGCGCGTGATGCGCCAGGTCGGTTTCGAGAACGGCACGTTCAGCATCGAGTTCTTCTGCGACCGGCAGTCCGGCCAGGTGTGCCTGCTGGAGATCAACCCGCGGCACTCGCAGTCGCACGCGGAGCTGTTCGAGCTGGTCGACGGCGTGGCCAACCACGAAATCATGCTCCGGCTGGGACTCGGCCAGGAACCGCAGTTCCCGCGCGGCCGCGGGCAGTACCACATCGCCGGGCGCTGCTACCTGCGCCGCTTCGACGGCGACGCGGTCGTCACGCGGATTCCGACGCAGGCCGAGATCTCCGGGCTCTGCCAGGAACTCGGCGGCACGACGATCTCGATCACGCCGGAGGAAGGCCAGCGGCTGTCGGAACTGCCGGAGCAGGACAGCTACTCCTTCGAACTGGCGGAGCTGATCGTCGGCGCGGACACCGAGGACGAACTCGAGGCGAAGTACGCGAAGTGCGAAGAACGGCTGCGCTTCGAGTTCGAGGACTGAACAGGAGGGCAGCGGGTGGACGGGCACGTCGAGACGCTGTATGAGGGCTCGCTGTGGAAGAACCGCGTGGTGGGGCACGTGCGGGCGGCGAACACGTCGAAGTCCCGCGCGGAAGCGGTGAAAACGGGGCGGCATATGGCGCAGGCTCGGCGGTCTGTCCACATTGTCCGGGCGGAGGACGGGACGGTGGCAAGCCGCGACGACTACCGGACGAGTCGTCGCGGCGTGCCGCTGCCGCCGGAGTGAGGTTCGCGGCGGGGTGCCGGTGGGCAGGCTGAACGGGTCGAGTCCGGTGTGGTCCGCGCGGGCCGGTGCTGCCGCCGGAGAGACCCTACCGACGGAGGATGCGCTCGATGTGGTTGCGCGCCTGGCGGCCTTCGGGAATCTGCTGCATGAGCCAGTTGTGGAACATGCCGGGGTACTCGGCATAGTCGACGTCGATCCCGGCGTCGCGGGCGCGGGAAGCGAAGCGGCGGGCGTCCGGGAGGAGGACGTCGCGGGTGCCGATGAACAGGCTGAACGGGCCGAGTCCGGTTAGGTCCGCGTACAGCGGGCTGATCCGCGGATCGTGCGGGTCGGTGCCTTCGGCGTACATCTCGCCCGCCTCGCGCAGGCCGGTGATGCCGAGCATCGGGTCGTGTTCGTCCAGTACGACCGAAATCGGGTCTTCCAGGGTCACGTCGAGCCACGGCGAGATCAGGATCGTCTGTTTCGGCTGCGGGCGGTCCTCGTCCCGGAGCCGCTGCGCGACCGCCAGTGCGAGCGCGGCACCGGCGGAATCCCCGGACAGGACGGTGTTTTCCGCCGGCTCCGCACCGAGCGTCTGCTCGAACGCGGCCTGCACCATGGGAATCGTCTCGGCGTTGCTGTGCCTCGGGACGAGCGGGTAGATCGGCAGCGTGACCGTGCAGCCGAGCCGGCGCACCAGGTCGGCGGCGAATTCCCAGTGGTGCGATTCGATTTCCTCGACGTAACCGCCGCCGTGCAGGTGGAAGACATGCAGCCCGGCCTTCGCGCGCGGCCGCACGGTCCAGCACGCGAAGCCGTGCACCTCGCGGTGTTCGAGGTCGTAGTGCTTGCGCAGCTTCCTCGGCGGCCGGGCTTGCGACGGCCGCTGGTGGCGGTGCAGGCGCTGGTGCAGCACGCGGGCGTTGTCGTAAAAGGCTTTCTGCCGCGTCGCGCGCAGGTACGCCTGATACAGCTGGGCTTTCATGCTGATCATGCGCACCGGGTACCCGTTTTCCCGCCGCGGGCAACCCCGTTTCGGGCGCGCCGGGCCGGGTACCCGGCAGGCATGATCACGCGCGCTCTTCCCTCGCTGCCGTACGAGATCATGGAGGACGAGGACGTCCGGATCCCGGTTTCGGACGGCACCCGGCTGGCGGCGCGGATCTGGCGGCCCGCCGGATCGGAATCGCTGCCTGTGCCGGGGATCGTCGAGTACATCCCGTACCGCAAGCGAGACCTGACCTCCGTCCGCGACTCGATCCACCATCCCTACCTGGCCGGGCACGGCTACGCCTGCGTGCGCGTCGACCTGCGCGGCTCCGGGGAATCGGAGGGCGTGCTCGCGGACGAGTACCTGGAGCAGGAACAACAGGACGCCGAGGACGTGCTCGCCTGGCTCGCCGACCGGCCGTGGTGCGACGGGCGCACCGGCATGATGGGCATTTCCTGGGGCGGGTTCGCCGCGCTGCAGGTCGCGGCGCGGAAACCGCCGAGCCTCGGCGCGATCGTCATCTCCTCGTTCACCGACGACCGGTTCGCCGACGACATGCACTACATGGGCGGCTGCCTGCTGTCGGACAACATCGCCGAGTCCGGGACGATGTTCGGCGAGGCGACGATGCCGCCCGACCCGGCGCTGGTGGGGGACCGCTGGCGCGACATGTGGCGGGAACGGCTGGAAAACTGCAGCCTGTGGGCCGAACAGTGGCTGCGGCATCAGCGCCGCGACAGCTACTGGCGGCACGCTTCGGTTTCCGAGGACTACTCCGGGGTGCAGTGCCCGGTGCTCGCGTCCAGCGGCTGGGCCGACGGCTACTCCAACGCGGTCACCCGGCTGCTGTCGCATCTCGACGTGCCGTGCCGCGGGCTGATCGGGCCGTGGTCGCACAAGTACCCGCACCTCGGCGAGCCCGGCCCCGCGATCGGCTACCTGCAGGAAGTCGTGCGCTGGTGGGATCACTGGCTGAAGGACGTCGACAACGGGGTCATGGACGGCCCGGTCCTGCGCACGTGGATGCAGGAGAGCGTGCCGCCGTCGACGTCCTATGAGGACCGTCCCGGACGCTGGGTCGGGGAGGCGGAATGGCCTTCGCCGCACGTCCGGCCGACGGAGTACGCCCTCGCGCCGCACCGGCTCGCCCGGCCCGGAGAGTCGGTGGCCGAGGAGTCGCTGAGTGTCGCGTCGCCGTTGTCGGTGGGGCAGTTCGCCGGGAAATGGGCGTCGTACAGCGCGCCGCCGGATCTGCCGTACGACCAGCGCGAGGAGGACGGCGGCTCGCTCGTGTTCGACACGGATGTGCTCGCCGAGCGGTGCGAAATCCTTGGTGCGCCACGGGTACGGTTGCGAGTCTCAGCGGATCAGCCGGTGGCGATGGTGGCTGCGCGGCTGTCGGACGTCGCCCCGGACGGCCGGGCGACGCGGGTGACGTACGGCCTGCTGAACCTCACGCACCGGGACGGCCACGAGGAACCGGAACCGCTTGCGCCGGGCGAAGAGTACACAGTGGACTTTGAACTGAACGGGGTGGCGCAAGCGTTTCCGGCCGGGCATCGGATCCGGCTCGCACTGTCCACTTCGTACTGGCCACTCGCGTGGCCGCCGCCGAAACCGGTGACGCTCGCCGTGCGGACCGGCGCGAGCGCGCTGACCCTGCCGGTGCGGCCGACCGGCGAACCGGACGAGGTCGCCCCGGACGAGTTCGGCGAGCCGGAAGGGACGCCGCCGCTGCCGACCACGCAGGTGAGCCGTCCGGAGCAGAAGTGGACGGTGTCGCGGGACCTGGTCGACTACCGCTCCGCGCTGGACGTGGTGAAGAACTCCGGCACGATCCGGTACGACGACATCGATCTGGAGATCACCCGTGATGTGCATGAGTGTTACTCGTGGGTGGCGGATGATTTCTGTTCTCCGGTGGCGGAGACGTCGTGGACGGTGACGTTCGAGCGGGGGGAGTGGCTGGTGCGGACGGAGACGTATACGCGGGTCAGTTGCACGCCGGAGGAGTTCGTGATCGACGCGCAGCTGGACGGGTACGAGGGGGATCGGCGGTTGGTGTCGCGGAACTGGCATCGCCGGGTGCCGCGGGATCTGCTGTGAGCGGCTAGTCGACGAGCTGTTCGGACACCGTCCGGTTGCCGAGCGCGATGGTTTCCTTCGGGTTCCCGTCGGAGATCTTGCGCAGCGCCGCGGCGGCTGTCTTGAACAGCGGCTGCTTCGACACCGGATCCCAGGCCGTGATGGTCAGTTCGTTGGCCGCACGGACGCCGTCCGCGCCGGTCGGGTCGGCGGTGTCCCAGTAGCCGTAATGGAAGGGCAGGAACAGCACTCCGTCGCGGATCCCGCACGGGCGCGCCTTGGCGCGGACGCGGCCGCGCGGGGTGCGGATCTCGAGCAGGTCGCCCTCGGTGATTCCGGCGCGTTCGGCGTCCTGGCGGGACAGTTCGGCCCAGACTTCCGGGGCGGCGGTCTCCAGTTGCGGTGCGCGGCCGGTCTTCGTGCGCGTGTGGAAGTGGTACAGCGTCCGCCCGGTGATCAGCGCGAACGGGTAGTCGGTGCTCGGCGGTTCCTCCGGTACCAGGTACTCGGCGGGCTTGAGCATGGCTTTGCCGTCCGGGTTGTACTCGCGGTATTCCTCCGGGCTGACCGGCTCGCCGGTGTGCAGGTCTTTGCCGTATTCCTCGCAGTAGTCGGGATCGGCGAAGAATTTGCCGTCCGCGTAAAGGCGTTCGGTGCCGTCCGGATGGGCTTCGTCGACCGGCCACTGGACGCCGCTGACTACGCGGAGCTTCTCATAGGACAGTCCACTGTAGTCACAGGGTCGTCCGGCGGACGCCTTTTGCCAAGCCGCGTAGGCAGAATCCGAGTCGTGCCAGGGCGGGAAAGCCGCGCCGTCGCGGTCGCGCAGGTTCATGCGGCGGGCGTAGTCGAGGAAGATGTCGAGGTCTGGGCGCGCTTGTCCGGGCGGGTCGACCGCTTTCTCGGACAGATGCACGGTGCGGTCGGCGTTCGTGAAGGTCCCGGTTTTCTCGCCCCACATCGCCGCGGGCAGCACCACGTCGGCGAATTCCGTGGTTTCCGTGCGGAACGCGTCCTGCACGACGAGGAAAAGGCTGTCCTGGCCGAGGATCTTCCGGACCCGCGCGAGTTCGGGCAGCGACACCGCGGGGTTGGTCGCGGAGATCCACCAGAAGCGCAGGTCGCCGCTCTCGGCGAGGTCGAGCATCTTCATCAGGTGGGTCGGCGGGCCGTCGTGCGGGATCTGCTCCATCGGCACGTTCCACAGGTCGGCCAGCTGAGCGACGTGCGCGTCGTTGTTCCAGTTCCGGAACCCGGTGAGATCGCCGTTGGCGCCGCATTCGCGGGTGTTCTCCGCGCTCGGCTGGCCGTTCATCTGCAAGACGCCGCAGCCTGGTTTGCCCAGCATTCCGCGCAGCAGCACCAGGTTGTTCACCTGCACCGCGGCAGCGGTCGCCTGGTTCGATTGGTAAAACCCTTGCAGCACAGTGCACAGCAACCGGTCAGTCGTGCCGACCAGTCTCGCTGCGGAACGAATTTCGTCGGCAGGCACTCCGCAGATCGACGCCGCGCGCTCGGGCGGATAGTCGCGGACGACCTTGAGGAGATCGTCGTAGCCGACAGTGTGCTCGTCGATCCACGCCTCGTCGCACCAGCCGTGCAGGATGACCTCGTGCAGGATTCCGTTCATCAGCGCGACATTCGTGCCGGGCAGCGGAGCCAGATGCAGTTCGGCGGCTTCCGCGACCGGCGTCCGCCGCGGGTCGACGCACAGCAGCCGCGGCGGTCGCGGACCGGCGAGCCGGTCGAGGATGCGGGACCACAGCACCGGTTGCGTCGCGGCGACGTTGTGTCCGAACAGGGCGATGACATCGGCGTGGTCGACGTCGGTGTAGGAGGACGGCTGGCCGTCGCAGCCGAAGCTTTCCTTCAGCGATTCGCCCGCGGTCGCGGTGCACAACCGGGTGTTGCCGTCGAGGTGGTTCGTGCCGAGTGCGCCGCGGGCGATCGCGGCCAGCGTGTAGTACTCCTCGGCGAAAAGCTGTCCGCTGGTGTAGAAGCCGAGCGAGGTGGGGCCTTCGGTGTCGAGCAGTGCGCGGCTGCGCTGGACGATCCGGTCCATCGCTTCGTCCCACGTGGATTCGCGGAGCACCCCGTTGTCCCGCACCAGCGGAGTAAGCAGCCGGTCCGGTGCGTTGTTGGCCTGCCAGCCGAAGAGGTCCTTGGGGTCGAGCCGGCCGTGGTTGACGCGGTCGTCGGCCCGGCCGCGGACGCCGGCGATCCGGCCGTCCTTCACCGCGATGTCGAGACCGTCGCCGTTGGAATGCAGGACCGCGGCGGTGCGGACCCAGCGGTCGACGTCGCCCGGCTCGAGCCCGTCGGCGAGATGGCAGTCGACCCGCACCGGCCAGTCCTCGCCCGGACCGTACGGCGTGCGCGTGCCCCATGGTTCGGCGATTCCGTCCCGCACCCTGTCTCCCTCTCTCGCCCGACCCGCGCGGGTACCCCGGAAGGCGGCGGCCAAACCCCCGGGTTTCGCGCGCGTCCCCTCGGGTACGCGACCGGGAGGAGGCGCTGATGACTGAACGGATGCTCGTAGTCCTGGACGAAGCCGCGAAGGCCGAGGTCCCGCCCGGCTGGGGGCAGGCGGCACCGGACCACCGGATCGTGCCCTGTCCTCCCGGCCGGGCTTCCGTGCTGCTCAGAGAGGCCGCTGGCGCCAAACCGCTGGCCGATGTGCTGGCGGGCGGCCAGCTAGTGCCGGTCGCGTTGCGGCTGGCGGACCGGTACCCGGAGGCGGTGCGGTCGGTCCTGCTCGTCGGGCCGGACCCGGAGGGCGACGGCCGCGAGTCCCGCGAGTGGTTCGCCGCGCACGGCACGCACGTCGCCTCGGCCCGCGAGGCCGGGGTCGAGGTCGAGGTGCTCCCGCGCGGCCCGGCCGGCGCTCCGCTCACCGAACCGCGGGTGGCCGCGGCGGTGACGGCGACGCTGGACCGGCTCCCCGCGGTGCGCCGCCCGGACTGGTGACCTGTGGGTGCCCGGCGACGCGCCGAGCCAGGCCTCGCGCAGCAACGACGGACGGCTGGTTCAAGACCGTGCTGGAGGCGGCATGACTGACGAACGTCACCGGGAACCGGAACAAGAGGCGGCGAACCCGCGCCGCACCGAAGTCGACGAGGAGCAGGTGCCCCGCCGGCCGGAGCCGGAGAGCCCGCTGGAGGACGAGGAAGGCCGCTCGAAGCGCGGCCACCCCCAGCTGGGCGACAATTTCCGCGGCGAGAGCTGACCGGGGTACCCCGCGCATCCCCTCGTTTAACGTCGAATCCGCGCGGATAAGCCAGGGCGCATGAGGATCTTGCTCTGGCACGTCCACGGGTCGTGGACCGACGCGTTCGTCCGCGGGCGGCACGAGTACTTCGTCCCCGCGAGCCCCGAGGGCGCGCCGTGGGGGCTGGGTCTGGCGGGGCGGGACTGGCCGGGGGTGACCGAGGTCCCGGTCGACCGGCTCGCGGACGCCCGGCCGGACGTGGTCGTGCTCCAGCGGCCGGAGGAAGCCGCGTTCGTCCGGCCGCAGCTGGGCTCGCGGGTGCCGATGGTGTACGTCGAGCACAACGCGCCGCGGCACGGCGCGGCGGTGTCCCGGCATCCGATGGCGGGACAGGACGAGGTGCCGATCGTGCACGTCACCTCGTACAACGCGCTCATGTGGGACAACGGGATCGCGCCGGTGGTCGTCATCCCGCACGGCATCCCGGACCCGGGCGAGCGCTACACCGGCGAGCTGCCCGCGGGCGCGGCGATGATCAACGAACCGCGCCGCCGCGCCCGGGTGACCGGGGCCGATCTGCTGCCCGCGTTCCGCGAAATCGCGCCGGTGAACGTGTTCGGCATGGGCACCGACGGGCTGCCCGGCGGACAGGGCGACGTGCGTCCGCCGCGGCTGCACGACGAGCTCGCCCGGCACCGCGTGTATCTGCACACCGCGCGCTGGACGTCGCTCGGCCTGTCACTGCTGGAAGCGATGCACCTGGGCATGCCGATCGTCGCGGTCGCCTCCACCGAAGCCCCTTCGGCCGTGCCCCCGGACGCAGGGGTGTGCTCCGCCGACATCGAGGTGCTCGCGCGGAGGTTCCGCGAACTCGTGCACGAACCCGATTTTGCCGTGCTGGCCGGGAAAGCGGCCCGCGAGCACGCGCTGGCGCACTTCGGTCTCGACGCGTTCCTGGCGCGCTGGGACCGCCTGCTCACCGAAACCGCCCCCGCTGCGGAAGGAGTCTGATGAGGATCTCGATGGTGTCCGAACATGCCAGTCCGCTCGCCGCGCTGGGGGAGGAGGACGCGGGCGGGCAGAACGTCCACGTGGCCGACCTTTCCACGGCACTCGTGCGCGGCGGCCACGAGGTGACGGTCTACACGCGACGCGACGACCCGGACGCGCCCGCGACCGTGGAGACCCCGGCCGGTTACCGCGTGGTGCACGTTCCGGCCGGTCCCGCGCGCCGCCTGCCGAAAGACGAACTTTTGCCGCACATGGGGGAATTCGGCAGCTGGCTGCGCGACCGGTGGACGGAGGAGCCGCCGGACGTGGCGCACGCGCACTTCTGGATGTCCGGGGTGGCCACGGTGCTCGCCGCGCGCGAGGCCGGGGTGCCGACGGTGCAGACGTTTCACGCGCTCGGCGTGGTGAAGCGGCGGCACCAGGGGGATGCCGACACGAGCCCGCCGGACCGGATGCGGTTGGAGCGGATGGTCGGCAAACAGGTCGACCGGATCGTCGCGACCTGCTCGGACGAGGTGTTCGAACTGGCTCGGCAAGGGGTGCCGCGGCAGCGGATTTCGGTGGTGCCGTGCGGGGTCGACCTGGACCGGTTCGGGGTCGGCGGCCCGGTGGTGCCGCGGACCGCGCCGAAGCGGCTGGTCTCGGTCGGGAGGCTGGTGCCGCGCAAGGGGTTCGACCTGGCGATCGCCGCGTTGCCGCGGGTGCCGGAAACCGAGCTGGTGATCGCGGGCGGACCGGCGTCCGGGGCGCTTTCCCGCGACCCGGAGGCGCGGCGGCTGCGGCGACTGGCGGAGCGGCTCGGGGTGGCTGACCGGGTGCAGCTGGCGGGTCAGGTGAGCCGCGCTGAGATGCCAGCGTTGCTGCGCTCGGCGGACGCGGTGCTGTGCACGCCTTGGTACGAGCCGTTCGGGATCGTCCCGCTGGAAGCGATGGCGTGCGGGGTGCCGGTGGTGGCCGCCGCGGTCGGCGGTCTGACGGACACGGTGGTGGACGGGATCACCGGACGCTTGGTGCCGCCGCGCGACCCGGCCCGGCTGGCGGCTCGGTTGCGGGCGTTGCTGGACGAGCCCGCGGAGCTGGAGGCGCTGGGCACCGCGGGACAGGAGCGGGTCCGGGCGCGGTATTCGTGGGACCGGATCGCCGCGGAAACCGTGCGCGCGTACGAAAGAGCCATGCCAGTCAGCGAGTCCGACTGGGCCGCCGTGCGTTGACCACTGTCCGTGAAGGGCTCCTTGAGGGAATCTGATTCCCTCAAGGAGCCCTTCACGGACGGTTAACCGGTGTATCGGCGCGCGGCTGAGTTGCGTTGTGGCGCTTCCAGCAACCGCAAACCGTGCTCGACTTCGGCCGGGACCACGGCGCGCTCGCGGAGCACCCAGGGGAGGCCGCGCAGGCACTCCGCCACCGCGGCGACCGTCGTCCGGTCCCGGGGCGCGGAAGCCAGCACCGCGGCTCCCCGGCGGAACACCGAACGCCACGGGCGGCGCAACATCAACGTCCACAAGGTGTTCCGGATCCCCAGCCCCCGCCGCCGGCGCGGATCGCGCAGCTTCGACGGGGCGTGGTGGATCACGACGTCCTCCCGCCAGCACATCCGCCAGCCGAGCGCGGCGAGGTCGAGCGCGATCAGTTCCTCCTCCCCGCCGAGCCACATCCGCGGCGAGAAGCCGCCGACGTCGCGGAAGGCCCGCACCCGGAACATCGTCAGCCCGGCCATCACCCCGAGCAGCGCCGGACCGGGCAGCCACTCCGGGCCGGGCACCGGCGAAAACCGGAGTTCCGGCGTGATCGGGTCCTCCCGCAGGTCCGGTTCGACCAGGCAGCGCCCGGTCACCGAACCGAGCCCGGGATGCGCGTCCAGCACCTCGGCGGCGCGGGTGAGCGAGCCGGGCTGCCAGGTGGTGTCGTCGTCGCAGAACGCCACGTACGGCGTCGTCACCTCGCGGACGGCGATGTTGCGGCCGACCGCGCCGAGATTCCGGTCGAGCTTGATCAGCCGCAGTTCGGGGAAGTCGCGGGCGACGAGGTCGGCGGTGCCGTCGGTCGACGCGTTGTCCACCACGAGGATCGGTGGCCGCTCCGGCAGCGCGGCCAGGTGTCGGAGGGTTTCGCGCAGTTGTTCGCGGCGGTTGTGGGTGATCACCACGACGGACGTGCGGTTCATGGTTATCCTTCCGTCAGTCGGGCTTGGTGTTCGATGGCGGCGGGCAGCACGCGGCGGCGGGCCAGTGCGGGCGGGAGCCGGAGCGCTGCGGCGGGGAGTGCGGCGAGCAGAGCCGGTTCTCGCCGCGCGCGGGCGAGCAGCCGCCGGAGTTGGGTGGCGCAAACGTGGGCTGGACGTCGTTGCCAGCCGATGAGCAGTTGGTTTCGGGCCTCGGCACGCTGCCGCCAGCCAGGAGACGGGCGTGCTGGCGACGGATGGTGGTGCGCCACCACGTCCTCCGCGTAGCAGAGCTGCCAACCGGCCGCGGCGAGGTCATAGGACAGCAGCTGTTCCTCGGCACCGAAATGCAGCATCGGGCTGAACCCGCCGACCTGCAGGAAAGCCGACCGCCGGACGATCGCGGAGCAGGCCAGGAACCCGAGCACGAGCGGGCCGGGTGCGTCCGGCGGAGTCCCTAGCGGGCTGTGTGCGAGGGCCGGGGTGATGGGGTCCTCGCGTTCTTCCGGGCCGACCAAGGTGCGTCCGGTGAGGAGGCCGAGCCGGGGATGGGTGGCGAAGAGCTTTTCGGCGCGGGGGAGTGCGTCGGGAGCCCACCAGGAGTCGTCGTCGCTGAAGGCGACATACGGCGTCCGGGCGGCGATGACGCCCTGGTTGCGTGCCGCGGCACCGTGATTGTGCGGGCTTCGGATCACCCGCACCTGCTCGAAGGAAGCGGCGACGTCAGCCGTGTGATCCGTCGACCCGTTGTCCAGGACGATCACCGGCGGCAGCGGGTCCAATGTGGACAGTTGGGCAAGGGTGCGCGCCAGTTCTTCGGCGCGGTTGCGGGTGGCCACGACGACGGTCGTCCGGCTCACGGTATTTCCTTCAGCTCGCCGACGAGTTCGGCCAGCGGTCCGGGGAACGGGTGTTCCGCGGCGGCGCGGGCGCGTGCTTCGGCGGAGCAGCACCACTCGAACCACTCGTCGAGGTCGGCGCGGGTGGCGTCCGCAGGCAGGACAGCGGGCCAGCGCAGCGCGTGTGCTTGGGCGGTCACTTTGCCGCCGTGCGCGACGGGGTCGACGGCGAGCACCGGGACGCCAGCCTTCAAGCCGAGGGCGAGGCCGTGCAGCCGGGTGCTGACCAGGACATCCAATCGGGACACTGTGCTCACGAACTGGTCCGGCGTCGCGCAGTGCCGCCAGTCGTCGGTGGCGAGGCGGGTGTCGAGCGGGACGCGGCCGCAGTCGAGGTCGCGAAGCCATTCGGCGAGGATCGCGTGCACCGCGTCGTGCCGCCGGTCCGCGCCGTATTCGGGCTGGTCCGGTGCGAGCACCACGCCGACCACCGGCGGCGAGTCGAGCCGGGCGGCCAGCGAGAGGTCGGCGGCGCACGCGTCGCCGTCGTCGCGGGCGAGGACCACGTCGAACCCGGCGACGGCGGGGTCGGCCGGATCGGGCACGGACACGCCGATCGCCAGCCGACGGCACCGCGGGTAACGGCGGTGGAGGTCCTGGAGTTGCGTGCCGCGCAACGGGCCGCAGGCGAAGACGACGTGGGTGAACGCGTCCGGCGCGGCGTCGGCTAGGTGCGGGCCTTCGGGGCGGAACGCGGGGCTCCACACGGTCAGGTGGTCGACCCCTGCTCGGGTCAGGACGTCGCTCACCGCCCGTAAGCTCAGCACGTCTCCCGCGGTGGCCTCGCCGTGCCGGAAACTCGCCCAGCCGGTCAGGAGTACTCGCATGCCCGGCGGTTACCCGTGAGTCGCCGGGGTTAACGCGGCGCTGCGCGGGTATCCGCCGCGGCATGGCTTTCTCCCACGCGGTAGTCACCGGCGGAGCCGGATTCGTAGGCGCGCGGCTGTGCGCGAAACTGCTCGAAGAAGGCGCGAGAGTGACCGCGGTGGACAATCTCGCCACGGCCCGTCCCGGTTCGCTCGACGCGGTCGCCCGACATCCGCGGTTCCGCCTGCTGGAGCACGACGTGACCAAGCCGCTCCCGGTTCCCGGGGCCGTCGACGTCGTGTTCCACCTGGCCTCGCCAGCGTCGCCCCGGGACTATCTGCGACTGCCGCTCGAGACGTTGCGCGCGGGTTCGGCAGGCACCGAGAACGCCCTCGCCGCGGCGCGCGGGGCGCGGTTCGTTCTCGCGTCGACCAGCGAGGTGTACGGCGATCCGCTGGAGCATCCGCAGCGCGAAACCTATTGGGGCAACGTGAATCCGATCGGCCCGCGCAGCGTGTACGACGAAGCCAAGCGTTACGCCGAAGCGCTGACCAGCGCGATGCGGCGCACTGCCGATGCGAACACCGGGATCGCGCGCATCTTCAACACCTACGGCCCCGGCATGCGCGCGGACGACGGGCGGATGGTTCCGTCGTTCATCACCAAGGCGCTCGCGGGCGAACCGCTGACCGTCGAAGGCAGCGGACGGCAGACGCGGTCGTTGTGCTTTGTGGACGACACCGTCGACGGGCTGCTCGCGCTGGCGCGGTCGGACCATTCCGGACCGGTGAACATCGGCAACCCGCATGAGCTTTCGGTGCGGGAAATCGCGGAGCAGGTGATCGCGATCACCCAGTCGTCTTCGCGGATCGTGCACGTCGACGCGGCGGTGGACGATCCGCGGCGGCGGTGCCCGGACATTGCGCTCGCGCGTCGGGTGCTCGGCTGGGAGCCGCGAGTCGTTGCGGGGGAAGGGTTGCGGCGGACCGTCGAATGGTTCTCCCGGGGGCAAGCCGCCGCCGCGTAACCGGGTGCGTCGCTTCGCGGAGTAGCGACGTCCTGGGCTTTTGCGGCTGATTCGTTTATCCCCGACTTCGCCGGGTAGTGCTCCCGGGACGGCGGGCCACCGGGTCCGCCCCGCCGGAGAAGGGGTGAACGGGTGCGTTTCCTGGGAATCAACGCGGTGTTCCACGATCCCGCCGCCGCGCTCGTCGTCGACGGCCGGATCGTCGCGGCAGCCGAGGAGGAGCGGTTCAGCCGGCGCAAGCACGGCAAGCAGGCGGTGCCGTTCTCGGCGTGGGAACAGCCGGGCCAGGCTGCCCGGTGGTGTCTGGAGCGGGCCGGGCTCACCGCGGCGGATCTCGACGCGGTCGGGTTCTCCTACGATCCGGACCTGGTCGAACCCGGCCTCGCCGGACACGACCCCAGCGGCGAGGAACTGCGTACCGAATTCGCCCGCCGCGCCCCGAAATTCCTCGCCAGCGAACTGCCCGGACTCGACCAGAGGAAGGTCCGGTTCGTCCGGCACCACGTCGCGCACGCCGCTTCGGCGGCACTCGCCGGACCGCCGGGCGATTCGGCGGTTTTGGTCGCGGACGGACGAGGCGAAAGCACGTCATATCTGGCTGGTGAGTATCGCGACGGACGGTTCAAAGAGCTTGCCGCGCAAAAGCTTCCGCATTCGCTCGGTCTGTTCTACGAAGACCTCACCGAGCACTTGGGATTCGCGCGGTCGAGCGACGAATACAAAGTGATGGCACTGGCGTCCTATGGCGGACCGGTCCATCTCGACTATCTCCGCGAGCGCGTTTACGTAACCGGGGACGGGGGATTTCGCACTGAATTGATCGACTGGTCCGCCCTCGCGCCGCGCTGTTCTCCTGGCGACGAACTGACGCGTCGGCACGCGGATCTCGCGTCCAGCGTCCAGCAGGTGCTGGAGGAAGTGCTGCTCGACCTCGCCCGCTGGCTGCACGACCGGACCGGGCAACGGACGTTGACCCTGGCCGGTGGCATCGCGCTCAACTGCGTGGCCAATACCCGCCTGCATGCGGAAAGCCCCTTCGAGTCGATCTGGATCCAGCCCGCCGCCGGGGACGCGGGAACCGCGCTCGGCGCGGCACTCCAGCTGGCGGCCGACGCGGGGGAGCGGATCGAACTGATGTCCGGCGCCGCGCTCGGTCGCGAATGGACGGACGACGAGCTGGAAGCCATTCTGCAGAAGGCGAAACTGGATTACGAACGTCCGGACGACGTCTCGGACGCGGTAGCGGAGGCATTGGCGGGCGATCAGATCGTGGCCTGGTTCCAGGGCCGCGCCGAGTTCGGCCCGCGTGCGCTCGGGTGCCGGTCGCTGCTCGCGCACCCCGGCCGTGCCGGGAATCTGGAGCGGCTCAACGACGTGAAGGGCCGCGAGCAATTCCGTCCGGTCGCCCCGATGGTGCTCGCCGACCGCGCGGAGGAGATCTTCTCGCGCGGCCCGTTCCCCAGTCCCTACATGCTTTTCGTGCACGACGTCGCCGACGCGTGGCGCGAACGGCTGCCCGCGGTGACCCATGTGGACGGCACCGCCCGGGTGCAGACCGTCGACCCGGCCGACGATCCGCGCACCGCGCGAATGCTTTCCGGATTCGCGGACCGGACCGGTCTTCCGGTCGTCGTCAATACGAGCCTGAACACCGCGGGGCGGCCGATGGTCGATTCCCCGCGCGACGCGTTGGAGTGTTTCGGTTCGGCTCCGGTGGATGTTCTGGCGTTGGGACCGTTCCTGGTCCGGCGTCACCGGAGCCGCTGACTTTTCGAGGAGACACCGTCATGGCAGACCACTTCGCCGACTTGTGTTCGGCCGCGCAACGATTGCGCTTCGCGACCCCGCGCATTGCCGAATGGGGCGCTTACCTGGCCAGTGTTTTCGAGAACGGCGGGCGGTTGCTCGCGTGCGGCAACGGCGGGAGCGCCGCCGAAGCCCAGCACTTGACCGGCGAGCTGGTGGGCCGGTTTCGACGCGAGCGCCGTCCGTTGTCGGCGATCGCGCTGCACGCCGACACTTCGGCGCTGACCGCGATCGGCAACGACTACGACGAAGCCGAACTGTTCGCCCGCCAGGTCCGCGCACACGGACGGCCCGGCGACGTGCTCGTCTGCCTGTCGACCAGCGGCAGCAGCCAAAACGTCGTCGCGGCGGCGAAGGCGGCGCACGAGCTGGGCGTGACCACCTGGGCGTTCACCGGACCGGCTCCGAATCCGCTCGCCGCGCTGTGCGACGACGCGGTGGCGGTTGACGCGCCGAGCGTGGCCACCGTGCAGGAACTGCATCTGGCGTTGGTGCACGCGCTGTGCGAAGCCCTGGACGACGCGCTCGGGGTGCCCGCGTGAAGCCGCTGGTGGTGGTCGGCGACGTGTTCCTCGACGTCGATGCCGAGGGCGTCGCCGAGCGGCTGTGCCCGGACGCGCCGGTCCCGGTCGTCGACGTGACCAGCCGGTGGCTGCGCGCCGGCGGAGCGGGTCTCGCCGCGCTGCTGGCGGCCCGGTCGGCTGCCGAGGTGGTCCTCGTGACCGCGCTCGGCGACGATCGTTCCGCGCGCACGCTTGCCGGCCTGCTCGAACCGGAGGTGACGCTGGTGCCGGTCCCGCTGGAGGGCAGCACCGTGTCGAAGACCCGGATCCGCGCGGCGGGACAATCGTTGGTGCGCCTGGATTCCGGCGAAGGCACCGCATCCGCCGACGTCCTGCCGGATCGGGCGGAGCGCGCGTTGCGCAGTGCCGGGGCGATCCTGGTGGCCGACTACGGCCGGGGCATCACCCGGAACCCGCGGCTGCGAGAGGTGCTGACCGAACTGGCGGCCGAAATTCCGGTGGTGTGGGACCCGCATCCGCGCGGCGCGGAGCCGGTGCCGGGAACACGTCTGGTCACGCCGAACGCCAGCGAGGCCACCGCGGTGGTGCCGGACGCGCTCGAGTTGCCGGGGCTGCTGCGAGAACGCTGGAACGCCGACGCGGTCGCGGTGACGATCGGTTCGCGGGGCGCGTTGGTGGACGACGGCAGGTCGGTGCGGCGGATTTCGGTGCCGGACGGTGCGAAGGTCAGTGGCAGCGCGACGGATACCTGCGGCGCGGGCGACCGGTTCGCGGCGGCTGTGGCGGCCGGATTGCTCGACGGTGCTTCGGTTACGGAGGCAGTGCGCGTCGCGGTCGAGGCGGCAGCTCGCTTTGTCGCCGCAGGCGGGGCTAGCGCACTGTCCGTCGAGGAAGGGCGGATGTCCATTGAGGACTCTCCGGATTTCTCGGCCGGAAATGCCTTTTCGGTAGCGGAACGAGTCCGCGCGGCTGGCGGGCGGCTCGTCGCGACCGGCGGCTGCTTCGATCTCCTGCACCCCGGGCACGTCAGCCTGCTGCGCCAAGCGCGCGCTCTCGGCGACGCACTCGTGGTGTGCGTGAATTCGGACAGTTCCGTGCGCCGGTTGAAGGGCCCCGGACGTCCGCTGCTGTCCGCGCAGGACCGGGCCCGTCTGCTGACCGCACTGTCCGTTGTGGACGCGGTGGCGGTCTTCGACGAATCGTCCCCGGTGGCGATCCTGGAACGGCTGCGGCCGGACGTCTGGGTGAAGGGCGGCGATTACGCCGAGGCGGAGCTGCCCGAACGGGCGGTGGTCGAGCGGTACGGCGGCGAGGTCGTGCTGGTGCCGACCCTGCCCGGCTATTCGACGACGACGCTGGTCGCCGCCGCGGCCGGCCGGTGAATCCTCGAGGGAGTCTGATGCGTTCTCTTGGCAATGTCCTGATCACCGGCGGCGCGTCCGGTCTCGGCGCCGCGACGGTCGAAGCGGTCCGCGCGGAAGGCGGCACCCCGTGGGTGCTCGACCGCGCCCGGCCCGCCGACGGGGTGGACTACGTGCAGGTCGATCTCGCGGACTCCGCGGCGGCCGAGGAAGCCGTGCGCGAGGTCGCCGAACGGGCGGGCGGACTCGACGGGGTGGTGACCGCCGCGGGGATCGACGCGTGCGGTCCGCTCGGCGAGGTCCCGGCGAAGGACTGGGAGCGGGTCGTGCACGTGAACCTCCTCGGCACAGTCGCCGTGGTGCGGGCCGCGCTGCCGTATTTGGAGCAGTCCCACGGCCGGATCGTCACGGTTTCCTCGACGCTGGGCATCAAGGCAGTCAGCGACGCGACCGCGTACTGCGCCTCGAAATTCGGCGTCGTCGGTTTCACCCGCGCGCTGGCCGCGGAGCTGGCGGGCCGGGTCGGCGTGACGCTGCTCGTGCCGGGCGGGATGTGGACCCGCTTCTTCGACGACCGGACGGAGCAGTACCGGCCGCCCGCGGACGCGAAGCTGAACCGGCCGGAACACGTCGCCGGGACGGTGGTGTTCGCCCTCGGCCAGCCGCCGGACGCGGAGGTGCGGGAGCTGGTCGTGTGCGCTTCCGAGGAAGGTTCCTGGCCATGAGCGTGCTGGCTCTGCGCGCCCTCGGCATCGGCGACCTGCTCACCGCGGTCCCGGCGCTGCGCGGGCTGCGCCAGGCGTACCCGGAAGACCGCCTCGTGCTGGCCGCGCCGGAATGGCTGCGCGACCTGGTCGCACTGGTCGACGCCGTGGACGAACTGCTCCCCACGCCCGGCCTCGGCACCCTGCACTGGCCGGGCCCGCCGCCGCGGCTGGCGGTGAACCTGCACGGCAACGGCCCGGAGAGCATCCGCGACCTGATGGCCGTCCTGCCGGACACGCTGCTCACCCACCGGAACCCGGCGCTTCCGGAGATCCCGGGCCTGGACTGGACGCCCGGCATCCACGAGGTCGACCGCTGGTGCCGGCTGATCGAGTACGGCCAGTGTTCCGCCGACCGCCGGGACCTGCGGATATCCCCGCCGCCCGGGCCGAGTCCCGCGCCGGGGGCCGTCGTCGTGCACCCCGGGGCGGCGTTTCCCGCCCGGCGCTGGCCGCCGGAGAGGTTCGCCGAGGTGGCGCGCGACCTGGCCGCGGCCGGGCACCGCGTGGTGCTCACCGGCGCGGCGGCCGAACGCGAACTGGCGGAGGAAGTCGCGACCCGAGCCGGACTGGGTCCGGAAGCGGTGCTCGCCGGAGCGACCGGGCTGGCCGAGCTGGCCGCGCTCGTGGCGGAAGCGGCGCTGGTGGTGTGCGGGGACACCGGTGTCGGTCACCTCGCGACCGCTTTCGGCACGCCGTCCGTCCTGCTCTTCGGCCCGACGCCGCCCCGGTGCTGGGGTCCGCCGCCGGACGCTCCGCAGCACGTCGTGCTGTGGGTAGGCGACGTCGGCGATCCGCACGGCACCGAACCGGACGCCGGACTGCTGCTGCTGAGCACGGACCGCGTGCTGGCGGCCGCTCAGTCGGTGCTGCGCCAAGGGGTGTCGCATGGCTGAGCGGATCGGCGTCCTCGGAGCGGGCTACGTCGGGCTGACGACGGCGGCCTGCTTCGCCGCGATGGGGCATCAAGTGTCCGTTGTGGACATTGACGAGACGAAGGTTTCCCGGCTGCGGGCCGGAGAAGTCGACCTCGCCGAACCGGGGCTGACCGAGCTGGTCGCCGAAGGACTGAGGGAAGGCACGCTCGCCTTCTCCGGAGATTTCGCCGCGGCCGCCGGGTCGACGGTGGTGTTCTTGTGCCTGCCGACGCCACCGGGCGAGAACGGCACCCCGGACCTCAGCGCGCTCCGCAGCGCGCTCGGCGACCTCGGCCGAGTGCTCGCGCCGGGCACGATCGTGGTGACGAAATCGACCGTGCCGGTCGGGACCGCGCAGCTCGTCCCGGAGTATCTCGGCCGTGCCGACCTTCCCGTGGTCAGCAATCCCGAGTTCCTGCGCGAAGGCCATGTCGTGCACGACTTCCGGTGCCCGGACCGGGTGGTCGTCGGCGCCGATCCGCCGGATTCGCCCGCTGCGGAACGGGTTGCGCGGCTTTACGCGCCGACCGAAGCCAGAGTCGTGCGGACGAGCAGCGCGAGCGCCGAGCTGGCCAAGTACGCAAGCAACGGATTCCTCGCGGTGAAGGCGTCGTACGCGAACACGCTGGCCGAACTGTGCGAACAGTGCGGCGCGGACGTCCGTGACGTGGCCGCGGTGATGGGCCTCGACCCGCGGATCGGCCCGCATTTCCTGGCCCCCGGCCCCGGCTGGGGCGGGTCGTGCCTGCCGAAGGACGCCAGCGCGCTGTTGCGGGCGGCGGATTCGGCAGGCGTCGAATTCGGGCTGCTTCGCGACGCGGTGCGGGTGAACACCCGGCAGCGCACGCGCATGGTCCGCACGATCCGGACGGCGGCGACCGGGCGTCCGGACGGTTCGCTGGACGGCGTCCGGATCGGCGTGCTGGGGCTGGCGTTCAAGGCGGGCACCGGAGACGTGCGCGATTCGCCGGCGGTCGCGGTCGCGGCCGAGCTGGTCCGGCAAGGCGCCGAGGTCACCGCGTACGACCCGGCTGTCCAGTCCGAAATGGACGGAGGGACCGTCGTGGACGATCCCTATCTGGTCGCGAAAGACGCGGCCGCGCTGGCCGTTCTCACCGAATGGCCGGAGTTCCGCGACCTCGACTGGCCCCGGCTCGCCGAAGCGGCCGACCGGCCGGTCGTGGTCGACACCCGCAATGTGCTCGATCCCGACGTGCTGGCCGAGGCCGGGTTCGCCCGGATCGGCGTCGGCACCCCAGTGGAGGTTCCTGATGCGTGTTCTCGCCCTAGGCTGCACCCTCAAGCGCTCGCCGGACCGCTCCAGCAGCGACCTGATCGCCCGGCAGCTGCTCGACCTGTTCGCGGAGCGGGGAGTGACCGGCGAACTGGTCCGGGTGGCCGACCATGACGTGCGCCCCGGCATCGAGGCGGACATGGGCGACGGCGACGAATGGCCGGAAATCCGGCGCAAGGTCGCGGCCGCGGACATCGTGCTGATCTCGACGCCGACCTGGGTCGGGCACATGTCCAGCATCGCGCAGCGCGTGGTGGAACGGCTGAACGCCGAACAGTCCGAGACCGACGACGAGGGCCGGCCGGGGATGTTCGGCAAGGTCGGGGTCGTCGCGGTGGTCGGCAACGAGGACGGGGCGCACAAGATCACCGCGGATCTTTTCCAGTCGCTCAACGACATCGGCTTCACGATCCCGGCCCAGGGCGGCACGTACTGGAACGGGGAGGCGATGAAGGGCGGCGACTACCAGGACCTGGACGAGACGCCGGAAGCGGTCGCGTCGACGAACGCGACGCTGGTCCGGAACGCGGTGCATCTGGCTGAACTGCTGGGGAAGCAGCAGTATCCGGCTTCGTGACGTTGGAGGTACGTGAGGGGAACCCTGACGGAATCAGATTCCGTGAGGGTTCCCCTCACGTGCGGGCGCCCGCGACTCAGGGCCGCTGCCCGACGCCCGTTGCGATCTCGTGCCCCCGATGCTCGTCCGGAGCCAGCGGCGGAGTACCCCCCGCCCTGCCCGCGGCGTAACCCGTGCAGGAACTCGCTTACGGTCTCCTCGGCCGACCACTCCGGCTGCCATTCCAGTTCGGACCGCGCTCGCGACGTGTCCATCACCGGCAGCCGGAGCACCGTGTCGAAGAGACCGGGCGTCGCGGGCACCAGATGCATCCGCCAAGCCGCCGCGAGCGCGGGCTTGACCAGCCCGGCCGGGACCGGCACCCGCCGCGCGCGGAGCAGCCGGGCCAGCAGCCGCGGGTCGACCACCGGATCGGTCGCGATGTTGAACGCACCCGACACCGGCCGCAGCACGCAGCGCCGGATAGCGTCGGCGAGGTCGTCCGCGTGCACGACCTGGAACCGCAGCCCCGGGATGTCCGGCACGATCGGCACCAGACCGGGCCGGAGCAGGCTGCCGGGCACGAACGGCCCGGCGAACAACCGCCGCTGCTCGGTCGACGCGGTGCGCTGAAAGACGAACCCGGGCCGGACGCGGACCACCCGGATGTCCGGATGCTCGCGTTCGAAGGAGTCCAGAAGCCTTTCCACGTACGCCTTTTCGCGCGGATAGGCCGCGCCTGGCCAGCCGTGCGTCGGGTAGTCCTCGCTGACCGGGCGGTCGTCGGCGGCGGGGGAGTAGGCCCCGACCGAGGACGCCACGACCAGCGTCGACACCCCGGCTGCCGCGGCGGCCTCGAACAGCCGGAGCGAGCCGCGGACGTTCGTCTCCCACGTGAGGTCCGGGCGATGGGTCGGCTGGAAGAGCCACGCCAGGTGGACGACTGTGTCGGCGTCGCGCAGCACGGGAGCCAGCTCGTCGTGCGCCACGTCGACCCCGACGTACTCCGTCTTGGGCGGCGGAATGCCCGCCGGACGCCGTTCGAGGCCGGTGATCGCCTCGACGTCCGGGTCGGCCGCCAGGGCGCGCACTGTCGCGGTGCCGATATTGCCGGTCGCGCCGGTCACGGCGATCCGTCGGGAGCTCATCGGGGCCGGGTACCCGCAGCGGGCCGGGTCAATCAATGCTGGTCCAGCTGCCGCAAGCGCTTCAGATCCGTCTTGCGCCCAGGGACCGCGGTGTCCCGCACCGCCGCGGCGAGTTCCAGCAGCAAATCGGCGAGCGCGTCGCGGGCTTTCGGCCACGGGTAGACGAACGGTTCCCGTCGGGGAGGTCATCGGGCCGAGCCAATCAATGCTGGTCGAGCTGCCGCAGCAACCGGCGGACCGGCAGTGCCATCGCGCCGAGCCCGAGGGTCGCTGTCACGCCGTCGTCTGACGAGACGAGCCGGTCCTCGACCTGGCAGACCAGCGACCGGCAGCGTTCCAGATCCGTCTTGCGCCCAGGGACCGCGGTATCCCGCACCGCGGCAGCGAGTTCGAGCAGCAAATCGGCGAGCGCGTCGCGGGCTTTCGGCCACGGGTAGACGAACGGCTCCCGCCCCTCCGCCGTCGTGCGCACCGCTTCGACCAGCTGCTCGACCGGCGGCCACAACGCTCCCAGCGTCCGCAGCGACGCCTCGTGCTGCGTTCCGGAATGCCGGCTTCGCTTGCGCAGGTTGAGGAACCGGCCTTCCCGGGTGAGCCCGGACGCGTCCTCGGCCGCCCGCGCCAGACTGCGCACGTCGCTGACCTGGCCGAGCCACTCGTCCAGGTCTTCCGGCAGCTCGTCGGCCCGCACGAGTTCGGCGGTGTTTTCCAGCAAACCGGCGAGCGCGGAAGCGAGCCGGTCAGCGGCCGCGGCGACGCGTTCGCCGTACAGCGGCGGGAAAATCACCACGTTCACCACCAGCCCGATCGCGGCACCGAGGGCGGTCTCCAGCAGCCGGTCGCCGAGCAGCTCCGAACTTCGCGCGGTCCCGTAGGTGACCAGCAGCATCCCGGTCACCCCGACCCACACGCCGGACGCGCCGAACCGCCGCCACGAACCGACCAGCAACCCGACGAAGACGACGATAGCCAGCGTCACCGTCTGTTCGGGCACCACTTGCGCGACCCCGGCGGCGAGCAGCACCCCGAGCGTCACCGAGCCGACTTGCTGCGCCCAGCCGAGCAGGCTCCGGTAAACGGTCGCTTCCACCAGGAAAATCGCCGCGTAGGGCGCGAGGAACGGCTGGGAAAGGCCGATCACCTCCGTGGCCAGCAGCCACGCAGCCACCGCGGCGACGGTCGCCTTGGCGGCCTGCAACGCAGTACGCCGTTCGCTGCCGGGCACGCGGATCGCACGGGCCGCCCAGCCCAGCGGCGTGCGGTCGAGTTTGGGCGTCACGCGCGTACGGGCGCGCCCAGGTGGACGAGCTTCGTCTGCGTCATCTCGTCGAGCAGTTCGGGCCCGTAGCCATAGCCGGAACCGCTGCCGCGGCGCGGGTGCGCCGCTCCGCCGGGAGCGCCGCCGAAAACGGCGTTGACCTTGACCGTTCCGACAGCCAGTTCCCGCCACGCGTGCTGCGCGTGTTCCATCGACGCGGTGAGCACGGTCGCGGCGAGCCCGTAATCGTCGTTCGCGGCCTCGGCCAGCCCGTGTTCGAAGGAATCCACCACGCACACCGGCGCGACCGGGCCAAAGGTTTCCTCCCGCAGCACCCGCATCTGGCTCGTGCATCCGGTGAGCACGGTTGCCGGGTAATGCGCGCCCGGCCCGTCCGGGACCTGGCCGCCGGTACGGATTTCGGCACCCAGCGATACGGCGTTCTCCACGTGAGAATGCACGTGATCGCGGTGCCGGGTGTCCACCAGCGGGGCGAGTGTCCGCCCGCGGGCGATCTCCACGAGCGCTTCGGTGAACTTCTCGGCTATCGCACGGTGCACGTAAATCCGTTCCACCGCAACGCAAATCTGCCCGGAGTTCGCGAACGCGCCGAGCGCGGCCTGCTCGGCGGCCCACCGCGGGGCGACGTCCTCGTCCACCACGAGCGGGTCGTTGCTGCCGTTCTCCAGCAGCGCTTTCGCCCCGGTCGCGGCCGCGCTCGCCGCGATCGACCGGCCGGTGGCGGTGCTGCCGACGTGCGCGAGAACGTCCACATCGCTCCGCGCGGCCAGTACCGCGCCGATCCGGCCGTCGCCGTGGACGGTCTGCAGCACGCCTTCGGGGAAGACCCCGGCAAGAATCTCGCCGAACAGCGCCCCGGTGTGCGGACACCGTTCGCTCGGCTTGTGCACCACAGTGTTCCCGGTGACCACGGCCGCGCCGATGAGCCCGCACGACACGGCGACCGGGTCGTTCCACGGGGTCAGCGCGACCACGACGCCGCGCGGCTCCGGCACCATCAGGTCGGTGGCAGCGAAGTCCCCGAGCAGGCTGCGGCCGCGATGCACCGGACTCAGCTCGGCGTACTGGTCGAGGGTGCCCGCCCCGGCGAGCACCCCCTCCTTGGCTTCCTCGAGCGGACGGCCGGTCTCGCGCCGGTTGAGCTCGGCCAGGTCGTCGGCGTGCGCGCGCAGCCGTTCGGCGGCGGCACGCAGGGCGGCGCCGCGCTCGGCGGCCGGGGTCCGGTCCCAGCCCGGCTGCGCCCGGTGCGCGAGGCCGAGCGCGGTGTCGAGTTCGTCCGGGCTGGCCATCGGGACCGCGCCGACCGGGCTCCCGTCGGCCGGGTCGGTGATCGCGAGCGTGGCGGCCCGGTCGTCGAGCGTGGTCATCGCACCTCCTGAAAGTCGGTCGCGCTGCGGGTACCCCGGCGCACGCGCTGTCATACGTTCCGTTTGCCTGCGCGGAGGCGGGGTAAACCGCCGCGGGTGAACACTTTCCCGGACTACGCCGTGGTGATCCCGACGACCGGCCGCCCCGCGCTGCGGACCCTGCTGGACACGCTCGGCGCCGCCGGAGGCCCCGGCCCGGCCGAGGTGATCGTGGTCGACGACCGTCCACAAGGGACCGATCTGGAGGTGCCCGAGGGCGTCCGGGTGCTGCGTTCGCACGGCCGCGGCCCAGCTGCTGCGCGGAACGCCGGCTGGCGCGCGGCGAAGTCGGACTGGATCGCGTTCATCGACGACGACGTGGTCCTCGCCGCAGACTGGCCCGCCCAGCTGGCCGCCGACCTCGCCCGGCTGCCGCCGGAAACCGCCGCGTCGCAGGCCAGGATCGTGGTGCCGTTGCCGGACGACCGGAAACTCACCGACGACGAACGCGGCACGTCCGGGCTGGAAACGGCACGCTGGATCACCGCGGACATGGCTTACCGCCGGTCGGCGCTGGTCGAGTCGGGCGGTTTCGACGAGCGGTTCCCGCGTGCGTTCCGGGAAGACTCCGACCTGGCCCTGCGCGTAGTGCTCAAGGGACACCGCATCGAGCGCGGCGAACGCGTCACGACCCATCCAGCGCGTCGTTCGGGATTCTTCGCCAGCGTGAAAGCCCAGCGAGGCAACGCGGACAACGCCCGAATGCGGTACAAACACGGCGTCCTGTGGCGGCAGCGAACCGGCGCCGGTAGCGGAATGCTGGGACGGCACGCGCTGACCGTCGTCACCGCCGTCGCCGCGCTCGCGCCCCGAAAGCGTCGCCTGGCCCTGGCAGCCTGGGCCGGGCTGACCGGTGCGTTCGCCGCACAACGCATCCGTTCCGGGCCAGCCACACCCGGCGAGATCGCGCGCATGCTCGTGACGAGCGTGCTCATCCCGCCCGCCGCCTGCTATCACCGGCTGCGCGGCGAAATCGCGGCCCGCCGTTCGCTTTCGCCGCAGGCAGTGCTGTTCGACCGCGACGACACGTTGATCCATGACGTCCCGTATCTGTCCGATCCGGAACAGGTCCGGCCGGTCGACGGCGCGGTGCGCCTCGTGCGGGAACTCCGGCGGAAAGGCGTCCGGTTGGGCGTGGTGAGCAATCAGTCCGGAGTCGCGAAAGGACTGATCGAACCGGTTCAGCTGACCGCGGTGAACGCCCGCGTGGACGAGTTGTTCGGCGAGTTCGGCACCTGGCAGGTCTGCCCGCACGACGCCGACGACGGCTGCGGCTGCCGCAAACCGTCCCCGGAACTCGTCCGGCGCGCGGCGAAAGAGCTTTCGGTCGACCCGGCGCGGTGCGTCGTCATCGGCGACACCGGCGCGGACGTCGAAGCCGGTCTCGCCGCCGGAGCGCGCGCCGTGCTGGTGCCGACCGCCCGCACCCTGCCCGCCGAGATCGACCACGCCCGGCAAGAAGCGCTGGTGGCGCGAGATCTCGCGGACGCGCTGCGCCAAGCCGGGGTCCTCGCGTGAAGCGCGTTTTGGTGGCCCGGCAGGACAATCTCGGCGACGTCCTGCTGTCCGGTCCGGCGATCCGGGCGATCGCCGCGCACGCCGAACACGTCACGCTGCTCGCCGGACCGCACGGTGCCGCGGCCGGGGAACTGCTGCCCGGCGTCGACGAGGTACAGGTCTTCCGGGCACCGTGGATCGACCCCGAACCGCCGCCGCTGACCCGCCCGTCCGTAGACGCCCTCGCCGAACAGCTGACCGGTTTCGACGCGGCGTTCGTGCTCACCTCGTTCCACCAGTCGCCGTTGCCGCTCGCGCTGGTGCTCCGCCTGGCCGGGGTGCCGTGGGTCGGCGCGATCTGCGACGACTACCCGGGCAGCCTCCTCGACCTGCGCCACCGCGTACCGGGCGATCCGCCGGAAGCGCTGCGGATGCTGTCGCTGGCCCAAGCCGCCGGGTGCTCGCTGCCTCCTGGCGACGACGGCCGACTCGCGATCCGCGGTCCGCTGCCGGATGTTGCGGCGCTGACCGGGATCGGCGACTACGTCGTGGTGCACCCGACGGCCTCGGTCCCGGCGCGCAGCCCTTCTCCAGTCCATAGTGGACGGATCGTGGACGCGCTCGCCGAGGCGGGACACCGGGTTGTCGTCACTGGCGCAAAGCCGGAGGGAATGACCGCCGACGTCGACCTGAGCGGTCGCACGACTCTGCTCGAGCTGGCCGCTGTACTCGCCGGAGCCGAGGCTGTCGTCGCCCCGAATACCGGCCCGGCGCATCTGGCGGCGGCGGTCGGAACCCCGGTGGTGTCGCTGTTCGCGCCGGTGGTGCCCGCCGCGCGCTGGGCCCCGTTCGGGGTCCCGGCGGCGTTGCTCGGCGACCAGCACGCGCCGTGCCGGGGAAGCCGCGCCCGCATCTGCCCGGTCGCCGGGCACCCCTGCCTGGACGGCATCGACCCGGCGGAAGTCGTGGCCGCGGTGGAGGAATTGGCCAAGCGGCCGAGCCGCCGGGTAACCGCTTGAACCGCAAGGGAAGGAGAAGACATGGTGGACCCAGCACCGTTGCCCGAGGAAGCGGACGGGCCGCGCACGGCGGTCGTGACCGGCGCGGATTCCGGCATCGGCCGGGCGGTGGCCGTCGCGCTCGCCGGCGGGGGAGTGGACGTCGGAATCACCTGGCACACCGACGAAACCGGGGCGCAGGAGACCGCCGCCGAGGCGCGGGAGCAGGGCGTCGCCGCGCACGTGCGGCAGCTCGACCTCACCGACCTGCCGACCGCGGCTAGCGCCGTCGACGACCTCGCTGACGAACTCGGCGGCGTCGACGTGCTGGTCAACTGCTCCGGGACCGGCAGCAGCGAACTCGCGATGGACATGGATTTCGACACCTGGCGCGGCGTCGTGGACGTCGACCTCCACGGCGTTTTCGTGTGCTCGCAACGCGCCGCACGCCACATGATCGACGCCGGGCGCGGCGGCCGGATCATCACGATCACCAGCGTCCACGAGCACGTGCCCCGCGTCGGCGCCGCTCCGTATTGCGCGGCGAAAGCCGGTGCGGGCGCGCTGACCCAGGTGCTCGCGCTCGAACTCGCCGAGTACGGGATCACGGTCAATTCCGTTGCCCCCGGCGAAATCTCCACCCCGATGACCGGACAGACCGACGTCGACCCGCGCGATCAGGAGCGTCCGGGAATTCCCTTGGGCCGCCCCGGGCACGCCCGCGAAGTCGCCGCGGCGGTGGCTTTCCTGGCCACCCCCGCGGCGGGGTACATCACGGGTGCTTCATTGGTGGTCGACGGCGGGCTGATGCGCATGGGCGCGCAGGCCGGAACGGCGTTCCCGGACCACAGCTGGCGGCGCCCCTAAGCCCGTTCGCGGCTGCCGCTGAGCGCGATGACCAAGGCGACGAGCGCGGTCAGCCCGTGCAGCCAGTTGTCCGCCCAGTTGAGATTCACCGGGTCGTCGCGTGCGGTGCTGAACGCCGTCGCCAGTATCCCGTACGCGGTGAGCCCGGTGAACGCCACGAACAGCACCCAGCAGTACGCGACGGCTCCGGAAAGCTTGCGTGCGGCCAAAATCCCGAGCAAACCGAGTACAGTGTGGACGATGTTCAGCACCGTGCTGGAACTGAACAGCCAGACGACACGCGTGGTGTCGTGCCCGGCGTGCGCGGTTTCCGGCACGAAGAACCCGGCGATGCCGAGGACCAGGTAGACCAGCCCGAGCACGGCGACGACCGGCCGCGCCCAGGAACGGGTGGTGACCGTCGGCATGGGGACTCCTTTCCGCGGCCGGTCGCGCCCGGTCACTCCTCGCGGAGCGACTTCGCGACGGAACCGCCTGCCTCGTCCGCCTGTTCGGCCGGATCCGGATCCGCACGGCGCTGCGGGAGGTCCTCGTCCGGGGCCGCGGCCATGGCCGCTTCCGCACGGGCGAGCGTCTCGTCGTCGGGCGGGTTCGGCACCGGCTGGACGTCCGGGCGTTCCTCGGCGAGCCGGTTCCCGAGCGGTTCGCCTTCGCGCGCCTCGGCGGGCGTCGTGGCCTGCCGGGTCGCCGGGCTCCAGCGCTCCGGCGGTTCGACCCCGGCCTCCAACGGGTCGACCCGCAGTTCGTCCTCGTCGAGGGACTCGGACTGGTCGAGCGTTTCGGGCTCGGCCGGATCGCTGTCGGGCATCATGCTCCCTCCTCGCTGCGGCGCTTTCCGTCCGGGTACCCGCGCGGGACGGGGCAAAACGGCGTCAGGCGGCGGCGAGATCGCGGATCGCGGTCTGTGCTTTCTGGATTTCCTGCCCGACCAGGAGCGCGGTGAAGCGGGCGACCGAGATGCTGTGCGCCGCCGAGGCGACCGCGTCGCAGGCTTCCTGCGCGTCGTCCGAATGGTGCCGCACGCGCCCGGCGAGCAAGGATTCCTCGAGCTGGCCGCCCAGGTCGGGGAGGAGTTCGGAGAGGTCGTCGGCGAGCAGGCTCAGCAGGCCGAGCGTGCGGTACAGCTCCGCGGGGGATTCGTAGCCGCCGGCACCGGCTTCGCGACGGAGCCGGCGCAGCGCGGTCTGCGCCTGCTCGGCCGGTGCGGGAGACGTCGCTGAATGGTCCATGAACCGCTGATACCCGGTGGTGGCGCCGCTAACCGGACGATTGCGGGCGGCTGCCCCGGGTATCCGGGAACGATGAACGAGATCGTCGAACTCATCCGGAGGCGGGCCTGCCTCGCGGAGTCCCGCGACGCCGAACAGGTCGCGCACGCCGTGCTGCGGACGCTGTCCGAGCGGATCTCGCCGGAAGCGGCGGCCAGCCTGGCGGTGCAACTGCCGCCCGGACTGGCCGACGACCTGCGCCCGGGCGGCGGCTCCGGGGAACGCTACGAGCTGGAGGACTTCGTCGGACGGATCGCGCGCCGGGCGGACCTGACGGATCCGGAGGCCGTGCACCGGGCCGGCGTGGTGCTGGACGTGCTGGGCCGCGAGACGGTGCAGGTGGCGGACGAGGTCTGGGACGTGCTGCCGGAACCGTTGCGGCACCTGGTCGGGGCTCAGGCCCAATCCAGGAACTTAGGCGGCCTCAGTCCCGCTCACCGTCCACAAGAGACGCCACCGCCGCCGAAATGCCCGATTCATTCTCATCTGCCCGTGTCGTGCGGGCCGTGAGGGCCACCCTGAGGGAATCAGATTCCCTCAGGGTGGCCCTCACGGCCCGGCATTGGCGCTCAGGCCGCCTGAGCGCTTCAGGCGTTCCGCATCCGAGGCCGGTGCGGCTGGGCGTCGCCGCCGGGGATGTCGCGGTCCACGTGGTCGGCGTGGTGCAGCGCCTGCGCCAGCAGCCCGCGCACGTGCTCGTCCGCGGCGGAGTAGTACACGAACGTTCCCTCGCGGCGGCCCTTCACCAGCCCCGCGAGCCGCAGCTTGGCCAGATGCTGGCTGACCGCGGTCGGCGCGGCCCCGGCCAGTTCGGCGAGGCAGGCCACCGACGATTCCCCCTGCAGCAGCGCCCACAGCACCTTGATCCGCGTCGGGTCGGAGAGCAGGCGGAAGCTTTCCGCGGCCAGGTGGACCTGCTCGTCGGAGGGCATGTCGAAGTCCGGCAGGGAGGAGTGCATGCCCCGATGCTACCGTTCCTTCTCGGTTATCTGCGCATCTGCGCAGGTATGCTGACAGTGGGCCAGGGCGTTCGCCCGGTCGTGGGACATTGCGGAACATCCGGGAGCGGGCGATGGCAGAGCTGGGACACGGTTCCGAGACCGCGGCGGGCGGCGGCCACCCGCACGAGCCGGAATCCCGCCAGGACAGCCCTGGTCACTCGCATGGGCACGACCCCGCGCATGGCCATGGCGTTTCCAGCCCTGGTCACGAGCCCGCGCACGGCCATGGCGACGGTCACGATCATGAGCCCGCGCACGGCCACGGCCACGGCCACGGGCATGGCCACGGCCACGGCCACCACGAGCCAGCGACCTGGCGGCACCGCGTCAAACACCTCCTCACCCCGCACAGCCACGACAGCGCCGACCGCCTCGACACTGCCCTCGAAACCAGCCAGCGCGGCATCCGGGCGCTGATCTGGTCGTTCGCCGCCCTGTTCGGCACCGCCGTCATCCAGCTGGCCCTGGTCGCGGTCACCGGTTCGGTAGCTCTCCTGGGCGACACCATCCACAACTTCGCCGACGCCCTCACCGCCCTGCCGCTGGGCATCGCCTTCGCACTCGGCCGCCGCGCCGCGACCCGCCGCTACACCTATGGCCTAGGCCGCGCCGAAGACCTCGCCGGAGTCGTCGTGGTGCTGATCATCGCCGGATCCGCCGCGCTGGCCGCCTACGAAGCGATCGACCGGCTCCTGCATCCGCATCCCGTGCAGCAGCTCTGGGTGCTCGCCGCCGCCGGAGTGGTGGGCTTCGCCGGGAACGAACTCGTGGCCCGGTACCGCATCACCGTCGGCCGCGAAATCGGCTCCGCCGCCTTGGTCGCCGATGGCCTGCACGCCCGCACCGACGGCTTCACCTCGCTGGCCGTGGTGCTGGGCGCAGTCGGAGTGGCCCTCGGTTTCCCGGCGGCCGACCCGGTGATCGGGTTGCTGATCACCGTCGCGATCCTGTTCGTCCTGCGCGACGCGGCCAAGGAAGTCTTCCGGCGGCTGATGGACGCCGTCGACCCGGCGACCGTCGAACTGGCCGAAGAGACGGCCGCGGCGGTGCCCGGGGTGGAGGGCGTGCGGGAGGTCCGGATGCGCTGGATCGGCCACAGCCTGCGCGCCGAACTCGCCGTCCAGGTCGGTAACACTCTCACCGTCGAGCAGGCGCACGAACTGGCGCACAGCCTGGAACACCGGCTCATCGCCGCGGTGCCCCGTCTGACCGCCGCGGCAGTGCACGTCGAACCGGCGATCGGGGCGGAGTCCGTGCACCTCGGTTGATCTCGCATCGACCGATCGGCTGATCCGCCGCTCCGCCCGGACCGGCCGGAAAGTCTGGCCGCGCAGTCGATTCGCCGCACCGGTGCCGCCCGGCACGGTGGACGCATGGCAATCATCGAGGTGGAAAGCCTCGTCAAGCGGTACGGCGGGCAGACCGTGGTCGACGGCGTCAGTTTCGCCGTCGAACCGGGCGAGATTTTCGGCATTCTCGGCCCGAACGGGGCAGGCAAGACCACGACCGTCGAGTGCGTCGAAGGGCTGCGCAGGCCGGACGGCGGGGCGATCCGGGTCTGCGGCCTCGACCCGCAGCGCGACGACGCCGAACTGCGCCAGGTCCTCGGCGGGCAGCTCCAGGAAAGCGAACTGCCGGACAAACTGAATGTCGGCGAGGCGCTCCAGCTCTACAGCTCGTTCTACCGCGACCCGGCCGACTGGCGGGAACTCGCCGGAATCCTCACCCTCGAGACCAAACTCGGCACCCAGTTCCGCCGCTTGTCCGGCGGCCAGAAACAACGGCTGTCGATCGCGCTCGCGCTGCTCGGCAATCCGAAGGTCGCGGTGCTGGACGAACTCACCACCGGCCTCGATCCGCAGGCCCGCCGCGACGTCTGGGGCCTGGTCGAACGCATCCGCGCGCGCGGCGTGACGATCCTGCTGGTCACGCACTTCATGGAGGAAGCCGAGCGGCTGTGCGACCGGCTGGCGGTCATCGACGCTGGTCAGGTCGTCGCGGTCGACAGTCCAGCCGGGCTGGTGGCACGCGTCGACGACCAGCAGCGGCTCCGGTTTCGCGCTGCCGCACCCTTCGACGACGCCGTGCTCACCAGGCTGCCGGAAGTCACCGCCGTCGAGCGCTCCGGCAGCCAGATCGTCGTCACCGGACGGGGAAACCTGCTGCTCGCGGTGACGTCCGCGCTGGCCCGCCACCAGATCGCCGGCCTGCGCATGGACCAGACCACGCTGGACGACGCGTTCGTCGCGCTCACCGGCCGTTCCATCGAATCCTGAGGAGATCCCGGTGCCCGCCTTGTCCCGGCTCGCCGCCACCGAAACGAAACTGTTCTTCCGCGAGCCGATCGTCGTGTTCTTCGCGCTCGCGTTCTCGCCGGTCCTGTTCGGCGTTCTCGGCCTGATCCCGGCATTGCGCGACCCCGGACCGGACGGAGTCCGGATGATCAGCCGGTACCTGCCGATCGTCGTCGCGATGGGGGTCGCGCTGTTCTCGCTCAGCGGCCTGTCCCAGCTGTTCGCCTCCTATCGCGAGAAAGGCGTGCTGCGGCGGATGCGGCTCACCCCGGTGAAACCGACCGTCCTGCTCGGTGCGCAACTGCTGATGGCCGTGGTGCTGTCGGCGGCGTCCACGCTGGTCATCCTCCTAACCGGATGGCTGGCTTTCGGTATCGACCTCCCTCGGCAGCTGCCCGGGTACCTGCTCAGTTTCGCCCTGCTGGCACTGGCGCTGTTCGCGATCGGATTGCTGGTCGCGGCGCTCGCCCGGTCCGCGAAAAGCGCCAGCGCGGTCGGTTCCCTGGTGTTCTTCCCGCTCGTGTTCTTCGCCGGGCTCTGGCTGCCGCGCGCCGACATGAACGACGTGCTGCGGACGATCAGCGACCTGACGCCGCTCGGCGCGGGCGTACAAGCGTTGCAGGACACGGCTTCCGGGAATTTGCCGCAGCTGCTGCACCTCGGCGTCATGCTAGGGTGGCTTGTCGTGGCCGGGGGCTTGGCCGCGCGCTATTTCCGCTGGGAGTGACTGGTGGGCATCGAGGGGGAGCTGCGCGAAGAGTTCGACCGCTGGGAACGCGCACAGACGGCGACCTTCAGCGTGCTGCCGTACGTCCTTCTCGCGGTGAGCGTGAGCATTACTTTTCTTCAGCTGCCCGCGGATCTTCCGGTCGTACTGGGTCTTTCCGCCGCTGCCGCCCTGTGGCTGCTGTGGTTTCACACTCTTCATCCGCCCGCATTGCGGGCCGGATATTACGCGGGCCTGCTGGCGATCACGGCGGGCTTGGCAGCTCTCGCGCCGTGGTACGGCCTGTTCGCCTTTGTCGGCTACCCGCAAGCATTTCAGTACCTGACCGGACGCTGGCGATACGCCGGTGCCGCGGCCACCGCGCTGGTCTCGGCAATGGCCTTCCTGGGTGGAATCGCCAAGATCGACGCGGAAAATCTCTGGTGGGTGTGGCTCGGCGTGAGCGTGCTTTCGATCGCGCTGGCGGGAGCGGTGTTTTATTTCGTGGACATGGCCTACCAGCGGAACGAATTGCAGAAACAAGCGCTTGCAGAGCTGCACGAGGCAAACCGGAAACTGGAAGCAGCCTTGGCCGAGAACGCCGGACTGCACGCGCGATTGCTGGTCCAGGCTCGCGAGGCCGGGGTCCTGGACGAACGGCAGCGGATGGCGCGGGAAATCCACGACACCCTCGCTCAGGGTCTGGCCGGAATCCTGACCCAGCTGCAAGCCGCCGAACAAACCGCGGCCCAACCGGAAGCGCTGGGCCGCCACGTGGCGAACGCGACGAACCTGGCCCGGGAAAGCCTGGTCGAGGCGCGCCGGACGGTGCACTCCGTCGAACCGTCGGTGCTCGCCGAAGCCCGGCTCCCGGAGGCGATCGGCGAGGTGACCAGGAACTGGTCGGCGGCCAACAGCGTCGACGCCGTGCTCACCACCACCGGTGACGCCCGCCCCATGCACACCGACGTCGAAGTGGCTTTGCTGCGGACCGCGCAGGAAGCGCTGTCGAACGTCGCGAAGCACGCGCGAGCGAAGCGGGTCGGCCTGACCTTGTCGTACATGCCGGACCTGGTAACCCTCGACGTCCGCGACGACGGCGTCGGCTTCGAACCGAATGCCAAGCGCGCCAACGGTTCCACGAACGGCGGCTTCGGACTGTCCGGAATGCGGCAGCGGGTGCAGCGCCTCGCGGGACGCCTGGACATCGAATCGGAACCCGGCCGCGGCACGGCGATCTCAGCGACCGTGCCCGCCATTCCGGCTGGAGGTGCGCGGTGATTTCATTGCTGATCGTCGACGATCACCCCGTGGTGCGCGACGGCCTGCGCGGCATGTTCGGCGCCGACCCGCGGTTCGAGGTAGTCGGCGAGGCCGCGGACGGGGCCACCGCGATCACGGCGGGCGAGCAGCTTCGCCCGGACGTGATCCTGATGGACCTGCGCATGCCGGGAACCGACGGCGTCACCGCGATCAAGGAACTGGCGAAACGCGGTGTCCCCGCACGAATCCTGGTGCTGACGACGTACGACACCGACAGCGACGTCCTCCCGGCGATCGAAGCGGGAGCCACCGGGTATCTGCTGAAGGAAGCGCCCCGGGAGGAGCTTTTCCGCGCGGTCGAAGCCGCGGCGCAGGGCCAAGCGGTGCTGTCGCCGACGGTCGCGACGCGCCTGATGGGGCAGCTGCGGCAACCGGCGGCGGACCTGTTGTCGGAACGCGAAATCGAGGTCCTGCAGCTGATCGCGAAGGGTGCGTCGAACCGTCGGGCGGCCGAGCAGTTGTTCATCAGCCAGGCAACGGTGAAGACGCACCTGCTGCACGTGTACGCGAAACTCGGCGTCAATGATCGTGCGGCGGCCGTGGCTGCGGGGTTCGCGCAGGGATATTTGACCCTGTAAGGCTAGATCGGCGCGTGCAAGGTGAGTTCGAACGGGGCGAAACCGCGCCCGCGGTAGAAGCTGATAGCGGATTCGTTGGCCGCGTAGGCGGTGACGCTGGCTTGATTCGCACCGGATTTCCTGGCCCACGCGAAGAATTCTTCCGTCAAGGCGGTCGCGACACCGGTCTCGCGATGCGCGGGGTCGACGCGCAGGCTCTCCAGCACGCCGACCACCGCGTCCGGCCGGAGCGGGTCGGGGCGGCGGATCCGGCCGATCAGGTGGCCGATCGCGGAGCCTGCGGGGGAGTACGCCAGCAGGCACAGGGAATCGTTGCGGCGCACCAGGTCCGCGAAGTAAGCAGCGCCTTCGCGGCGCGGCCACGCGACATCCAGGTACGGATCCCGCCGCCCGCCGTCCTCGGCGAACAGGCCGGTTGCCGAGGCGACGAGCTGTGGCACGGATTCGGGCGTGGCGCGGACGACGACAGCGTTCATAAAGAAAACGCTAACCGGTTCGATTAATCTTGCAAATATCGAATTTCCGGCGATAAATCACGCTGACCAGACCCGCTCCCCGCCGACCCACGTTTCCCTTACCCGCACCCGGTCCAGCGCCTCCGGATCGGCCGCGAACGGATCCTCCGCCAGCACCGCGAAATCGGCCAGGAATCCCGGCGCGAGCTGTCCCTTGGTCGCCTCCTCGCCGGACGCATAGGCCGACCCAGTCGTGTAAATCCCGAGCGCGGCCTCCACGCTGATCCGCTGCGAAGGCCCGAACACCTCGCCGTTCGGGGCCAGCCGCGTGACGCAGCTGCGCAGTGCGTACAGCGGCGGGAACGGCCCGCACGGATGGTCGGACGAACCGGCCACGGCGACCCCGGCGTCGAGCATCGAGCGGTGGGCGAACATGCGCTCGACGCGTTCCGCCCCGTAGTACTTGGTCAGCTTGTCCCCGTGCGCGGCGGCGTAGTTCGCGAACGGCACCGCGACCATGCCGTGGTCGCGCATGCGCTTCAGGATCTCGTCGTCAATGATGGAACAGTGTTCGATGCGGTGCCGCGGATCCTCGCGCGGGCTCGCGGCTTGGGCCTGGTCGACGGCGTCGAGGACCCGGCGGATCGCGCGGTCGCCGTTGGCGTGTACGCAGACTCGCCAGCCGGCGTCGTGCACGTGGCGCACGGTGTCGGCCAGTTCGGCGGCGCTGACGCGCTCCAATCCGTAGCTGTCGGTGCCTTCGATGGGCTGTTCGACCAGGCAGGTCCCGCCGTTGACGGCGCCGTCGGCGAACGTCTTGACGCCGCCGAGGCGCAGCCGGGTTTCCGGGGTGAGCGGGGTGTCGGGGAGAGCGCGGAAGTAGTCGAAGTGGTCGTAGGCGGCCAGCGCGTTGACCCGCAGGGTGAGCTGGCCCTGGTCGGCCAGGTGGCGCAGGACCTGCCATTCGGTGCGGCCGACCAGCGCGTCGCCGACCGAGGTGATGCCCGCGGCGTGCAGCGCGGCGGCGTGCCGGGTGAAGGCGGCGGCCAGGACCTCGGTGGACGGGTCCTGCACGATCGTCGGGCGCGGGGTGAAGGCGGGAAACGCCAGGTCGTAGAGGGCTTGGTCGTGGATGACGCCGTCGAGGCGGCCGGCGGCGTCGCGGCCGAGGTGGCCGCCGGGAGGGGGTTCGCTCGAGTCGGTCAGGCCGGCGAGGGCGAGGCCGGGGGAGTTGACGACGCCGGCGTGCAGGGTCACGTGCACGACCAATACCGGGTGGTCCGGGCAGGCTTCGTCCAGCTCGGCGCGGGTGAGTTCGCGGCCGCCGTTGCTGCGGAACGAGTCGTAGCCGCAGCCGATGACCCATTCGCCGGGCGGCGTCGCGGCGGCTTGTTCGCGCAGGGCCGCGGTGAGGTCGGCGGTCGAGCTGATCCGGGACGGCGACAGGTCGACCTGCAAGGACTGCGCGGCGACGACGGTCGGGTGCTGGTGGGCGTCGTTGAAGCCGGGGATGACGGTAGCGTCGCCGAAATCGTGCAGCTGCGCGCCCGGGAACTCGCCGCGCAGGTCGGCGACGGCGCCGTGCGCGACGATCCGTTCGCCGCGCATCGCGAAGGCAGGCGGTTCGGCACCGGTCATGGTCACGATGCGCCGGGCGGTGACGATCTGCACGGATTCCGGTGCGGACACGAGGTTCCCTCCAGGGTCGACGGCTGACCGCGCGGCATCGTGTCCACAAAGGACGGTGTGGCCCCGGTGCCGCACCGCCGATTCTAGGGGCGCGGCGGGCCCGGGCGCATGGTCGAAGCTGGTTGCGGCATTCGGGTGATCTGGGTCCCACCCGGGCGAACTCCGGAATGAGAACCGGCTCCGCGGCGGTGTATACGCTGGAAGCACCGGGCGCCTGGCCCGGCTCCCGCGGCGGCAGGAGGCTCGCATGTCCGGCATCGGCGGTGCGCGGGCCGCGCTCAGTGCCGCGGCCGAGCCGTGGGAGATCCAGGTCGGCCGCGACCTCGCCGACCGGCTCGACACCAAACCGCCTTCCCGCTGGTCCCGGCCGGGCGCGGCGGCGGAGGACCTCGCGGACCTGGTCGGTCCGGGCGAAGTGGTCCTGGCCCCGTCGGCGACGCGGCCGTCGGGCGACGGCGTGGTGTGGACGCCGGAACAGGCGCTGGGCGCGGGCGCGCGCGGGGTGGCGCTGTGGGTCGACGACCTGCCGTACCCGCGCATCGTCGGCGCGATCCCGTACCCGGAGCTGATCGCGGTCGAGCACGCGATGGCGGGGAAGCACGCGTGCCTGGTGCTAACCGGTGTCCGTACGACACTGGTTTTCCGCTACCGCTCGTGGGCGTGGCCCGCGGTGGCCGACCTCCTGACCCACGTCCGGTCGCGCGCGCACCGCCCCGGCGCGCCGGAACCGGCGCACGCGGGCCCGCCCGCCCTCGGCTGGGAGCGGCTCCCGGCGTCGCCGTTGGTGGCGCTCGGACATCCCCGGCATACGCGCTACCTCGGCGCGGAACCGGAACTCCCGCAACGCTGGCTGTGGCAGCAATCCCGGCCCGCGGCGTTCGTCGTGCTGACACGGCAGGAGCTGGTGGTGGTCCGCCATGTGCTGGGCCGGCGGCCGCTGACGCACGGTGTCCAGCTGCTGGCGGTGGCGCGGAACCGGATCACGGGCCTCGGCACGCGGGGCGACCGGTTGCGGATCGCCGCGTCGGGAAGCCGGTACGAGGCGGACCTCGGCGCCGAACTGGCGGAACAAGCCCGGTCGCGGTTCGAGCCCATGCTGCACGCGGACGGTCAGCGGCGCGTGGTGCGGAAGGCCTCGAAAGCTCCGCAGGCCTGATCGCCGCGGAACCGGATCCTGGGCGAGAGCACCTTTTTCCGGCGGGTTGTCACAAACCGGGCGGCCGTCCGGTCTTAGCCGACGATCTGGCTGTGCGACTCCCGAGGAGAACCCATGAGCTTGGCCCCTTCCGCCCGTCTCGACGAGGCGGTCCCTTCGCGGTACGCGCTGAAGGTCGGCGACATCGAAGTGCTGGTGATCAGCGACGGCGTGCTGCCCATCACCGCCGAAACGCTGGCCACCAACGCCGACCGGGCCGATCTGGCCGCGTGGCTGCGCGAAATGTTCCTGCCGCCGGAGATGATCGACTGGCCGCTGAACGTCGCCGTCGTGCGCAGCGGCGGCCGGACGGTGCTGATCGATTCCGGCCTCGGCACCGAATTCCCGGGCTTCCCGCGCGCCGGGCAGCTGGCGATGCGGCTCGTCGCGGCCGGGATCGACCCGTCGTCGGTGACCGACGTCGTGCTCACCCACCTGCACATGGACCACATCGGCGGGCTGCTCGTCGAGGGCCTGCGCGGCCGGCTGCGCGAGGATCTGCAGGTCCACCTCGCGTCGGCGGAGGCGGAATTCTGGCAGGCGCCCGATTTCTCGCGGACGGTCATGCCGGAGCCGATCCCGGAGGTGCTGCGCACGACGGCCACGCGGTTTCTCGACGTGTACCGAGGCCAGCTGCGGCCGTTCGAGACCGAGCACGAGGTGGCACCGGGCGTGCGGATCTGCCGTACCGGCGGGCACACTCCCGGCCACAGCATCGTCCGGCTGGAATCCCGCGGCGAACGGCTGACGTTCGCCGGTGACGCGGTCTTCCAGCCCGGGTTCGACAATCCGGACTGGTACAACGGGTTCGAGCACGATCCCGAGGAATCGGCCCGGGTCCGGGTCCGGCTTTTGACGGAGCTGGCCGCCAGCGGGGAGCAGCTGGTGGCGACGCACCTGCCGTTCCCGTCCGTCTGCCACGTGGCGGTCGCGGGCAACGCGTTCCGTTTCGTGCCGGCGGTGTGGGACTACTGAGCCGGTCTTCCCCGGGTGCGGTTTCGCTCCGCATCCGGGGACTTCGGCGCGATCTTGTGGTAAGCAATCCGGCTATGCGCGGAAAGATGATGCGCGGCCTGGCAGTCGCCGCGATGAGCCTGTTGACCTGTCTCGTCGCCGCACCGCCGGCGCCGGCCGCACCGGAGCCCAAGGCACCGCACGAATTTGTCGCCCTGCGCGACGTCGATCCGACCATCGTGCAGGAGATCCGCTACATCACGCCGCACAACTTCACCGGCGCGCCGGTCGACGGGTACCGGCAGCCGATGTGCGTCCTGACCCGGGACGCCGCCGTCGCGCTGCACAAGGCGCAGCTGTCGTTCCTGCGCCAGGGCTACACGCTCAAGGTCTACGACTGCTACCGCCCGCAGCGCGCGGTCGACAACTTCGTGCGCTGGGCCGAGGACCTGTCCGACCTGCGGATGAAGGACGAGTTCTACCCGCGGGTGGAGAAGGACCGGCTGTTCGCGGACGGCTACATCGCGGCGAAATCCGGCCACAGCCGGGGAAGCACGGTCGACCTGACGCTCGTCCGGCTCCCCGCGTTCCCGACCCGGCCGTACCGCCCCGGCGAGCCGCTGACCCCGTGCTACGGCCCGAAAGCCGAGCGATTCCCGGACAACTCGATCGACATGGGCACCGGCTTCGACTGCTTCGACACCCTCGCGCACACGCTCGACCCGCGGATCGTCGGGAAGCAGCGGGAAAACCGGATGCTCCTGCTGCACGGCCTGGAGCGGGCCGGGTTCAAGAACCTGCCCGAGGAATGGTGGCACTACACGTTCCAGCCGGAGACGTTCCCGGACACCTATTTCGACTTCCCGATCTCGCGGCGTTCGCTGAGCGGCCGTCCGTTCTAGGGCAGGCGGGTCGCGACGACCGCGGCGACGGATTTCGCTGTGTCGCAGATGGCGGTGAGGTTTCCTTTGCGGGCTTCGTCGGTCATCTCGACGACTACGACTTCGTCTCGTTGTTCGGGAGTGCCTTCGAGCGGCGGGAGCGTCGGCGAGTAGGTGCGGTGGACGAGGGTGACGTCGCAGGTGTCGCCTTCGCTCTCGTGCGGATCGACGTACGCGAGGTGTCCGCCGACGGTCGTGCGCGTCTGGCCGTCCGGCGGATCCTCGGCCAGCGGCCACTGGCGGTCGTAGTACAGGTCGACCGACTTCGCGTCGTGTCCCCACGAGCAGGCCCAGTTCGCGAAATGCCGGTCGACCGGGTAGTCCGGTCCGACGGTCCGGCGGAGCGTGGCGTCGTCCACCAGCGTGCAGGCGTCGGTCCGCGCCAGCGAACCCGGCTGGAACGGCTGGGCCCGGCGGGCGATCGGGCCGCGGGCGACGCGCGCGTAGGCGTCCCCGACGACGGCGTCCGCCATCGCGCACAGTTGCGGTGCGGCCGCGCCGTCGGAGCGGACCGAACTCACCGTGACGACCGAGAGGTCCGGCAGCGTGAAGGAGCGACGGCATTTCCCGGCGTCGGGATTCGGCCGCCGGATCTCGCCGAGCTTTCCCCGGACCGGCGGCACCTGCGGGTACTGCTCCGGTTCGGACAGTTCCAGGCTGGTCACGATCGTGCCGCTGCGGTCGGGCAGGGACGTGTTGAGGTCGCAGCGCGCGAACGTGCCGAGGTTCGGTTCGAGGAACACTTTGCCGTACTGGCTCAGCGAATTCACCGACAGCAGCGAGCACGGATCCGCGGTGCGCGGGTCGCCTAACAGGTCTTGCGCCGGCGGCGCGGCGGTCGCGTTCGCGGGCGGGGTGTCGTCGCGGGTGAAGATCAGAAACCCGGCCGCCAGAAGGACAACCGCGCCGAGCGCTGCGCCGATGATCACGGGACGCCGGGGTTTCTTCGCCGGTCGCGGCACTGGCGCACCGCGCAGGAAGGTCTCGACCTCGACCGCGGTCGGGCGTTTTTCCGGCTGACGGCTGAGCATCGCCAGCAACGCGGGCCCAGCCGCACGAGCGTTGCGCAGCGGCTCAGGAGTTCCTTCCGCGGCCCGGCGCAGTTGCGCGAACGGCCCGTTTTCGCCGCTGCCCCAAGGAGAAGCGCCCTCGACAGCTGCGAACAGCGTCGCCCCGAGCGAGAAGACGTCCGACGCGGCGGTGGCTGCTTCGCCGTTCGCGACCTCCGGCGCGAGGTACCCGGCGGTGCCGCCGACGCGGGCGCTGTCGGTGAGCGTGACCTCGTGCCCGCGGGAGATGCCGAGGTCGGCGAGTTTGGCGGTGCCGTCGTCGGCGACCAGGACGTTGCCCGGGGTGAGGTCGCGATGCACCATGCCGCGGGCGTGCATCGCGGCGAGCGCGGACGCGATCTGCACGCCGATTGCCGCGGCCCGTTCGGGAGCGAGGACGCCGTCGGTGTGCACGATTTCGGCCAAGCTGCGCGCCGGGAGGTACTCCATGACGAGCCAGCGGTCGGTGCCGTCGGAAACGGAGTCGTACACCGCGACGATGTTCGGATGCTGCAGCGCCGCGCCGAGCCGGGCTTCGCGGCGGATCTGCGGTTCGTCGCCGTCGAGCGAACGCTTGAGCGCGACCGTACGGCGCAGTTCGAGGTCGTTCGCCCGCCAGACGACACCCATCCCGCCGGCCCCGAGGCGTTCCTCGAGCCGGTAGCGTCCGGCGATCACCTGCGGCGCAGTCACCGCGACAGCCTAGGGCGCGCGTTCCCGGCCTGCCCTCCGGCCGCCCGGAGTCCTCAGTTCTCCTTCGCGGCGCTCTTGCGCAGTTGCCTGCGCACCAGCGGCCAGAACGCGGCGATCACGGCCAGCGACACGATGCTGGTCCACACCTGGGTGCGGGCGGAGTCGTCGGTCAGCAGCATGACCACGATGATCGCCCCGACGCCGACGACGGTCAGGATGCCGAGCCACGGGTGCAGCCACATCTTGAGCTTCAGCCCGGCGCGTTCCTCCGGCGTCATGTTGTGCCGCATCCGCATCTGGGTGAACGCGATGAACGAGTACACGAACAGTGCGACCAGTCCGGCGGAGTTCATGATGAAGTCGAAGATGCCCGAGTCGGGCGCGACGAAGTTGACGAAGACCGCGATGTACCCGCCGATCGTGCAAGCCACCACCGCGACGACCGGCACGCCGGATTTGCTCTTCTTCGCCACCGCGCGCGGGGCCAGCCGTTTCTCGGCGAGCGCGGAGAACATGCGTCCGGCGGAATAGAGCCCGGAATTGAGCACCGAACACGCGGCGGTGAGCACGACCGCGTTCATCACCAGACCCGCGCCGGGCAGTCCGAACAGCGTGAAGGCGTGCGCGAACGGCCCCTCCTGTTTGGGATTCGGCAGCTGGTTCCACGGGACGATGGTGACGATCAGCAGCACGCCGCCGACGAAGAACAGCAGGATCCGCCAGATCACCGTGACGACCGCCTGCCGCACGCCCTTGGCCGGATCCTCGGACTCGGCCGCCGCCATCACCGCGATCTCGGTGCCGAAGTAGGAGAAAATCACGATCGCGACGCCGCTCAGCACCGGCCACCAGCCGTTCGGCGCGAACCCGCCGTGCTGCCAGAGGTTCGGGATCGAGAAGCTCGCCTTCGGCCAGAGCCCGAACGCGAACAGCGCGCCGACCGCGAGGAACACGATGATCGCGGCGACCTTGATGCTCGCCAGCCAGTATTCGACCTCGCCGAACGACCGCGCGGACACCAGGTTCGTGGTGGTGAAGAACAGCAGCAGCACCACCGAGAACACCCACTGCGGCACGTCCGGGAACCACCCGCCGAGCACCGACCCGCCGACGACCGCCTCGAACGCGATCACGCCGATCCAGTAGTACCAGTAGAGCCACCCGACGAGATATCCCGCCCACTCGCCGAGCCCCACCCGGGCGTACTCCATGAACGACCCGATCGCGGGCCGCGCGGCGGCCATCTCGCCGAGCATCCGCATCGCGAGGAAGACGAGCAGCCCGCCGATGAGATAGGACACGACGGCGGCGGGCCCGACGGCGCGGACCACGTTGCCGGAGCCGACGAAGAGGCTGGCCCCGATGATCCCGCCGAGGGCGATCATGGTGATGTGCCGGGAGCGAAGCTTTTTGGGGTCGCTGGCGGGGGTTGCTGCTGTGCCAGGGGTGGTGTGGTGCGGGGTTGCTTCGGGGGTGTTCGCGGGCGGTTCGGCTGTGCCTGAGGTTGCGCGGGCTGTGTGCGCGGGCGCGGCGGCTTCGCCTGAGATCGCCTCGCCTGCGGCCGCCTTGCCCGGTGCGGCTTCGGCTGGGGTCGCGGTGCGGGCGGTTGCTTCGCCCGGCGTCGGCGCCTGTGCGGTCGCGCCTCCTGCGCTCGACTCGGCCGGGGTCGCCGTGCGGTCGGTTGCCTCGCCCGGCGCCGCCGCGTGTGCGGTCGCGTCTGCGCCCGATCCGGCCGGGGACGTTGTGCGTGGGGTGGCTTCGGCCGGAGTCGCCGTGCGTTCGGCAGCCTCCGCCGGGACCGCATTCCTTGCCGCTGCCTCGCCCGAGGCCGCCTCGCCGCGGCTCTCCGGGTTGCCTTGGCCCTCTTCGGTGATCCGATCAGCCATCGATCGATCTTCCTCTCGTCCAGCCGTGCCGTCCCGCGGCGCCGCCCTGCCGACAACGATGTCGGAACCGGCCGCGGAGCCGGGCCTCGCTGACGCGGGACAGTCTGCGGCCGCCGGGTCCGTCGAGGCTAGGTGCGACAGGGGGCGGATGCCGGGCGAGAAAGTTGTCGATCATCCGAATGGAGCAACAGCGCGTGCCGGATTTGTCGGATATTGGCGAGCTGGGGTGCGGAATCAGGCTCGCTGGAAGTCTGCCAGCGTCGCCGTGATCTGGTACCTCGTGCTCGCGGCCACGCGGGGATTCGTTGCCGCATAAGCGGTGTACGCGTTGAGTCCGGTGCTCAACGCGTATCCGCGCCCGCGCGTCCAGCTGTCCTCGTCGAGGCCCGACTCCGCGCGAAAGATCTCCCGAGCCGAAGGCGGGAGAAGCGTCCATGCGATCAGTGCGTCGCAAGCCGGATCGCCGACGCCTAGTCCGCCGAAGTCGAGGACGGCGCTGATCTGTCCGTCCGCCAGCAGGAGGTTGCCCGGATGCAGGTCGCCATGCACCCACACCGGCGGGTGCGGCCACGGCGGCGCGGCGAGTGCGGCGTCCCAGACCGCGGTCAGCGCGGCGCTGTCGAAGACGTCGGCGGTCTCGGCGATCGCGGCGCGCGTTTCGGTGTCCCGGCGCGCGAGCGGTGCGCCGATGAACCCGTTGTGCGGTCCGGCGGCGAGCGAGGGATCGGCGGGGATCCGGTGGAGCGCCGCGACGAACCGCGCCAGTCCGGTCGCGATCCGGTCCGGGCAGACGAGCCCGCCGATGTCCGGGGGCGAGCCCGGCAGCCACCGGGACACCGACCAGTGCCACGGATAGCCTTCGCCCGGCGCCCCGAGCGCGACCGGCTCGGGAATCGCCAGCGGCAGGTGCGGCGCGAGCCGGGGGAGCCACCGGGACTCCTTCTCCGGCTGCCCCGCCGCCCACTCGCCGCGCGGCAGGCGCACGGACAACTCGTCCCCGAGCCGGTAGAGGACGTTGTCCGAACCGGCCGGTTCGAGCCGCGACAGCGGGAGGGCGGCCAGTTCGGGCAGTTGCGCAATCAGGAGGCGCTTGACCAAGGTTTCGTCGGCGGAGTGCGTTGCGGGCAAAGGCAAGTCTCTCGGTCAGGTGCCCGGCGCGGCCCGGGACGTTCGCCTCGATCAGACCACGCCGTCCGGTGTCCGTCCACTGGATTTCGCACCCGATGCGTCAGGGAAAAGCTTGCCCCTCAAGGGTTTCCGTCGGCGGGTGCGGTGCCGCATCGCGCGCCTGAGGCAACCGGCTGTCTCACGGGTCTGCCCGGTCCGGAAGCCCCGGCCGGAGTGCCGACGGCTGCCGGCAGGCGTTGACGAAAGCGGCCACCGCCGGCGCCGGTTCGGTGCTGCGGTGCAGCAGGTGGAAGTCGGTCGCGCGGCCGGGTTCGGCCAGCGGCCGATACACGACTTCCGGGACCGCGGCCCGTTCCACGCCCGCCGGGACCACCGCGATGCCCACCTTCGCGGCGATCAGTGCCAGCACACTCAAAGTGCTGTCGGCGCGAAAACGGGATGGCGGGTCCGCCTCGCGCCGACGCGGCCACGGCGGCGCGAGGTCGCCGTCGCCGATGATGTACTCGATGTGTTCCTCCCCGGCGAGCTGCTCGACGGTCAGCGTCCGGTGCCGGGCGAGGCGGTGCCCCGCGGGCAGCGCGACCAGAAACGACACCGAACTGGCCGGAGCCGAGGCCAGCCGGGGTTCGCCGGGCGGGGCCGGGAGCGCGCTGAAACCGACGTCCAGTTCGCCGGCGAGGATCGCCGTGCGCTGAACCTGCGGCCCCGCCTCCCGCAGTTCGATCCGGACGAGCGGACGTGCCTCGTGGAACTCGCGGATCAGACCGGCCAGGAGGCCGCCGAATACCACGGCGCCCGCCACGCCGATCCGGACGCTCCCGGTCTCCCCGCGCAAGGCGGACCGCGCGGCGTCCTGTGCGCGTCCAGCCTGGGCGAGTACTTGCCGCGCTTCGATCAGGAATGCCTGGCCGGCCGGGGTGAGCCGGGGCCGCCGTCCGGTGCGCTCGAACAACGGCCCGCCGAGCTCGTGCTCCAGGTCCCGGATCTGCATGCTCAGCGTGGGCTGGACGACGTGCAGCGTGCGCGCGGCCGCGCTGAACCCGCCCTCCTCGGCCACCGCGACGAAATAGCGCAGGTGCCGCAGCTCCATCCCGTCTCCTATCAGCCGGACTGATCAGTGAATCAGAAACAAGTGTTTGAGCTTATCGCTCGCCGGGGGCCATCGTGGAGGGACAGACCGACGAACAGGGGCAGCGATGCGGATTGTCACGCTCGAAGAACACTGGACCGACCCGGCGGTGACCGCCGCCGGCATGCCGAATCTGCTGAACCACGTGCCCGGCTACGCCGCGGCGTTCGACCCGGACACCGGGATGCCCTACCCGCGGCATCCCGAACTCCTGGCGGACCTGGGCGCCGCCCGGATCGCCGACATGGACCGGCACGGCATCACCACGCAGGTTCTCTCGCTGGTCAACACTTTCCTTCCGGCGGACGTCGCACCGGAATTGACCGCCGCGGCCAACGACACCATGGCCGAAGCGGTAGCGGCGTTTCCCGGCCGGTTCGCCGCGTTCGCCACCCTGCCGACGGCCGTCCCCGCCGCCGCGGCGGACGAATTGCGCCGGTGCGTCAGTGAACTGGGCTTCGTCGGCACGATGATCATGGGGCGCACCGACGACGAATTCCTGGACGAGCCGCGCTTCGATCCCATTCTGCGCGCCGCCGGCGACCTGTCCGTGCCGATCTACCTGCACCCGGCCCCGCCGCCGGTGGCGGTCAGCGAAGCCAATTACGCCGGAGGGCTCTCGCCCGCGGTGTCGGCGGCGCTCCGGCTCCCCGCGTGGGGATGGCATCAGGAAACCGCCGTGCACTTCCTGCACCTGGTGCTCACCGGGGTTCTCGACCGTTATCCGGGGCTGCAGTTCATCCTCGGCCACTGGGGCGAATTCATCCCGTTCTACCTCGACCGGCTGGACGAGAGCATGCCGCGGCGGATGACCAAGCTCGACCGGACCTTCCGGGAGTACTTCCGGGACAACGTGTTCATCACCCCGAGCGGCATGTTCAGCCAGGCCCAGCTCCGGTACTGCGCGGACACGGTCGGCGCCGACCGGATCCTCCATTCCGTCGATTTCCCGATGCTCGGCAACGAGGGCGCCGTGTCGTTCCTGACCGGCTCGCATCTTTCCCATGAGGATCAGGAAAAGATCGCCCACGGAAATGCCGACGCGCTGCTCGGTCTCGGCTGATTCGTTTCGCGGCCGAGGGTCAGTGCGGCTGGGAGAGGTCTCCCGGACGGAAGGCTTCCGCGGTAGTGCTCACCGGCGCGTCGAGTTCGGCTTTGTGCTCGCGCGGATAGACCCAGCGCAATGTCGCCGTCGACCCGGGGCCGGAGAAACCTATCTCGTAGAAGATCATTCCGTCGCTTTGATAGCCGGAAATCGAGTAGTGGTCGCCTTCGTCCTTGCGGTAGGTCACCCGGCCGGACTGTGCTTCCGTCTCGGCGGCCGCGTCGGCCAGTGCGGCGGCGACAGTGCGGCCGCCTGAGTTGGTGCCCCAGACGGTCATGGTCGCGTGGAGTGGCTTGTTGGCGAACGTCATTCCGTCGCCGTTTTCCGGGCTGTATGGCGCCGCGGTATATCCCTGGGGAACGCGTGTGGTGAAGCCGAACCGGGGGTTGGTGTAGGTGGTGCTGGCCGCCGGGGCGGACGAAGACGGCGTCGAGGGCGCCGGGGAAGTCGCTCCGACGCCCAACATTGTCAGGAATTTCGGTTGCAGCAGGTCGCTGATCTCGGAATAGGGGAGGACGACCGTTTCTTTTCCGGCCGCCATGATGCATCCCAGTTCGTACCACACCATTTCGAACTGGACCCCGGTCTTGGTGAATCCGATCGGCGGCGCGGGCACGTGCCCGCGGCCGGGCACCCGGTCCGCCGCGTCGACGGTGGTTTTCCGGCCGGTGTCGTAGCCGACGGTCGGCTCCCGGCAGAAACCGGCTTGGGTGTGCGGGTCGATGCGGTCGGTCAGCGTTTTCATCCCGGCCGCGGTCAGCGCTTCGGGCCGGAACATGTCCTGGGGGCCGAGCGGGTTCCCGGTGGCGAGGTCGACGTTCACGGTTTCCGGGAAACGCCAGGTCGTGTGGGAGAGGACATTCGAATTGAGACCGTGGTCGTAGCGAACGGAAAGCAGGCTCGGCGTCTGCAGCAGGATCTGCGCGGTCGTGTGCGCCGCGGGCGTGTCCCCGGTGTCGGTGAACTGCTGCCGCCAGTCCGGATTGGCGCGTGCGTCGCGGATGGCCTTCAGCCGTTTGTCGATCGGGGCGCGCAAAGCGTCGTTGACGCGTTTCCGCACCGCGGCGTCCGGTCCGCCGGACACCTGCGGATACTGGAGGTCGTAGGTGATCGGGAGCGCTTGGTCGCGGCCGGAATCGGTCTGCATCGCGACGGTGAGCGCCGCCGGCGCGGGCGGGTCGTCCTGGCGGTTGAAGACCAGGATTCCGCCGGTGACCAGTGCGCTGACGACCACCAGCACCGCGACGACCTTGCCGACGATCACCGCGGTCGCCCCGGCTCCGGTGCTCGTGGCGGTCGGCACCCCGGCCCCGGCCGCGACCGCCCCGGCACCCGCTCCGGTCGGCGCGGCGGCGGTGCCCGCGGTGGTCAGGAGGGCCAGCGGGGTGAGCGCGGTCAGAGCGGCGGACGCGGCGGCCAGGCGCTTCCAACCGCGCTTCTCCCAGTTCTTTCCGTAGGCCTTGCGGGCGACGGTTTCCAATTCGGACACGAAAGCGTCCGCTGTGGACGGTCGCCACGCCGGGTCCTTGGCCATGCCGCGCGCGATCAGCGGCCGGAGTTTCTCGGGTACCGCGTCCAGCGGCACCGGCGCCATCTGGTGCAGCGAGCGGAGTTCGTCCGTGGTGGTCGCCTCGAACGGCTGGTGTCCGGTGATGCATTGGTAGAACACGCAAGTGGCGGCGTACACGTCGGTGGCGGGCTGGCCCGGCTGCCCGGCCCACTGCTCGGGTGCCATGTACGACGGCGACCCGGCGGTCAGTCCATTGTGGCCGTCCAAAGTGGCCAGTCCAAAGTCGACCAGCTTCGACTGGCCTTCTTGCGACACCAGCACGTTTCCCGGTTTGTAGTCGCGGTGGACGACCCCGGCGGCGTGCGCGTCGGCGAGTCCGAGCAGCGAGCCCTTGAGGATGGCCAGCGCGGACTCCGGGGCGAGGACGTTCTCCGTCGCCAGAAGCGCGCGCAGGGACACGCCGGGCACGGCCTCCATCACCAGCGCGGCGCCCTGCGGTGTTTCGACGAAGTCGAACAGCTGCACGACGTGCGGGCTGCGGACGCCGGACAGCAACCACGCCTCGCGACGGAACCCGGCCGCGATGTCCGGGTCGGCGAGATACTCCGCGAGGAGGTACTTGATCGCCACCATCCGGCCGGATTCCTGGTGCTTGGCCAGCACGACGCGGCCGAAGCCGCCCACGCCGAGCACGTCGACCTCAGTGAACCCGGGCACCCGCCAGTCGCTCATCCCCGCCGCTTCCCCTCTCCGCGAGGCTGGTCGCGGTCGGCGAGATCGTACTCCGGAGATGTGGCATCCGGAGTGGAGTTGTCACATTTGTGCCTCGGTCGTGGGATCCGATCCTGGACGCGCCTCGGGGTGCTGATGTGTCGGCGAGCCGGGCCTCAGGAGGCGGATTCCTTGCTCGGTGGTGCGGTAGCGGACCGTGCGACCGGACCGCTGCCCGGTGACCAGGCCGTTGTCGCGCAGGACCCGAAGGTGCTGCGAAACCGCGCTCGGCGACACGTGCAAGGCTTCGGCGAGGTCGGTGGTCGTGGCGGGGGAGCGCAGCGTCTCCAGGAGTTCCGCTCGACGCCGGCCCAGAAGGCGGACCGCGTGCCCCGCGGGACGGCGCTCGTCGGCTGTCCACAGTGCACCGCTGCCTCGCGCCGGGTAGCGGATCGTGGTCTGGGTGGTGGTGTGCAGTTTGATCATCAACCACGGCGGCCCGAGCACGACGGGGGAGAGGACCAGCCCGCCAGTGGGGCGCCCGGGCGAGGGACGGTTGTCGCCGTCGAGAATGAGGCGGCCGTCGTGCCAGTTCAGCCTGGCGTGCAGGTCGGTGAACAGGCGTCCCGCGCCGCCGTCGGCCCATTGTTTGGCGCGGTAGGCGATGTCCGCGTCGAGAACCGCGCGCAGCCGTGCCCAGTGCGGTGCGATCAGGCGGTCGTGCGCCTGGCGCAGTTCAGCAGCGATCGCGCGCAACCCGGCCGCAGGGTCGTCGGCAAGCGCCTGCGCCGGGGCTGGCAGGCGGTCGCCGAAGACGCCGTGCAGACTTCGGCGGACCTCGCCCGGGGTGGTCCGGCACATCGCGGCGAGCGCCTCGTCGATCGTGCTAGCCGCCCGCGCCGGAGCGGGCAGGAGGAACTGCGGCCAACTGGCCCGGCCGGTGACCAGCAACGGCCAGGTCCACCGAAGGTCCAGCGGCCGCGCGGCGAGCTCTGCCGCGGCCCAGCGGGCCCAGCGTTCGTGCCGCGCCCGGCCCCAGCACCCGGCGAGGGTCTGCAGGCCGGAGACAGTTTCGGACAACGGCGAGACGGCGAGCCTGGTGCCCGCGAGGTCGCCGGTGCTCAGATCGAGGGTGAGCGGCACGTCGCGATTATGCGGCAGAAGGCGGGTTGTCCGGGGGACCGGCGGGCGGGGTTTGGCCTTCGCTGGTCGAGGGGCCGCGCTTGAGGGCGGGCGGGTGAGGTCTTGCCTTCCACAGTCCCGGGGGTCTGTGGGTGGGGTGGTTGTGGTCTTGCCTTGCCGGTCCAGGCGTGGTCTTTCGTCGTGTGAGGCTGAGGCCGAGCGTTCGCTGGTCCGGGGGTGCTTTTCCGCGGGTGGGGTGGTTCGGTGTCGCCTTCGCCGGTCCAGGCGTGGTCTTTCATCGTGTGAGGTTGTGGTCTTGCCTTCTCTGGTCCCGGGGGTCTGCGGGTGGGGGTGGTTTCGGTGTCGCCTCCGCCGATTCAGGAGTGGCCTTTCATCGTGCGAGGCTGCAGCCTTGCCTTCCCTGGCCAGGGGGGTTTCAGCGGGTGCGGCGGTTAAGGGCGCGCCTTTGCCGGTCCCGGGTGGCTTTCAGCCAGGTCGTTGAGGTCTCGCCTTCGCCGGTCTGGGCTGCCGGTCGTTCAGCGGCCGGGGTGGCTGAGGGCGTGCGGCTTCTCGTCGGTCCGAGCCGGGCGCGGCAGTGCGGTTGCCAAGGGGAACAGCGGATTCGCCGAACGGGCGGGGTGGGATGCCCGGTTCCCTCTTTCAACGGCCTGGGTGGTCGAGGACCTTGCTGCTTCTCGTCAGTTTATGCGGCGGTGCGGTCGCCAAGGGGCGAACTCGCCGAACCAGCGGGATGGAAGCCCGGTTCCCGCTGGGTTCCGGCTACTCCGCTGTTATGCAGCACTCCGGCCGAACCAGCGGGCGAGCTGGTGGTTCAGCTCGTCCTGGTCCTCGCCGATCCAGGCGATGTAGCCGTCGGGGCGGAGCAGGACGGCCGGGGCGTTCAGGGCGGCGGCGGGGTCGGCGAGGAGGTCGACCCGGTCTGCCCAGCCGTCGACGGTCAGTCGTTCGGTGCGGTCCAGCACCAGGCCGCGGCCCTGGCGGAGGCGGTCGTAGAGGCGGCCTTGCTTGAGGTCGAGGTCGGGGAGACGGCGGCCGAGCAGGTAGGGGCCTTCGCCGAAGTCGTAGCGGAGGTCGATCGCGGTGATTTTCCCGATCAGGCGGCGGTTGACCTCGCCGATGTCCATCAGTTCGGTGAGCAGTCGGCGCACGGCTCGCGGTCCTGCTTCGGCGGACGACAGTTCCATCTGGGCGCGGGTGTTGTCGAGGACGTCCGCGGCGACCGGATGGCGTTCGGCCTGGTAGGTGTCGAGCAGGGAATCGGGGGCCGAGCCGCGGATCTGGGCGGCGAGCTTCCAGCCGAGGTTGAACGCGTCCTGCACGCCCAGGTTGAGGCCTTGCCCGCCGGTGGGCGGGTGGATGTGCGCGGCGTCGCCTGCCAGCAGCACCCGGCCGACGCGGTATCGGTCGGCCAGCCGCGTGGCGTCGCCGAAGCGGGACAGCCAGCGCGGGGAGTGCACGCCGAAATCGGTGCCGGCGAGGGCGCGCAGTTGTTGTCGGAAGTCTTCGAGAACGGGCGGTTCGGAGCTGAGCCCGGCGGCGGGGACCACGACACGGTAGACGCCTTCCTCGACCGGCCCCAGCATGAATCGCTTGTTGGCCTGCCGGATCTCGGCCACCTTGGCGGCGATCTCCTCCGGCGGCGCGGACGCGGGCATCTCGCCCATCAGGGTTTCGGTCCTCGAGGGTTCGCCCGGGAAACCGACGCCGAGCAGTTTGCGCACGGTGCTCCGCGCGCCGTCGCAGCCGACGAGGTACTTCGCTCGCAGCCGTTCGCCGTCGGCCAGCTCGACGGTCACTCCGTCCTCGTCCTGCTCGAACCCGGCGAGCGCGCAGCCGTGCCGGACCTCCGCGCCCAGTTCGATTGCGTGTTTCTCGAGCTCCCGGACGACGACCGGCTGGGGGATGCCCAGCAGGTACGCGGTGTCGAGGTCCGCGGGCGGGGGCGCGGGGATGCCAGCGAAGATGCCGCCGACCGGACGTTGCCGTCCGTGCGGCAGGAGCCGCTCCAGCAGCCCGCGCATCGCGAGTTGCTCGAGGCTGCGGATGTGCAGGCTGACGATCCGGGCCAGCGGAACCGGCTCGGTTTCCTTCTCCAGCACGAGAACCCGCACGCCGTGCAACCGCAGCTCGGCGGCGAGCGTCGCGCCGGTGGGACCGCAGCCGGCGATGATTGCGTCGATCATGAAGCATCCGTTCGTTCGGGCGGCGTGCGGTTCGTTGTGGTGGGTTCGGCTGTCGTCCGCTCGGGGGCCGTTCGGCCCGGGGTGGGTCCCGGCTTGGCGTGCCTGCCGGTTGCTGCGCGTCGGGCAGTGGTGGGTCTGGTTGGTGCCTGCCCTGCGACTCGTCCCGCAGTTCGCCTGGGCGCGACATGCGCGGTTGCCATGCGATTCACCGCACCGGGAGCCGTTGCTGCTCGGCCAGTTGCGGGACGTTCTGCCCACGCCCGTTGCGCCGAGACGGACACGGCTGCTGCCCGTCCGGCCTCCGGTCGCTCAGCCGCCGTTCGTCGAGCGGGGCCCTGGCTGGCACGCACTTTGCCGCAGTTTGTGCGGTCGGTGTGGCCGGTTGCGGTTTGCTCGACCGGTGCGTGGCTGACTGCGGTGCGTCCAACCACCGCGCGCCCGCCCGCCCGTTTAACCGCATCGATCGCGACCATCGCGCATCCCGGCATCGCGACCCCACGACGGCAGGCACGCCCAGGTAAGGACGCGTCGGGCTGAGTCTGGATTCGCGCAGGACTTGGCATCGGCCGCGTCAGTCTGCGGCACCCTGGATCTTGCGGCAAGCGAAATACGAAGAGGTTCCGGCCATCGTCGATGTAGCTCCAGTCTACATGATGGCGAACACATGTTCGACTCAGGGACCCTCCCGGACATGAAGCCAAGCGACCCCAAAGCCAAGCTCCCCGCCGCGTATTGGCGGTTGTGGTGGGCCTCGGCGGTGGACAACGTGGGCGACGGGGTCTTCTCCGCGGCCGTTCCGCTGCTGACGGTCACGCTCACGCGCGATCCGGTGCAGGTCTCGGTCGTCTCGGCCGCGACCTACCTTCCCTGGCTGCTGCTCTCCTTGCCCGCGGGGGCGCTCGTGGATCGGCGCGACCGAGTCAGTCTCCTCTGGCGGTCGCAGGCGCTTCAGGCGGTGATCGTCGCGGTGGTCGCCGTGCTGATCGGGCTGGGGCGGATCGACATCGCGGGGCTCGCGGCCATGGGGTTCGGGCTCAGTGTGTGCGAGGTCGTGTTCGCCAACGCGTCGCTCGCAGTGCTGCCTGACCTGGTGTCCGAGGCGCAGTTGCACCGGGCGAACGGCAGTCAGTACGCGGTCGCCAACGCAGGGCAGTTGTTCGTCGGGCCGCCGATCGGGAGTTTGCTGTTCGCGGGGGCGGCGGCGTTGCCGTTCGGTGTGGACGCGGTTTCGTTCGCGGGGTCCGCCGCGTTGCTGGCAACCTTGCCTCGCCGTCCGGCGCCGCGCGGGGTGCAGCCGCCGGTCCGGGTCGCGGTGGTGGAGGGGGTGCGGTGGCTCGGGCGGCACCGGTTGTTGCGGACGTTGGCCGGGCTGCTGGCGGTGAACACGTTCTGCTACCAGCTCGGCAATGTGACAGTCGTGCTGCTCGCGACCCAGACTTTGCACGTCAGCGAGCGCGGTTACGGCGTGCTGCTCGCGGGGGCCGCGGCGGGCAGTGTGCTCGGCGGGATGGTCAACGCGCGGGTCGTGGCGAAAATCGGGGCGCTGCAAGCGTTGTTGACCGCGTTGATCGCCAACATCGTGATCTTCGTGCTCATCGGCGCCAGTCCGAATGCGGTCGTTCTCGGGGCTTTGCTGGGTTTCAACGGGTTTGCGACGACGCTCTGGAGCGTGGTCACGGTCAGCCTGCGCCAGCAGGCGGTGCCGCAGGAACTGCGCGGGCGCGTGCACAGCGTCTACCGGATGCTGGGCTGGGGTTTGATGCCGCTGGGATCGCTGGTCGGCGGACTGGTCGCGGACGTGCTCGGCATCCGGGCGGCGTATCCGGTGGCCGGTGCGGTGCGGGGGATCGCGCTGGCCGTGGCGCTGCCGGTGCTTCTATCGGCGATGCGCGGCGGGAAGCCAGCGGAGTGAGGGCACGTCTGTCCTGAGTGGACAGTGGGTGATAGTCAATTCGTGGGCAATCGGCCCGATGGTTCCCTTTTACCGATCTGTGCGGTTGGAAATGCTGCGGAATATGCATCTTATTGACAGCTTGCCGACAGTTGGAAGCGGGTTCCGCTGTTCGGTTATTGGTCGCGGAGAAGGTGCAACGTTTCCGGCGGCGGGGGCGACTGTGCGGGCGGAGGTGCTCATGCCGGAATCGACTGTGGCGGTCTCATGGCGGAACGACGGGAAGTGCGGCGAGTTACCCGGGAGTAAGGGCTACTGCCGTCGCGCGCCATTCGTGTGGTCGTGCGGGGAGGGCGGTGAATTCCGCGCGGAGGGGAGTCGGCGGAATTTTCCGGTGATCGGGTGAGGTTTAGCGGAGCGAATCGCCGATTCTTCCTGATCGACTTGTCCCGCTAGCTGTTCGGAAGCGTTTAAGGAGAGGCGGAAGGTGATCGTTTTCCGGGACGCGGCTGAACTCCCGCTCGCGGCGGTGATGTTGCTGCGGTCGGGGCAACGGCAGCGTCCGTTGGCACTACTTCGGCGGTTTCGATCATTGTCGAGGCGGCCGGGATAATGACGGGTTTACGCTGGTCGGAGCAGTCGGAAACGGTTCCGGGTGCGGTCGGGACGTCGGCCGAATGCGAAGGCGGACCGTCCGCTTATCTGTGTGTCGCCCTGAGGTGTGAGTCCGTTGTTCATATTTTAGAATGCTCTCGGCAATGTGTGACGCTGGGTGCGAACCGGCGTATGCCGCAGTCCTTCGTTTGGCGGTTGCTGGAGCGCAACCGCGCTAGGCAGGGTATGGATTCCGGCGCGGGTCCGGTCTTGAAGACGGCCGCGCTCTGCTGGGGCTAGTGCCGCGCGGGCGGGGGGCAATTCCCCGGGCGGCTCCTACGAGTATTCGAAAGGCTTGGTCATGCACTCCCGGAAAGAAAGATTCGCTGTCCCGAGACCGCGGCCGGTGCCCGGCGCCGGCGATGCGGGCCGGCTGGCCGCAGTGCTCCCGCGGCTGGCCGCCCGGCATCGGGTGCCGGGAGCGCAGGTCGCGGTGTGGTCCGGCGGCGAGACGGTCATGGTCCAGACCGGTTCGGCGGGCGGCGGCAGGCCGATGCGGGCGGACTCGCGGGTGCCGATCGGCTCGATCACCAAGGTGGCGACCGCGACCCTGGCGATGATGCTCGTCTCCGACGGCGATCTCGAACTGGACCAGCCGGTCGGCGAGATTCTCGGCGACCCTTCGCTGTCTGCCGAGCTGACCTTGCGCAGGCTGCTGAGCCACACCAGCGGGCTGCCCTCGGACCCGGCCGACGCGGACGGGTCCTGCCGGAAAGAGGTGCGGGCCGCGGAGTTCGTCTGCGAGCCGGGCGCCGCGTTCTCCTATTCCAACCTCGGCTACGCGCTCGTCGGGCTGCTGATCGAAGAGGTCACCGGGATGGGCTGGCGCGAGGCGGTCGAGTCGATTCTGTTGCGGCCGTTGGAGATCGAGCCGGTCTACGTCGACAGCCCGGGCGTCGCGACCGGGCACGCGCGCGACGGCGAGCGTCCGCTCGAACAGGTGCTGCCGCCGATGCTGGACCCGGCGGGCGCGCTCGCGCTGAGCGCCCGCGACCTGGTCGCGCTCGGGCGGGTCCACCTCGGCAAACCAGGATTGCTCGACGTCGTCACCGCGAGCGACCTGCACCGGCCGGTGCCCGTCGCGGAACCGTTCGGCCTCGCCGACGGCTGGGGACTGGGGCTGGCGTGTTTCGGCGACGAGGAGTTCCGCTGGCTCGGCCACGACGGCACGGCCGACGGCACCTCGTGCCACCTGCGGATCGACCAGGCCGGGGCCTGCGTGCTCGCGCTGACTGCCAACGGCGCGGGCGGCACCGACCTCTGGCACGACCTGGCCGCGGAACTGCCGGACCTCGGCCTTCCGCCACATCACGTCCAGAGCGCGGAATCCTGCCCGATTCCGCTGCCGGACGGCGATTTCGGCACTTATCGCAACGGAGCCCTCGGATACACGATCCGGCCGACCGCCGACGGCGGCGCGTGCCTCGACGTGGACGGCGACGTCTTCCCCGAACTGACCCGGTACGCCGACGGCAGCTTCACCGTCCGCGACCCGGCGACCGGCCGCGCCACCCCGTGCGGACGGTTCCGCGGCGACCCCGGCGCGGCAGCCGCAGTCGAAATCGGCGGCCGGCTCGCGCGGCGGTGCTGAGGCCGCCCTCCTGACTCCTCGTCCCCCACCCGCGCCAGGCGGGATCCCTTGGTGTGCCCGGAAGGTAGCGAACGACGATGACCGCCCAAGACAAACCGGCCGAACCGGATCCGGCTGCTGCTCTGCCCGCGTTGTTCGTCGAACAGGTGCGGCGGGTTTCGGATGGGGTTGCTGTGGGGGGTGGGGAGGCTCGGCGGCCGGACGCCGAAGCAGATCCGGTCGCCACCGTGCCCGGGCCGTTCGCCGGTCACGTGCGGCGTGACTTGGACGTGGTCGCTGTGGAGGGCGGGGAGGCTCGGTTGGCTGACGCCGAGCCGGACGCGGCCGCCACCGTGCCTGGGCCGTGCGCTCCTCAGGCGCGGCGGGCTCCGGACGGAGTTGCGGTGGAGGCCCGGTTGGCAGATGCCGAACCGGACCCGGCTGCCACCGTGCCCGGATTGTTCGCCGGTCAGGTGCGGCGGGCTCCGGATGCGCTCGCCGTCGAGGGTGCGGAGGCCAGGTCGACTGACGACGAACAGGCAGCCAAGCGAGCCGCTCTGCCCGCGCCGTCCGCCGCTCAGGTGAGGGAGGCTCCGGACGCGTTCGCTGTGGAGGGTGGCGAGACCCGGTTCGCTGACGCCGAACCGGACTCGGCTGCCGCCCTGCCTGCGCCCTTCGCTGCTCAGGTGCGGCGGGCTCCGGACGGGGTTGCTGTGGAGGCTCGGTTGGCAGATGCCGAGCCGGATCCGGCCGCCACGGTGCCTGGGCCGTTCACTGCTCAGGTGCGGGAGGCTCCGGATGCGCTAGCTGTGGAGGGTACGGAGGCTCGGTTGGCTGACGCCGAACCGGACTCGGCTGCCACGGTGCTCGGGTTGTTCGCCGCTCTGGAGCGGCAAGAGCCGGACGCGGTCGCAGGGGAGGCGCGGCTGGCTGGCGCTGAACCGGATCCGGCTGCCACTCTGCCCGCGTTGTTCGCTGCTCAGGTGCGGCAGGATCCGGACGCACTCGCTGTCGAGAGTGCGGAGACCCGCCTGACCTACGCCGAACTGGCCGGTGAGGCAGGCAAACTCGCCGCCTACCTGCTGCGGCTCGGGTTGCGTACGGAGGACCGGGTCGGGGTGCTGGCGGAGCGGTCGGCCGGGGTGGTCGTCGCGGAGTTGGCGGTGGTCATCGCGGGCGGGGCGTATGTGCCGCTCGATCGGCGTGCGCCGGACACCCGGTTGCGGACGCTGCTGGGCGAGGCCGGGGTCACCGTGCTGCTGACTGACGATCCGGTCCGGGCGGCGGAGGTCCACAGTGGACAGATCGTCGTGCTTGGGAGGGCGTTGCCGGAGGCGGAGTTCCCTTCGGTGACAGTATATCCGGACAATCTGGCGTATCTGATGCATACTTCCGGCTCGACCGGAACGCCCAAGGGGGTCGCGGTCCGGCATCGGGATGTTGTGGCGCTCGCGGCGGACCGGAGATTCGCTCGGGACGCGCATCGGCGGGTGTTGCTGCACTCGCCTGCGGCCTTCGACGCCTCCACGTATGAGATGTGGGTCCCGCTCTTGAACGGCGGGACCGTGGTGGTCGCGCCGCCTGGTGACCTCGACGTCGAGAGCCTCCGCGAAGTTCTGTCCCGGTTCGAGGTCGGTGCGATCTGGTTGACCGCGGGCCTTTTCCGGGTCGTCGCGCAGGAAGCGCCGGACTGTTTCCAGCGTGTGCGAGAGGTCTGGACCGGCGGCGACGTCGTCCCGCCCGGAGCGGTGCGGCGGGTGTTGCGGGCCTGCCCCGGCGTCACGGTCGTCGACGGGTACGGTCCGACCGAGACCACCACCTTCATGACGGCCCACGCGGTCGAGTCGGCGGACGTCACGGCGATTCCGATCGGCCGCCCGCTGGACGGCGTGCGCGCGTATGTCCTGGACGACGCGTTGAATCCGGTCCCGACCGGCGACCTGTACCTGGCCGGCGCGGGGCTGGCGCGCGGCTACTGGGCGCGTCCCGGGGCGACGGCGGAGAAGTTCGTCGCCGATCCCGTGGTGCTGGGCGAGCGGATGTACCGTACTGGCGACGTGGTCCGCCGGAACGACCGGGGCGAGCTGGAATTTCTCGGCCGTACCGACGATCAGGTCAAGATCCGCGGGTTCCGGGTGGAACTCGGTGAGATCGAATCCGTGCTTGCCGCGGACGACACGGTCGCGGAGGCCGTGGTCGTCGCGCGGCAGGACGGATCGGGCATCAAGCGGCTGGTCGGCTACGTCGTGTTGGTGCCGGGCGCGCTGCGGAAGGATTTGAAAGCCGTTGTCGCGGCGGTGTTGCCGAGTTATCAGGTGCCGTCGGCGATTGTCGTGTTGGACGAGCTTCCGTTGAGTGCCAATGGAAAGGTCGATCGGAGAGCGCTGCCTGCGCCGTCGGCGGAGCCGGAAGGTGCCGAGCCAGGGACGGATACTGAACGCGCCGTTGCCGAGGTCGTCACGGAAGTGCTGGGCCTGGACCGGATCGGTGTCGAGGACGATTTCTTCGCCTTGGGCGGCGACTCGATCCTGGCCGTGCAGGCCTTGTCCCGCCTGCGCCGGAGGTTCGGCGCGGACCTCTCGGCGCGGGCGCTCTTCGACGCGCCCACCGTGGCACAGCTCGCCCGACTGCTGGAAAGTGGTCCGCGAGCCGAGCAGGCGATTCCGGTGGCGTCGCCGAGGGAACTGCTTCCGCTGTCTCCGGCGCAGCGGCGGTTGTGGCTCCTCGACGAGATGACCTGCGGCAGCACCGAGTACAACACCGGCGTCGGGATCCGCCTGTCCGGCCCGCTCGACCTCGACAAGCTGCACGGGGCGCTGGCCTCGCTGTGCGCGCGGCACGAATCGCTGCGAACGACCTTCGATTCCATTGAGGGACAAGGAAAACAGCGGATAGCGCCAACCGGGGAACTACCCTTGAGGATAGCGGATTCCACCCCGGACGACGAGACACTGAAGGCTGAACTGCGCGCACCGTTCGACCTCCGGACGGGTCCGCTGACTCGATCCGTCCTGTTCCCGCTCGCCCCGGACGAGCACCTGCTTCTCCTGTGCCAGCACCACATCGTGACGGACGGCCGGTCGATCGCCGTGCTCACCGGCGAACTCCTCGACCTGTACGGCGGCGCGTCCCTGCCCCCGCTTCCGCTCGGCTACCAGGACTACGCCCAGTGGCGGCTGGCGTCCGAACGTCTCGACCAGCTCGGCTACTGGCGCGAAGCACTCGACGGCCTCGAACCTCTCACACTGCCGACCGACCGCCCCCGGCCCCCGCAGCGCACCACCGAAGGCGCGGTGCACCGGCACGACCTGCTCGCCGAGTTGGTCCGCGCCATCGCGGAAGCGGGCCGCACACAGGGTGCCACGCTGTTCATGACCCTGACTGCGGCCGTCCAGGTCGTCCTGGCTGCGTATAGCGGGCAACGGGACATCGCGGTCGGCACCGCAGTGTCCGGACGCGAGCGGGCGGAACTTGAGCAGCTGACCGGGTTCTTCGTCAATACCCTCGTGCTGCGGTCCTCAGTGGACAGTGCGCAGCCGTTCGATGATTTCCTGACCGAGTTCCGCGAAACCGTGCTGGCCGCTTTCGCACACGGTGACGTCCCGTTCGACCGCGTCGTGGAGGAAGCCCAACCGGAGCGCGACCCGTCGCGGACGCCGTTGGTGCAGGCTGTCGTAGTGCTGCAACGCCCGTTGGTGGAAGAGCGTACGGTCGCCGGGTTGCAGGTGAGCGAGTATGCCCTGCCACGACCCTCGGCACGCTTCGATCTCGTGGTCGAGTTCTGGCCGCAACCCGACGGCCTGCGCGTCACCGTCGAATACGCCACCGCGCTCTTCGACGCCGCCACCATCGAACGGCTCACGCAGAGCCTGGAAGTCCTGCTCGCTGGCATCGCCACCGACCCGGCGCGGCCGATAGCCGACCTTCCGCTGCTCACCGCCGACGACCGTCGGTTCCTGCTCCCGGCACCCGCCGAAAGCACGCCCGTCGAAACGGTGCCGGAGCGGTTCGACCGATGCGCGGAACGACAACCCGACCAGACCGCGGTCGTGAGCGGCGACATCCGGCTGACCTACGCAGAACTACAGTCCCGGGCAAACGGTCTCGCCCAGCGCCTGATCCGGCAAGGCGTCCGCCCGGAGGAGCGGGTCGGCGTGCTGATGGACCGCTCGGCCGACCTCGTCGTGGCCGTGCTCGCGATCCTCAAGGCAGGCGCGGCCTATCTCCCGCTGGACCTGCGCGCCCCGGCCGATCGCCTGCGCCGCGTCCTTGACGGAGTGTCGCTGGTGCTCACCGACCACACCTGGCACGACACCGCGGCAACCGTCCACAAAGGAACGTCCTTGGTCGTGGCGGATGTGGACGGACCAGCCCCGGAAATCACGCTGAGCCCCCAAAATCTGGCCTACGTCGAGTACACCTCAGGCTCCACCGGCGTCCCCAAGGGCGTCGCAGTACGCCATGCGGACGTCACGGCGCTCGCGACCGATCCGCGCTTCGCCAGTCACGAGCGCGTCCTGCTGCATTCCCCGCTCGCCTTCGACGCCTCGACCTACGAGCTGTGGGTGCCGCTGCTCAACGGCGGCACAGTGATCGTCGCGCCGCCCGGTGACCTGGACGCCGACGCGATCCAGCAGCTAGTCACGAAGCATGACATCACCGCACTCTGGCTGACCGCGGGCCTGTTCCGGCTCTTCGCCGAGGAGACGCCCGAGTGCTTCGCCGGACTCCGCGAGGTCTGGACCGGCGGCGACGTCGTGCCCCCGCCCGCCGTGCGAAGGGTCCTCGACCGCTGCCCGGGGATCGCGGTCGTGGACGGCTACGGTCCGACCGAGACCACCACCTTCGCCACCTCGTTCCGGATGTCGGCCGAGGTCCCGGACGTGATCCCGATCGGGACACCGCTGCGGGACGTCTGGATCCACGTCGTCGACGACCGGTTCCGCCTGCTGCCGCGCGGCGCGGCCGGCGAGGTCTGCATCGCTGGTGCTGGGCTCGCGCGCGGGTACTTCGAGCAGCCGGGTCTGACCGCGGAGCGGTTCGTCGCCGACCCGTTCGGTGAGCCCGGCTCCAGGATGTACCGGACCGGCGACCTGGGCCGATGGCGCACCGACGGGACGCTCGAATTCCTCGGCCGCGTGGACGACCAGGTCAAGATCCGCGGCTTCCGGGTCGAACCGGCCGAGATCGAACGCGCCCTGGCCGCCGAAGAAGGGGTGGCGCAGGCGTTCGTGACGATCCGGGCGACCGGCGGACGCAAGCAACTGGTCGGCTACGTGGTCCCGGCGAACATCGACACCGAAGCACTCCGCCGCGCCGTCGCGCGCACGCTGCCGGACTACATGGTGCCGTCGGTGCTCGTCGCGCTGGCCGAGCTGCCGCTCACCGCGAACGGCAAGGTTGACCGTCGCGCGCTGCCGGAGCCGCAGGTCGCCAGCGAGCGGACGGTGGCCCCGCGCACCGAACGGGAGGCCGTTCTCGCCGGGATCTGGGCGGATGTGCTCGGCCTCGACCGCGTCGGAGTGGACGACAACTTCTTCGCCCTCGGCGGCGATTCGATCCTGAGCATCCAGGTGAGTTCCCGGGCGCGGCAAGCGGGGCTCAGCGTGACCACCGCCGACCTCTTCCGCCACCAGACCATCGCCGCGCTCGCCCCGACCGTCAGCGAAGCGGCGGCGATCCCGGCACGCGGCCCGGAAAGCGGCGACGTCGTCCTCACCCCGATCCAGCACTGGTTCTTCGGCCTGGACGCGGACCGCTTCGACCAGACGATCGCCGTCGAACTGCCCGCCGACGTCGACTTGACCGCGCTGATCCGCGCGCTGGCCGCGTTGTCCGAACGGCACGACGCGCTGCGGATGCGGTTCAGCCACGACCGTGAGGCCTGGCACCAGCACAACGCCCCGGTCGGCGGAGGGCACACGCTGCTGCGCTGGTCGCTGACTGGCGAGCCGCGGACGCTGCACCTGGCCGCGCACCACCTGGTGGTCGACGGCGTGTCGTGGCGGTTGCTGCTCGAAGACCTCGACCGCGCTTACCAGCAGGCCGTGCGCGAGGAACCGATCGACCTCGGCCCGCGGACGACGTCCTACCGCGAGTGGGCGAACAGGCTGGCCGAGCACGCGGCAGCGGGCGGCTTCGACGACGAACTCGCGCACTGGTGGGAGCTGCCCACGCCGACCCCGCTCCCGGTCGACGGCCCGGCGGAGAACACCTTCGGCCGCGCCCGCGTCGTCACCGCCCGGCTCACCGCCGACGAGACGCGCGCGTTGCTGCGCGAGGTGCCGCAGGCGTACCGGACACAGGTCAACGACGTGCTCCTGGCCGCGCTGGGCCGGGTGCTGGGGGACTGGACCGGGCACCGGCCGGTGATCGACCTCGAAGGCCACGGCCGCGAGGAGCTGTTCGACGGGGTCGACCTGTCGCGGACGGTCGGCTGGTTCACCAGCATCTTCCCGGTGGCGCTGGACGTTCCGGACGGCTGGGGCGCGGCGCTCAAGGCGGTCAAGGAGCAGCTGCGCGCGGTGCCGCGCCGGGGGATCGGCTACGGCGCGCTGCGGTATCTCGCCGGGTCCGCGCCGGTGATCGAGCCGCAGGTGAGCTTCAACTATCTCGGCCAGTTCGACCTGCCCGGCGGCCTGACCCTGCACCGGGAACTCGCGCTGGACGTCTCGCCGGACACCGTCCGTCCGCACCTGCTGGAGGTGGTCGGTCGCGTCGAGGGCGGAGAGCTGGAGCTGGCCTGGCATTACGCCGAAGGCGTCCACGAGGAATCCACTGTGGACCGGCTGGCGACGGCGATGGCCGAAGCGCTGCGCGAGATTATCCGGCACTGCGCGGAGCCGGAAGCAGGCGGCCGGACGCCGTCGGACTTCCCGCTGGCCGCAATAGAGCAATCCACAGTAGACGCATTGGTCGGCGACGGCCGGGACGTCGAGGACATTTACCCGCTGACTCCGATGCAGGCCGGGATGGTGTTCCACGACCTCGCCCAGTCCGGCGACCGCGTCTACTTTGAACAGGTTTCGTTCACTGTGGACGATGTGCCCGATCCGCAACGGCTCGGCGAGGCTTGGCGACGGATGGTCGAGCGGACCCCGATCCTGCGCAGCCGGATCGTGTGGGACGGCGTGCCCCAGCCGCTGCAGATCGTGCACCGTAAGGTCGAACTGCCAGTGTCCTATCTGGACTGGTCCACTGTGGATGCCGAGGAAGCGCTGAAGCGGCTTCTGGCACAGGATCTTGCGGAGGGATTCGATCTCGCCCAAGCCCCGCTGGCCCGGCTGGTGATCGCGAAGGAATCTGCCACCCGGGTGCGGGTGCTCTGGACCTTCCACCACGTCCTCCTCGACGGCTGGAGCGTCTTCGGCATGCTCTCCGACGTCGTCGCCCTGCTGCGCGGTGAAGAACCGCCCGTCCGGCCGCCCTTCCGCGACTACGCGGCCTGGCTCGCCGCGCAGGACGACGAGCGCGCCGAGGCGCACTGGCGAGCCGAACTCGCCGGGGTCGCACCGACTCCGTTGCCGCTCGAACGCCCCGCCGCCCGCACGCACACGTCGAGTTCGACCGGCCGGATCCCGGTGGAACTGGACGACGAGACGTCCGCCGCGGTGTACGCCTTCGCGCGGCGGAACCGGCTGACGGTCAACACGGTCGTCCAAGGTGCGTGGGCCGCGTTGCTGGCACGCTACAGCGGCGAAGCCAAGGTGTGCTTCGGCGCGACGGTGTCCGGCCGTCCAGCGGAATTGCCCGGCGCGGACGACATCCCCGGCATCTTCATCAATACGCTGCCAGTGCGCGTCCGGCTCGACGGCACCTGCGCGGTCACGGACTGGCTGCGCGATCTCCAAGCGGCACAAGCGGAATCGCGCCGCTTCGGGCACGTCGGCCTGACGAAACTGCAAGCGTGGAGCGGCGGCGGGAGCCTGTTCGACAGCATCGTCGTCTTCGAGAACTACCCGATCGACGAGGTCTCCGAACTGCGCGACGTCCGTGCGGCCGAACGGACCAGCTACCCGCTGGGCGTCGTCGCCTACCCCGGACGGAAGCTGTCGCTCATTCTCACGCACGACCCGGAGCGGATCGGCGACTCGGCGGCGGCGAGGCTCGCGGCGCACCTCGAAGCACTGGTCCGGGGCATGGTCGCGGCCCCGCACGAGCCGGTGTCCCGGGTGCCGATGCTCTCCGAGACCGAGATCAACCACCTGCTCGCCGAGCGGAACGAGACGGCCCGCCCGCTCCCGGCCAAGGCGGTGCCCGAGCTCTTCGAGGCCCAGGTCCGGCGGAGTCCGGACGCCCTCGCGCTCGTAACGGACGACGAGCAGATCACCTACCGCGAACTCGACGTCCGCGCGAACCGCCTGGCCCACCGGCTGATCGCCGCCGGAGTGCGGGCCGAGGACCGGGTTGCCGTCCTGATGAACCGCTCGCCGGAACTCGTCGTCGCGGAACTGGCGATCGTCAAGGCCGGTGGCGCTTACCTGCCGTTGGACCTGCGCGCCCCGGCCGACCGGCTGCGCCTGCTCCTGCACGAGGCCGAGGCAACCGTCCTCCTGGCCGACGCGGCTTGGCTGGAGACCGCCGAAGACGTCCACACCGGCACTGTCCTCACCGGCGACAGCAGCGCCCCCGCCACTCCGCCGGACGTCCGGGTCGACCCCGAACAGCTCGCCTACGTCATCTACACGTCCGGTTCGACCGGCCGTCCGAAGGGCGTTTCGGCGCGGCATTGCGACGTCGTGGCGCTTACGCTCGACCAGCGCTTCGCCTGCCACGACCGGATTCTGCTGCACTCGCAACAGGCCTTCGACGCCGCGACCTACGAGCTGTGGGTGCCGCTGCTCAACGGCGGCACGGTCGTGCTGGCCCCGTCGGGAGACGTGGACGTCGAGACGCTCGGCCGCTCGCTCACCACGCACGGCGTGACCGGCGCGTTCCTCACCACCGGCCTGTTCCGCTTGGTCGCGCAGGAATCGCCGGAGGTCTTCGCGGGCGTCCGGGAAGTCTGGACCGGCGGCGACGCCGTCCCCGCGGCCGCGCTGCGCCGGGTCCAGGCGGCCTGCCCGGACACCCTGGTCGCCGACGTCTACGGCCCCACCGAGACCACGACGTTCGCGACCGTGCATCCGCTGCCCGGCGAGGTCCCGGACGTCGTCCCGATCGGCGGACCGCTCGACCACACCCGGGTGTACGTCCTCGACGACGACCTCCGGCTCGTCCCGCCCGGCGCGCCCGGCGAACTGCACATCGCCGGCGCGGGCCTGGCGCGCGGTTACCTCGGGCGGCCCGGGCTGACCGCGGACCGGTTCGTCGCGGATCCGTTCGGCCCGCCGGGGGAGCGGATGTACCGCACCGGCGACCTCGTGCGCTGGAACGGCGAAGGCGCGCTCGAGTTCGTCGGCCGGGCGGACGAGCAGGTCAAGCTCCGCGGGTTCCGGGTCGAACCGAGCGAAATCGAGGCCGCGCTCGGCGAGCATCCCGGCGTCGAGCAGGCCGCCGTGCTGGCCCGCGAGGACGGCGGCGTGAAGCGGCTGGTCGCCTACATCGTCGGCGAGACCGACGATCTGGCGGAATTCCTCGGCCGGACGCTGCCGGACTATATGGTGCCCGCCGCGTTCGTGCGGCTGGAGCGGTTCCCGGTGAACGTCAACGGGAAGCTCGACCGGCAGGCGCTCCCGACCCCCGAGTTCGGCGCGCGGGACCACGTCGCGCCGCGGACCGAGCGCGAACGCGCCATTGCCGAGATCTGGGCCGACGTGCTCAGCGTCGACCGCGTCGGCGCGACCGACGACTTCTTCGAGCTCGGCGGCGATTCGATCCTCAGCATGCAGGTCGTTTCCCGCGCCCGCCGGGCCGGACTGGAGCTGCAGCCCGGCGACCTGTTCGCCCACCGCACCCCGGCCGCGCTCGCCGAGGCGGCTCGCACCGCGACGACGGCGGTCGAGCGCGGCCCAGTCCACGGCCCGGTGCCGCTCACCCCGATCCAGCGCTGGTTCTTCGCGACGCAAACCGCCGAACCGGACCACTTCCACCAGTTCGTCCACTTAGGAACGCTCGATCCGGACGCGGCGCGCGCGGCCGTCGAGGCGCTGCTGACCCATCACGACGCACTACGGATGCGCTTCGCCCGCGGCGAGACGCACTGGCTCCAGGAGAACGGCCCGGTCGGCGCCGAAGCACCGCTGGTCCGGTTCGAGCAGGACCGGCTGTCCGTGCATCATCTCGTGGTCGACGGCGTCTCGTGGCGCGTGCTCCTCGAGGACTTCGAGCGCGCCTACGACCAGGCCCGGGAAGGCAAACCGATCGACCTCGGCCCGCGCACGACGTCCTTCCGCGACTGGGCGATCCGCCTCTCGGAGCACGCTGCCGCGGACGGGTTCGACGACGAACTCGGCTACTGGCGCGGCGTTTCCGGCCGGACCACGGTGCCGGTCGACGGCCGAGGCGACGCGACCAACGCTTCCCTGCGCTCCGTGACCGTCCGACTGTCGGCGGCGGAGACCGGAGCGCTGCTGCGAGACGTCCCGAAGGCGTATCGCACGCAGGTCAACGACGTGCTGCTCACCGCCCTCGGCCGCGTCCTGCGCGACTGGACCGGCGGGACCGCGGTGGTCGACCTGGAGGGCCACGGCCGCGAGGACCTGTTCGACGACGTCGACCTGTCCCGGACGGTCGGCTGGTTCACCACGGTCTTCCCGGTGGCGCTGGACGTCCCGGACGACTGGGGCACGGCGCTCAAGTCCGTCAAGGAACAGCTGCGCGCGGTGCCGCGCCGGGGGATCGGTTACGGCGCACTGCGCTACCTGACCGGCACCGCGCCGGAAATCGACCCGCAGGTGAGCTTCAACTATCTCGGCCAGTTCGGTTCGGGCCGGCTCGAATCCGACGAAAGCCCGCGCTCGGCTCGCGCGCACCTGCTCGACGTCGTCGGCCGCGTCGAATCCGGCGAACTGGAATTGACCTGGTATTACGCCGAAGGCATCCACGAAGAATCCACTGTGGACACGCTCGCCGCCGCGATGACGACCGCGCTGCGTGAAATCATCCGGCACTGCGCCGAGCCGGGCGCGGGCGGCCGGACGCCGTCGGACTTCCCGCTCGCCGCCCTCGACCAATCCACTGTGGACGAGCTGGTCGGCGACGGCCGCGAAATCGAGGACGTCTACCCGCTGACGCCGATGCAGTCCGGGATGGTGTTCCACGCGCTGTCCCAGCCCGGCGAGCGAGTCTACTTCCAGCAAGTGGGGTTCGTGCTCGACGGCGTCGAGGATCTGGCCGCGCTGGAACGGGCGTGGCAGCGAGTGGTCGACCGGACGCCGGTGCTGCGGACGAGGATCGCCTGGGAGGGCGTGCCCGAACCGGTCCAGGTCGTTCAGCGGCAGGTCCCGGTCCCGATCGTGCGGCACGATTGGCGCGGCCGCACTCCGGACGAACGCGACCAGGCGTGGCAGGACCTGCTGGCCGCCGACCGGGCGCACGGGCTCGATTTCACCGAAATGCCGTTGCTGCGACTGGCTTTCGCACGGTTGTCGGACACCGAAGTTCGCGTGCTGTGGACGTTCCATCACGTCCTGCTCGACGGCTGGAGCGTCTTCGGCGTGCTGTCCGACGTCTTCGCCGCGTACTCCGGTGCGGAGCTGCCCGAGCGACCGCCGTTCCGCGACTACGTCGCCTGGCTGGATCGCCAGGACGACGCGGCCGCCGAGGAACACTGGCGGCGCGAACTCGGCAGCCTCGTCGCTCCCGCGCGGCTGCCGTACGACCGGGCTCCCGCGCAGGCGCACACGAGCCGGTCGTCGGAATGGCTGCGCGTGCCGGTCGAAAACTCGGGACGGCTGCGTGACTTCGCGCGCCGGGCCGGTCTCACGCTCAATACTGTTTTGCAGGGCGCGTGGGCGCTGGTGCTGGCGCGGCTCAGCGGTGAGCGCGACGTCTGCTTCGGTACCACGGTTTCCGGGCGTCCGGTCGACCTTCCCGGCGCGGACGACATCACCGGCATCTTCATCAACACCCTGCCCGTGCGGACCACTGTGACCGGTGCCGACGTATCCGAGTGGCTGGCTGAGTTGCAGGCCGGACAAGTCGAATCACGTCGATACGGCCACCTTCCGCTGACGAAGCTGCAGGCGTGGAGTGGGTGCGGCGGAAGCCTTTTCGACAGCATCGTGGTATTCGAGAACTACCCGATCGACCAGGCGTCGACGCCCGGGCTGCGGCTGCGCGACGTCGACGCGGCCGAGACGACGAACTATCCGATCAGCATCGTCGCGTCGCCGGGGGAGCAGCTGACCCTCGACATCGGCTACGACCCAGACCTGTTCGACCCCGAGACCGCCGAGCGGATCACCCGGCAACTCCTCGCCGTTCTCGACGCCTTCAGCGCGGGCCCGGGATCGCTGGAAGACATCGAACTGCTCACGACGGCCGAACGGCAGCAAGTGCTCCACGACTGGAACGACACTGCCCAGCCGCTCCCGGACGACGACCTGTCCGAATTGTTCGCCGAGCAGGTCCGGCAAGCGCCGGAAGCGGTCGCGGTGGCGGGCGACGGGATCCGCCTGACGTACGCGGAGCTCGACCGGCAATCCGACCGCCTCGCCCGCTACCTGGTTTCGCTGGGTGCGGGTCCGGAAACGCTCGTCGGCGTGCTGATGGACCGTTCGCCCGGGCTGATCGTCGCCGAGCTGGCGATCGTCAAAGCCGGTGCGGCCTACCTGCCGCTCGACACCCGCGCGCCCGAACCCCGGCTCAAAACCCTCTTGTCCGGCGTGAAGATCCTGGTCACCGACGACAAATGGCGTGATACCGCAGCTAAGGTCCACAGTGGACCCACGGCCGTGCCCGGCGAGCACAGCGCGGCGGTAAAGCTCCCGAAGGCGGACCCGGCGAACCTGGCGTACGTCATGTACACCTCGGGGTCGACCGGAAAGCCGAAGGGCGTCGCGCCCACTCGTCGCGACATCGTGGCGCTGGCGGCCGACCGGCGTTTCGCCGGGCACCGCCGGGTGTTGCTGCACGCGTCGCAGGCTTTCGACGCTTCGACGTACGAACTCTGGGTGCCGCTGCTCAACGGCGGGACGGTCGTCGTCGCCCCGCCCGGCGACCTCGATCTGGACACCATCGGCCGCTTGTTCGCCGAGCACCGGGTCGACGCCGCCTTCCTCACCACCGGCCTGTTCCGGCTCGCGGCCCGGGAAGCGCCGGAGATCTTCCGCGGGCTGCGGGAGGTCTGGGCCGGTGGCGATGCGGTCCCGTCGGCTGCCGTGCGGCGCGTGCGGGAAACCTGCCCGGACACGACCGTCGTGGACGTCTACGGCCCGACCGAGACCACGACGTTCGCTCTGGCGCATCCGGTCCTCGGCCCGGTGCCGGACGTGGTGCCGATCGGGAAACCGCTGGACAACACCCGCGCCTACGTCCTCGGCCCGGACCTGCGGCCGGTGCCGCCGGGCGCGCTCGGCGAACTCCACCTCGCCGGCGCGGGCCTGGCGCGCGGCTACTACGGTGCTCCCGGCCTGACCGCGGAACGGTTCCTGCCCGACCCGTTCGGGCCGCCGGGGGAGCGGATGTACCGCACCGGCGACCTCGTCCGCTGGACCGCGCGGGGCGAACTGGACTTCGCCGGCCGGGTGGACGAGCAGGTCAAGATCCGCGGCTTCCGCATCGAACCCGGCGAGGTCGAGGCCGCGCTCGCCGCGCACCCCGGCATCTCGCAGGCCGCCGTGCTCGCTCGCGAGGACCACGGCGTCAAGCGGCTCGTCGCCTACTACCTCGGCGAAGCGGACGACCTGCCCGCATTCCTCGGCCGGACCTTGCCGGACTATATGGTCCCGGCCGCGTTCGTCCGGCTGGACCGTTTTCCCTTGAACCACAACGGAAAACTGGACCGGAACGCCCTGCCTGCCCCCGACTTCGCCGCGACCGGCACCCGGACCGCCCCGGCGACGGAAGCCGAACGGGTCCTGGCCGGGATCTGGTCGGAGGTGCTCGGCGTCGAGGACGTCGGGGCCGAGACGAACTTCTTCGAACTCGGCGGCGATTCGATCCTCAGCATCCAGGTCGTCTCCCGGGCCCGCCGCGCCGGGCTGGTCCTGTTGCCGCACGAGGTGTTCCGGCATCCGACGCTGGCCGCGCTCGCCGCGCACGCCGGAGGCGACCGCGGGCCGAAGGCCGAGCAAGGACCGGTCGTCGGCGAAGCGCCGCTCACGCCGATCCAGCGCTGGTACTTCGAGACCCAGCCGGAGCGGTTCGATCAGCGAGTTGTCCTGGAATTCGCCGAGGACGTCGACGAGCCCGCGCTGCGCCGGGCGCTGGCCGAGGTCTGGGCGCACCACGACGCCCTGCGCCTGCGCTTCGATAAGACCCAGCACAGCGAGCCGCCCGGCTCGGTCGAGCTGCTCGTCGCCGAGCCCGCCTTCGACGTCAAACGCGGCCCGCTGCTGAACGCGGTCCTCGACGGACGACGGCTGCTGCTGGCCGCCCACCACCTCGTCATCGACGGTGTTTCGTGGCGGATCCTCTTGGAGGACCTGGAAACCGCCTATCGAGGCGAAGAGCTGGAACCGAAGACGACGTCGTTCCTCGCCTGGGCCCGGCGGTTCGCCGAACACGCCGAGGCAGGCGGTTTCGACGACGAACTCGCCCACTGGCAAGCCCTTCCGCCAGTCACGCCGGGCGAGCCGGGCATCATCGCCGACACCCGCGAGGTCACCGTCCGCCTCACCGCCGAGGAGACCCGGGCGCTGTTGCAGGACGTCCCCGAGGTCTACCGGACGCAGGTCAACGACGTGCTGCTGACCGCGCTGGGCCGCGTCCTGCGGGACTGGACCGGCGAAATCCCGGTGATCGACCTCGAAGGCCACGGCCGCGAGGGCCTGTTCGAGGGCGTCGACCTCTCGCGGACGGTCGGGTGGTTCACCAGCATGTTCCCGGTTGCGCTGGACGTCCCGGACGAATGGGGCCCCGCGCTGAAGTCGGTCAAGGAGCAGCTGCGCGCGATCCCGCGGCGAGGCATCGGTTACGGCGCACTGCGCTACCTGGCCGGCACGGCCCCGGCGATCGACCCGCAGGTGAGCTTCAACTACCTCGGCCAGTTCAGCGCGGCCGAAGGCGGGCTGTTCCGCGTCGGCAGCCTGGACGCCGAGGTCGACCCGGAAGCACCTCGCACCCACGTGCTCGACGTCGTCGGCCGGGTCGAAGCAGGCGTGCTGGAACTGACCTGGTCGCACGCCACCGCCGGGGACGCCGTCGAAACCCTGGCCGAGCAGATGCTGACGGCACTGCGGGAAATCATCGTGCACTGCGCCGAGCCGGACGCGGGCGGACGCACCCCTTCCGACTTCCCGCTCGCCGCGCTCGATCAAGCGGGAGTGGACCAGCTCGTCGCAGGCCAGACGGTCGAGGACATCTATCCGCTGACGCCGATGCAGGGCGGAATGGTCTTCCACGGACTGTCCCAGACCGCGCAGGGCATGTACTTCGAGCAGGCGACCTTCGTCCTCGAAGGTGTCACCGATCCGCAGCGGCTCGGCGCGGCGTGGCAGCAGGTCGTCGACCGCACGCCGGTCCTGCGGACGTCGTTCGTCTGGACCGGCGTGGACGAGCCGGTCCAGGTCGTGCACCGCGAAGCCGAACTGCCAGTCCGGCACCTCGACTGGACCGAGCTGGACACCCACGACGCGGAGCTGGCGCGGCTGCTCGCCGAAGACCGGGCCGAGGGCCTGGACCTGGCCGTCGCGCCGCTGGCCCGCATCGCGCTCGCCCGGCTGTCCGACACGGAAGTCCTGGTGCTGTGGACGTTCCACCACGTCCTCCTCGACGGCTGGAGCGTCTTCCAGGTGCTCTCGGACGTCTGCACCGCCTACGCCGGACAGCCGCTGCCATCGCGACCGCCGTTCCGCGACTACCTCGCCTGGCTGGGCGAGCACGACCAGGCGGCGGCCGAAGAGTTCTGGCGCACCGCGCTCGCCGGGATCGAAGGCCCGACGCAGCTGCCGACCGACCGGACCCCGCCGTCCGGCCACGCCCCGTGCTCGGCCGAGTGGCTACCCGTGCACCTGGACCGCGCCGCCACCGCCCGGCTGGACGCGTTCGTCAAACGCCACGGCCTCACGCACAACGTCGTGCTGCAGGGAGCGTGGGCGCTGCTGCTGTCGGTCTACAGTGGACAGAACGACGTCGTGTTCGGGGCGACCTCCTCCGGCCGCCCAGCCGAAGTGCCCGGGGTGGACGACATTCCCGGCATCTTCATCAACACCCTGCCGGTGCGGGTCGCGGTGGACCGAGGACTTCCCGTCGCGGACTGGCTCGCCCGGTTGCAGGCGGCGCAGGCCGAAGCACGCGGGCACGGGCACGTCCCGCTGGCGCGGGTCCAGGGCTGGGCGGGCCTGCCCGGCGGGGTGAACCTGTGCGACAGCCTCGTGGTGTTCGAGAACTATCCGATCACCGGCGCGGCGGCGGGACACGGCCTGACCGTGCGCGACCTGTCCGCGCGGGAGACGACGAACTTCCCGATCACCGTCGTCGCCTCGCCCGGTTCGGAGCTGACGGTGGACGTCGGCTACGACCCGGCGCTCTTCGACCCCGCGACGGTGACCAGCCTGGCGGCGCGGCTGCTGGAAATCCTCAGCGGCCTGACCGCGGACGGCGACCGGACGCTCGGCGCTGTCCCGATCATGACCGCGGCCGAAACCCAGCTCCTCGCCGAACGAACCGCGACCTGCGGCCCGCCCGAACCCCGGTCGCTGCCGGACTTGTTCGCCGAGCAGGTCCGGCTCCGGCCGAACGCGCTCGCTGCCGTCCTCGACGGCGAACCGGTCACGTATGCCGAGCTGAACCGGCGGGCCAACCGCCTGGCGAACCGGCTGGCCGGGCTCGGGCTGCGGCCGGAGGAACCGGTCGGGCTCGCCGTGGACCACGCGGACGCGGTGATCGCCGAATTGGCCGTGGTCAAGGCGGGCGGCGCTTATCTGCCGATCGACGCGCGCGCTCCGATCAAGCGGCAACGGATGCTGCTCGACGGCGTCCGGTTCATCGTTGCCGCGGAAGAACATCCGCTCGGTCAGACCGTGCTGCTGTCCTCTGTGGACGACGAGCCGGACAGCGACCCGGAGCTCGCCGTCGACCCGGATCAGGCGGCGTGCGTGATGTACACGTCCGGCTCCTCCGGGGTGCCGAAGGGCGTGGTGGTGCGCCACCGCGACATCGCGGCGCTGGCCGCCGACCACCGGTTCCGCGGCGGCGCGCACGAACGGATCCTGCTGCACTCGCCGCTCGCGTTCGACGCCTCGACCTACGAGCTGTGGGTGCCGCTGCTCACCGGCGGCTGGGTGGTCACCAGCCCGGACACCGGCCTCGACGCGCCGCTGCTGCGCGGGCTCGTCCGCGAGCACGGCCTGACCTCGGTCTGGGTCACCGCGGGACTGTTCCGGATCCTCGCCCAGGAAACGCCGGAATGCTTCGCCGGCCTGCGCGAGGTCTGGACCGGCGGCGACGTCGTCCCGGCCGAAGCGGTGCGGCGGGTACTGGCCGCGTGTCCCGGGCTGCGGGTCGTCGACGGCTACGGCCCGACCGAGACGACCGTGTTCGCCACCGCTCATCCGATGGACGCGCCGCCGCCGGACCGGATCCCGATCGGCCGCCCGCTCGACGGCGCCCGCGTCCGGGTGCTCGACGCGGACCTGCGCCCGGTGCCGCCCGGCGTGCCCGGCGAACTGTGCCTGGCCGGCGCGGGTCTGGCCCGGGGCTACCGGGACCGGCCGGGGCTGACCGCGGACCGGTTCGTCGCCGACCCGGAAGGCCCGCCGGGGGAGCGGATGTACCGCACCGGCGACGTCGTCCGCTGGCGGCCCGACGGCGCCCTGGAGTTCCTCGGCCGCCGCGACGACCAGGTCAAGCTGCGCGGGTTCCGGGTCGAACCGGGCGAGGTCGAGGCCGCGCTGGCCCGGCATCCGGACGTCGCGCAGGCCGCGGTGCTCGTCCGGGAGGACCAGCCGGGCGCGAAGCGGCTGGTCGCGTACGTCGTGTCGGCGGCCGGAGAAGAAGCGCTCCGGGAATTCCTGGCCCGGTCGCTGCCGGACTACCTGGTGCCGTCAGTGTTCGTCGCGCTCGACCGGCTTCCGGTGAGCGCCAACGGAAAACTCGACCGGCGTGCGCTGCCTGTCCCGCGGGCGGCCGAAACCGGGCACGTCGAACCGGCGACCGAGACCGAGCGCGCGCTCGCCGGGATCTGGGCCGAGGTGCTCGGCGCGGACCGCGTCGGCACGCAGGACAATTTCTTCTCCCTCGGCGGGGATTCGCTGCGCAGCCTGCAGATTTCCGCCCAAGCCAGCGCGCTCTTCGACGTCCGGCTCACCCCGGCCGACGTGATGGCCGCGCGCACTGTCGCGGCGCTGGCCGAAACCGTCGAAGACCTCGTGCTGAGCGAGCTGGAACGGCTTGCCGCAGAACTGGAATCGTGAGGACTCCCCATGACCTCGTCCCGTGAGGACCGCATCGCGGCGCTGCCCGCTCACCTGCAGGAAGCGCTGCGCCGCCGGATGGCCGGAGCGGCCGGCCGCGCACCGGAGATCCCGGCGGCCGCCGACCGTTCCGGCCCGGTGCCCCTGTCGTCCGCGCAACGCAGGCTGTGGTTCTTCAGCCAGCTCCGCCCGGACGATCCCGAATACAACAGCGCGTTCGCCCTGCGCCTGACCGGTGAGCTGGACGTCGAGGCGTTGGCGACGGCGTTGCGGCTGCTGGTCGCCCGGCACGAACCGCTGCGCACGACTTTCGAGGAGGTCGACGGCGAACCCCGGCAGCTCATTCAGCCGCCGTACGAGGTGGCGCTGCCCGTGGTGGATGCCGCGCCGGAAGACCTCGATGCTGTTCTGAAAGCGGAGTACTCGCGACCCTTCGATCTCTCGCACGGACCGTTGCTGCGCGCGGTGCTCGTGCGGCTTGGGCTGGCGGAGCACGTGCTGCTGGTGTGCGTGCACCACATCGCCACCGACGGCGCGTCGATGGGCGTGCTGACCGAAGAACTCGGCCTCCTCTACCGCGACGGCGAGCGCGCGGACCTGCCGCCGCAGCCGTTGCAGTACGCGGATTTCGCGCTGTGGCAGCACAATCGCCCGACCCGCGCGGCCGGGCTGGAGCACTGGACCCGCCAGTTGACCGGCGTGACCCCGCTCGACCTGCCGACGGACCGGCCGCGTCCGGCGGCCCGCAGCACCGCGGGTGCGGTTCGTGAGTTCGCCGTCCCCGCCGACGTGGCGCGCGGGCTCGCGGAACTGGCGCGCACGTCGGAAACCACGCTGTTCACCGTGCTGCTCGCGGCCTGCCAGGCGCTGTTCGCGCGCTACACCGGCCAGGAGGACATCGCGCTCGGCACCGTCGTTTCCGGCCGGGACCGCCCGGAGTTGGAGCGGGTGGTCGGGTTCTTCGTCAACACCGTCGTGCTGCGGTCCGAAGTGGACCGATCGGCTTCCTTCGCCGACCACCTGGCCGCGGCACGGCAGACCGTCCTCGACGCCTTCGCCCACGACGACGTGCCGTTCGAGGAAGTGGTCGACGCCGTGCACGCGGGCCGGGACCCCGGCCGCAACCCGTTGTTCGACGTGATGGTGCTGCTCCACTCCGCGAACGGGACCGGGCCGGTGTTCCCGGACCTGGCCGCCGAACCGGCCGGGGTCGGGCGGGATTCGGCCAACTTCGACCTCACCGTCGAGTTCGAGGAGTCGGGCGGCCGCCTCGCCGGGCTCGTGGAATACAGCACCGAACTGTTCGAGGTCGGGACGGTCGACCGGCTGATCGCCCACCTGCTGCGGCTGCTGGCCGGGATCGTCGCCGACCCGGGCCGCCGCATCGCCGACCTGCCGCTGACCACCGAGACCGAAGAGACTCAGCTGCTCGGCTGGCGCGGCCCGGTGCTCGACGTCCCGGACGGCACGATCGTCGACCTCCTCGACCACCAGGCGAAGACGCAGCCGACGGCGACCGCACTGGTCTGCGGCGACGTCCGGCTGAGCTTCGCCGAACTCGCCGCCCGCAGCGACGTCCTCGCCGCGGATCTCGCCGGACGGGGCGCGGGGCCGGACCAGGTGGTCGCCGTGCTGCTCCCGCGCTCCGCCGACGCGATCATCGCGCTGTTCGCCGTGCTCAAAGCCGGGGCGGTGCACCAGTCGATCGATCCCGGGCTGCCCGCCGAGCGGATCGAGACGCTGCTGGCCGACACCCGGCCGGTGGTGGTGCTGGACCGCATCGGCGGCTTCACCGACGGCCCGCGCCCGGCCGCGCCGAAGCCGTCGGACGCCGCCTACGTGATCCACACGTCCGGTTCGACCGGCACGCCGAAGGGCGTCGTGGTCGAGCACGCGGCTTTGGCGAACCTGCTGGCCAACCACCGGGCCGCGTTCGGCCGCGAACGATTGCGCGTGGCGCTCACCGCGTCGCTGTCGTTCGACACGTCGTGGGAAGGACCGCTGCTGCTGGCCGGCGGCCACGAACTGCACCTGGTCAGCGACGAAACCCGCCTCGACCCGGCCGCGCTCGTCCGCTACGTTCGCGAGGAACGCATCGGCTTCCTCGACGTGACCCCGTCCTACCTGCGGCAGTTGCTGCCCGCCGGACTGCTCGACGGCGAACAGCGGCCGCGGTTCCTGATGGTCGGCGGCGAGGCCATCGGCGAGAGTCTGTGGCACGAACTCGCCGGGTCCGGGGTGGCCGCCGGGAACTACTACGGCCCAACCGAGTCCACTGTGGACGCGACATGGGCACTGGTGACCGGGGACCGGCCGTCGATCGGCCGTCCACTGGGGAATGTCGGCGCGTACGTGCTGGACGAACAGCTCCGGCTCGTCCCCGCCGGTGTCCCGGGCGAACTCTGCCTCGCCGGCGCCCAGCTCGCCCGCGGCTACCTCGGCCGGCCGGGCCTGACCGCGGACCGGTTCGTGCCGAATCCCTTCGGCGCGCCCGGAACCCGCCTGTACCGGACCGGCGACCGCGCCCGCTGGACCGCCGATGGCCGGCTCGAGCACCTCGGCCGGACCGACGACCAGGTCAAAGTCCGCGGCTTCCGGATCGAGCCCGGCGAAGTCGAGACCGCATTGCGCGCTCAGCCGAAAGTGCTCGATGCCGCCGTCGACGCGCGGGACGGCAGGCTCGTCGCGTACCTCGTCGGCGATGCCGAGCCCGCCGAGCTTCGCGCCGCGCTGACTCAGACGTTGCCCGCGCACCTGGTGCCGTCGGCGTTCGTTCACCTCGACCTGCTTCCGCTGACCCGGCACGGCAAACTGGACCGCCGGGCGCTCCCGGAGCCGGAGATTTCCGCGTCCGCGCAGTACATCGCGCCGCGAGACGACCGTGAACGGCTGGTGACCGACGTCTGGGCCGAAGTGCTCGGGCTGGAGCGAGTCGGTGTCGAAGACGACTTCTTCGCGCTTGGCGGCGACTCGCTGCTCGGCATCCGTGTGGTCGCGCGACTGCGCGCTGAACTGGGTGCGGACGTGCCCGCCCGGCTGGTCTTCACCGCCCCGACCCCGGCGCTGCTGGCCGCGCAGCTGCCCGCCGCGTCCGCGCCGCAGGAAGCGATCCCGCTGATCCCGCGCGGCGACGGCCCGTTCGAAGCCCCGCTTTCCTTTGCCCAGCAACGACTCTGGTTCCTGGACGAATTCGACCCCGGCAGCACCGAGTACGTCTCGCCAACCGCGCTGCGGCTGCGCGGCGACCTGGACGTGCAAGCGTTGAACCAGTCGCTCACCGCGCTGGTGGCCCGGCACGAATCCCTGCGCACGACCTTCGCGACAGTCGACGGCCAGGGCAAGCAGATCGTCCACCCGCCGTACGCGGTCGATCTCCAGGCGGTCGACGGCGATCTCGACACCGCGCTGGCGGCCGCGACCGGCCCGGTCGACCTGCACACCGGCCCGCTGCTGCGCGCCGCGCTCATCCGGCTCGGCTCTGACGACCACGTCCTGACCCTGGTGCTGCACCACATCGTCACCGACGGCTGGTCCTCCGGCGTGCTCCTGAGCGAACTCGCCGCCTTCTACGCGGCGTTCACCCGCGGCGACGAGCCTGAGCTGCCGCCGCTGCCTGTGCAGTACGCGGATTACGCGGTCTGGCAACGAAACCGCTCCGATTTCGACGGCCAGCTCAGCTACTGGCGGCACCGGTTCGCCGGTCTGGAGCCGCTGAACCTGTCGACCGACCGGCCCCGCCCGGCGGTCCGCACGAAGAACGGCGCGCTGCACGAGTTCAGCGTCCCGGTCGGCACCACCGCGCGGCTCGCCGAACTGTCCCGGCAACAGCGCAGCACGCTCTTCATGACCCTGCTCGCCGCCTGCCAGCTGCTGTTCGCGCGCTGGTCCGGACAGGACGACATCGCGGTCGGCACCGTCGTCTCCGGCCGGGAACGCACCGAGCTGGAAGGCCTGATCGGCTTCTTCGCCAACACCCTCGTCCTGCGGTCGACAGTGGACTTGAACCGCGGTTTCGCCGAGTTCCTCGGCGAAGTCCGCGACACCGTGCTCGACGCCTTCGCGCACCAGGACGTCCCGTTCGACCGCGTCGTGGACGACGTCCAGCCCGAACGCGACCCCAGCCGCACCCCGTTGTGCCAGGTCATGGTCGTGCTGCACAACACCCCGGACGCCCGGCCCGCGCTGCCCGGGCTCGCCGTCGAGGAGGTCGCGCCGCCGGTCGTGACCGCCGGCTTCGACCTGGCGATCCACTTCCAGCAAACCGCCGGGCGGCTCGACGCGGTCGTCAACTACAACACCGACCTGTTCGACGCGGCGACCGTCCAGCGGCTGAGCGGCTGGCTGCGGATCCTGCTGGCCGGAATCGCGGCGACCCCCGCGCAGCCGCTCGGCCGCCTGCCGTGGATCACCGCCGCCGAGCGCGACCGCGTCCTGCGCGACTGGAACCCGGTCGCCGCCGCGCCCCCGGAGCCGACTCTGCATCGGCTGTTCGCCGCGCAAGCCGCCCGGACCCCGCACGCCGTCGCGGTGACCTGCGAAGGCACGGAGCTGACCTACCGCGAGCTGGACCGGCGAGCGAACCGCCTGGCACACCGGCTCATCGGCGAGGGTGCCGGGCCAGAACTCCTGGTGGCGCTTCGGCTGCCGCGGTCGGCGGACCTGGTCGTCGCGATCCTCGCCGTGCTGAAGTCCGGCGCGGGATACCTGCCGATCGACCCGGACTATCCGCCCGCGCGGATCGAGGCGATGCTCGCCGACGCGCAGCCGGTGTGCGTCGTGGACACGGTCGCCGCGGACGACCAGCCGGACACCGATCCCGGCGTGCGGGTCCGCCCGGAGAACACGGCGTACGTCATCTACACCTCGGGATCTACCGGCATGCCCAAGGGCGTGCTCGTCCCGCACGCGAACGTGACCCGGCTGTTCTCCTCGACCGATCGCTGGTTCGGCTTCGGCGACCAGGACGTCTGGACGCTTTTCCACTCCTACGCCTTCGACTTCTCGGTCTGGGAACTCTGGGGAGCGCTGCTGCACGGCGGGCGCCTCGTGGTGGTCCCGTCCGAGACGGTCCGGTCGCCGGAGGAATTCCTGGCGCTGCTGGCCGAACAGCAGGTGACCGTGCTCAACCAGACGCCGTCGGCGTTCTACCGGCTCGGCTCGCTGCCGTCCGCGCCGTTGAGCCTGCGGTACGTGATTTTCGGCGGCGAGGCCCTGGATCCGGTGCGCCTGGAGGAATGGCGACGGCGGTATCCGGACGGGCCGCAGCTGGTCAACATGTACGGCATCACCGAGACCACCGTGCACGTCACGTACCGGGTGCTCGACGACCGCGCGACCGTCGGCGTGCCGATTCCGGACCTGCGCGCTTACGTCTTGGACGCCTGCCTCGAACCGGTTCCGCCCGGCGTCACCGGCGAGCTGTACGTCGCGGGCGCGGGCCTGGCGCGCGGCTACCTGAACCGGCCGGGCCTCACCGCCTCCCGCTTCGTCGCCGACCCGTTCGGCGAGCCGGGCACCCGGATGTACCGCACCGGCGACCTGCTGTGCTGGACCCCGGACGGCGAACTCGCCTACCGGGGCCGGGCCGATCACCAGGTCAAGATCCGCGGGTTCCGGATCGAACTGGGCGAGGTCGAGGCGGCGCTGTCGGCGCATCCGGACGTGACCGGCGCGGTGGCTGTCGCGCACGGGACCGGCGACGCCCGGCGGCTGGTCGCGTACCTGACCGGCACCGTGCCGGGAACCACGGTGCTGCGGGAATTCCTCGCCCGGTCGCTGCCCGCGCACATGATCCCGGCGGTGTTCGTCGCGCTGGACAAACTGCCGCTTAACGCGAACGGAAAGCTTGATCACCGCGCGCTGCCCGCTCCTGGTGCGCGGGTCGAAAACCGTTACGTGGCCCCGCGTACCGAGGTCGAGACCGTGCTCGCCGAGGTCTGGTCGGCGGTGCTCGGGGTGGCCCAGGTCGGCGTCGAGGACAACTTCTTCGGTCTCGGCGGCGACTCGATCCTCAGCATCCAGGTCGTGTCGCGCGCTCGCCAGGCCGGGCTGACGATGTCGTCGAAGGATCTTTTCCAGCACCAGACAATCGCCGAACTGGGTCGCGTCGTCACCACCGGCGGACCGGTCGCTCCGGCACCGGAGCAGACCGGACCCGCACCGCTCGGCCCGATCCAGTCGTGGCTCTTCGCGCACCTGGACGAGCCTTGGCGGCTGACCATGTCCGTCCACCTTGTACTGTCCTCAGTAGACGTTCCGCGGCTGACCGCCGCGATCGCTGAAGTCACCGCTCGTCATGCCGCACTGCGGATGCGGTTCTCCGAAGTGGACGGAGGCTGGGAGCAAGAACCGGCTGCCACGGAACCGGCGGACATCCTGCGGCACGCCGATCTGTCCGAAGTGGACGACGTTGGGGCCGCGATGGACGCGGAGGCAGAGCGTGCACAGACCTCTTTGGACCTTGTCCACGGCCCGGTGTGGCGTGCGGTCCTGTTCACCTTCCGCGACCGCTCGCCGCAACTGTTCCTTACCGCGCACCATCTCGTCATGGACGGCGTGTCCTGGCGCGTCCTGCTGGGCGACCTCGAACACGCCTACCAAGGCGAACCGCTGGAACCGACGGGCAGCTCGTTCACCCACTGGGCGAGGACGCTCGCCGACCACGTCCGCACCGGCGGGCTCGACGGCGAAGCCGAGTACTGGGGGAGCGTGCTGCGCGGCGTCGAGACCGGACTACCGGTCGACCGCTCCGGACGCAACACCGCGGAGTCGGCGCGCTCGGTGTCCGTTTCCCTGGGCCGGGCTGAGACTTCCGCGCTGCTGCAAGACGTGCCCGGCGCGTACCGGACCGAGGTCAACGACGTCCTGCTCAGCGCCCTCGCCCGCGTGCTGGCGCGCTGGACCGGCCGGTCGCAGGTGGTGCTCGAGATGGAAGGCCACGGCCGGGAAGACCTCGCCGCGCCGCTCGATCTGTCCCGGACGATCGGCTGGTTCACCGCGCAGTATCCGGTCGCGCTGACCGTGCCGGGCGAGGGCTGGGACGCGATCCTCAAGTCGGTCAAGGAACAGCTGCGCGCCATCCCGAACAAGGGCGTCGGCTACGAGGCACTGCGCTACCTGACCGAGTCGCCGCTGCGGAACGACCCGACACCGCAGATCTCCTTCAACTACCACGGCCGCTGGGACGTCGGAACCGCCGAGGACGGGCTCTACCGAGGCCGCGGGGAAAGCCTCGGCCACGACTCCGCTCCGGACAGCATCCGCCCGTACCTGCTGGACGTCGTCGGCGTGGTCGAATCCGGCGAACTGCACCTGACCTGGGAATACTCCGCCGAAGTGCACGAGGAGGCGACCGTCCGCGGCCTGGCCGAGGCGACCGTCGAAGCGCTGCGGGAAATCATCGCGCACTGCGCCGGAGCGGGCGGCCGCACGCCGTCGGACTTCCCGCTCGCCCGGCTCGACCAGGCGACGGTGGACCGGCTGGCCGGGGACGGCCGCGAGGTCGAGGACATCTACCCGCTGACCGCGCTGCAGGCGGGCATGGTCTTCCACAGCCTGGTCGACACCGGGTCGAGCGCGTACTTCGACCAGTTCCGGCTGCGGCTGGGCGGTGTCCGCGACCCGCGTGCGCTGGCCGAGGCGTGGCAGCGCGTGGTGGACCGGACGCCGATCCTGCGCAGCAGCACGGCGTGGGACGGCGTCGACGAGCCGGTGCAGCGCGTCCATCGCGGAGTCCGGGTGCCGGTCGGCCAGCGCGACTGGCGCGGCCTCGCTGCCGAAGACCAGCAGGCTGAGCTGGCGAAACTGCTCGAAGCCGATCTGGCCGCCGGGATGGATCTGACGACCCCGCCGTTGATGCGCCTGGAGATCGCCCGGGTCGCGGACGACGAGGTGCAGTTGCTCTGGACCTCGCACCACGTCCTGCTGGACGGCTGGAGCACCGCCCAGGTCTTCGGCGAGGTGTGCGAGCAGTACACGGCGATCGTCCAAGGCACGCCAGCGAAACTGACCCCGCGGCGGCCGTTCCGCGACTACCTCGCCTGGCTCGCCGGACAGGACCGGGCCGCGGCGGAGGCGCACTGGCGCGACGTGCTCGACGGTTTCGCCGCGCCGACGCCTCTTCCGTACGACCGTCGTCCCACCGAGGCCCACCGAGCGGAATCCGGAGCGACGGTGCTGGTCGAGCTGTCCGAGGGGGAGTCCGCGGCACTGCGCGAGATGGCGAAAACCGCCGCGCTGACGGTGAACTCGGTTGTGCAGGGAGCGTGGGCGCTGCTGCTCGCGCGCTACAGCGGCGAGCCGGACGTCTTGTTCGGCACCACGGTTTCCGGGCGACCGCCCGAGCTCCCCGGCGTCGAGGCGATGATCGGGATGTTCATCAATACTGTTCCGACGCGAGTGGAAGTCCGGAATGGACAGTCGGCCGCCGAATGGCTGCGCGCGATCCAAGCTGAGCAGGCGGACGCGCGCCGGTACGACTTCCTGGCGCTCTCGCAGCTGCAGACCTTCACCGGGGTGCCGGCGGGCGCGGCGTTATTCGACAGTGTGGTGGTCTTCGAGAACTACCCGATCGAAGACAGCGGTCAGGACGGCGTCCGCGTGCTGGACGTCGAATCGCTGGACACCACGAGCTATCCGCTGAACCTCACCGCCTACCTCCACGACCGGCTCGGGCTCGAACTTTCCTACGACCCGAAGCTGTTCGACGCTGCGACGGCGCACCGGCTCGCTGGCCACGTCGCGCAACTGGTGCGCGCGATCGCCGCCGACCCGGAGCGGCGCGTCGGCTCGCTCTCGCCGCTCACCGCCGACGAGCGCGACCAGGTGCTGGCTCTGGGACACGGCGACACCGTCGACCTTCCTGCGGAGACGGTCCTGCAGGTGTTCGACGCGACCGTCGCGCGGATGCCGCATGAAACCGCGCTGGTCTTCCACGACACCGTCCTGGACTACGCGGAGGTCGACGCCCGCGCCACGCGGCTGGCGGAGGAACTGATCGAGCGGGGTGCCGGACCGGAGCGCGTGGTGGCTGTCATGCTGCCGCGGTCGGCCGAAGCCGTCATCGCGGTCCTGGCGATTTTCAAGGCAGGCGCGGTGTATTTGCCGATCGACGCGGACCTGCCGGAGGAACGCGTCCGCTTCCTGCTCGACGACGCGCGCCCAGTGGTCGTCCTGGGCAGGCCCGACGAAAGTTACGCGCCACCAGCGCCCCGCTCGAAGCGGCCGGACGCGGACACCGCCGCGTACGTCATCTACACCTCCGGTTCGACCGGCACGCCGAAGGGCGTCGTCGTTGAGCACCGCGCGCTGGTGAACCTGCTGGTCGCGCACCGCGCCGTCTTCCTCGACCGCGGGCGGGAGCGGGCGGCGCTCACCGCGTCGCTGGCCTTCGACGCGTCGTGGGAACCGCTGCTGGCGATGTTCGACGGCCACGAGCTGCACGTGCTGGACGACGACACCCGGCTCGACCCGCGCGCCCTGGTGCGGGCCGTCCGCGCGCACGGGCTCAACCTGCTCGACCTCACCCCGGCCTACCTCCAGCAGCTGCTGGACGCCGGGCTGGCGACCGGCGAGGTCCGGCCCCGCACGGTGATCACCGGCGGCGAGGCGGCCACCGAAACGCTGTGGCGGCAGCTGGCCGCCGCGGACGTCACCGGGCACAACTACTACGGGCCCACGGAAGCGACTGTCGACTCGATCCACGCGCCGGTGACCGGAGACCAGGTGCTGATCGGCCGTCCGCTGGCCAACTTCCGCGCGTACGTCCTCGGCGACACCGGCGAACCCGTGCCGCCCGGCCTGCCCGGCGAGCTGTTCCTCGCCGGACCGCAGCTCGCCCGCGGCTACCTCGGCCGGCCGGGCCTGACCGCGGACCGGTTCGTCGCGGATCCGTTCGGCCCGCCGGGGGAGCGGATGTACCGCACCAGCGACCAGGTCCGCTGGACCGCCGACGGCTCGCTCGACTACCTCGGCCGCGTCGACGACCAGGTCAAGATCCGCGGGTTCCGCGTCGAACCGGGCGAGATCGAGACCGTCCTGCGACGGCATCCGGCGATCGCCGACGTCACCGTCATCGCCCGCGAGGGCCGCCTCGTCGCGTACGTGGTGGGCGAAGCGGAGGGCTTGCGCGAATGGACGCGCGAACGGCTGCCGGAGCACCTGGTCCCGTCGGCGTTCGTGTCGCTGGACGCGCTCCCGCTCAACCGGAACGGCAAGCTCGACCGCCGTGCGCTGCCCGCCCCCGGCCGTACCGGAACCGCCGAGTACGTCGCACCGCGCACCGCCGCGGAACAGCGGCTCGCCGCGATCTGGGCCGACGTCTTGGGAATCGACCGCGTGGGCGCCGACGACAGTTTCTTCGAACTGGGCGGCGATTCGATCCTCAGCATGCGGATTACATCGCGGGTGCGTGCGGAGTTCGGGGTCGAGGTGTCGCCGCGGATGCTGTTCTCCGCGCCGACGCTCAGCCAGTTCGCCGCCGAACTCCCGGTTGAGCAGGCTGCCGCGGAGGCGATCCCGGTGGTCGCGCGGGATGGTGCGCTGCCGTTGTCGTTCGCTCAGCAACGCCTGTGGTTCCTGGACGAATTCGAACCCGGCGGTCTGGAATACATTTCTCCCACCGCCTTGCGCTTACGCGGCGAACTCGACATCGACGCTTTGCGGAAGTCGCTGAACACGGTTGTCGCCCGGCACGAATCGCTTCGCACCACTTTCGACGCGATCGACGGCCATGCCGTGCAGATTGTCCACGAGCCCGCACCGATCGACCTCCCGGTGGCGGACTTCTCCGAGGAAACGTTGGTGCGCGAAGCACTCCGTCCGTTCGACCTGCGCACCGGACCGCTGCTGCGCGCCCGGTTATTCCGGGAGGAGACCGGCGACCATGTATTGCTGCTGGTGCTGCACCACATCGTCACCGACGGCTGGTCTGCCGGAATCCTGGCCGCCGAACTGGAGACCTGCTACTCCGCCTACCTTCGCGGCGAGGAGCCACAGCTGCCCGAGCTGCCGGTGCAGTACGCGGATTTCGCTGCCTGGCAACGGGATTTCCTCGACAGCCCCGACCTGGACGAGCAGCTGGACCACTGGCGCGACCGCCTCGCCGGGCTCGCCCCGCTCGAACTGCCCACCGACCGGCCGCGCCCCGCGGTCCGCAGCAACGAAGGGGAGTGGTACGGCTTCGACATCCCCGCCGAGGTCGCCGCGAACCTGCGCGAACTCGCCGGCGCACAGCACGGCACCCTGTTCATGACGCTGGTCGCGGCCTTCCAGGTCGTGCTGTCGCGGTGGTGCGGACAGGAGGACGTCGCGGTCGGCACGGTGACCGCCGGACGTGAGCGGGCCGAACTGGAACGGCTGATCGGCTTCTTCGTCAACACGCTGGTCCTGCGGTCCACAGTGGACTCGCGCGGGTCGTTCCGCGAGTTCCTCGGCAGCGTCCGCGACACGGTGCTCGACGCGTTCGCCCACCAAGACGTGCCGCTCGAACGAGTGGTGGACGCCGCCCAGCCGGTCCGCGACCCGAGCCGGACCCCGCTGTTCCAGGCGATGGTCGTGCTGCAGAACACCGGCGACCGGCCGGGCGGCGGCACGCTGGTCGCCGAGGAAGTCGCCCTGCCCGCGACGACCGCGACCTTCGACCTGCTCGTGCAATTCGAGGAGGACGGCGGGTCGCTGCACGCCGCGATCAACTATGCCACGGGCCTGTTCGACGCCGCGACGATCGAGCGGCTCGCCGACCGGTTGCTGACCGCGCTGACCGTTCTCGCCGCGCTGCCGGACCAGCCGATGTCCGGCCTGCCGCTGCTGCCGCGAGCCGAGCTGGACCAGCTGCGGGCCTGGAACGACACCGCCGTGGCCGTCCCGCCGGCGTCGGTGGCGCAATTGTTCGAAGCCCAAGTCGCGCGGACGCCCGACGCGCCGGCTTTGCTGTCGGCTGCCGGAGAAATCACCTTCGCCGAGCTGAACGCGCGGGCGAACCAGCTGGCGAGGCTGCTCGTCGACCGGGGTGCCGCGCCGGAACGGATCGTCGCCGTCCGGCTGCCGCGCTCGACCGCGCTCATCCTCGCGGAACTAGCAGTGGCGAAGACCGGGGCCGCGTTCCTCCCGGTCGACCCGGGTTATCCCGCCGAACGCATCGAGTTCATGCTGCGCGACGCCGACCCGGTCTTCGTCGTGGACGGCGAACTCGACGCCGGGCAGTACGCGGACACGAACCTCGATGTCCCCGTCGACCCCGACCAACCGGCGTATGTCATCTACACGTCGGGTTCGACCGGGCGGCCCAAGGGCGTCGTTGTTCCGAACAAGGGTCTGGCGTCCTTCGCCGCCGCCGAGATCGAGCATTTCCGGATCCGGCCGGGCGACCGGGTGCTGGCGTTCAACTCGCCCAGCTTCGACGCGTCGGTCTCGGAACTCTGCATGACCCTGCCCGCCGGCGCCGCGCTCGTCGTGCCGCCGGAGGGTCCGCTGCTCGGCACGCAACTTGCCGAGGTACTGGCGGAATACCGGGTCACGCATGCGCAGTTCCCGCCCGTCGCGCTGGCGACCGTGCCCGAGGCGGCCTTGCCGGACCTGCGGACCATCGTCGTCGGCGGGGATGTCTGCCCCGCCGAGCTGGTCTCCCGCTGGGCACCCGGGCGGCGGATGATCAACGCCTACGGGCCGACCGAAACCACAGTCGTGACCTCATGGAGCGAACCGCTGTCTCCGGGCGGGACGTTGCCGATCGGCAAACCGATCCGGAACACCGAAGTGCACGTGCTGGACGCGGGCTTGCGCGAGGTGCCAATCGGGTCGGCAGGCGAGCTGTACGTCCGCAGCATCGGCCTGGCGCGCGGCTACCTGTCCCGCCCCGGCCTGACCGCCGACCGGTTCGTCGCCGACCCGTACGGCCCGCCCGGCTCGCGGATGTACCGCACCGGCGACGTGGTCCGGCTGACCGCGTCGGGCGACCTGGAGTTCGCCGGGCGCGTGGACGACCAGGTCAAGATCCGCGGCTTCCGGGTGGAACTCGGCGAAATCGAGTCCGCCTTGCGCCGGCACCCGGCGGTGCACGAGGCCGTCGTCGTGGCTCGGGAAGCTCAAGGGCACAAGCGCTTGGTCGCCTATGTGGTCGGCGAAACCGCCGAACTGCGCTCCTTCCTGGGCGAGACTCTGCCGGACTACCTGATCCCCTCGGTGTTCGTGCCGCTCGCCTCGGTCCCCGTGAGCCCCAACGGGAAAATCGACCGCGCTGCCCTGCCCGCGCCGGACCTGTCGGCCCTGCAGACCGCCGAGTACGTCGCCCCGAGCACTGATTCGGAAGAACTGCTGGCGAACGTGTGGGCCGAGGTGCTGGGGATTCCGCAGGTCGGGACCGCGGACAACTTCTTCGAACTCGGCGGTGATTCGTTGCTGAGCATCCAAGTCGTGCACCGCGCCCGGCAGGCTGGGCTGGCGATGCGCTCGAAGGACCTGTTCACGCACCAGACGGTCGCCGAACTGGCCCGGGTGGTCCAGCCCGCCGATGCGGCCGAGGACGATCGCGAGGCCGTGGTCGGGGCCGTTCCGCTGACTCCGATCCAGCGCTGGTTCCTGGATGCTTCGCCGGTCAACCCCGCGCACTTCAACCAGTCCGTGCTGATCGAGCTGAACGGTCCGGTCGACGAGGAAGTGCTGCGCCAGGCTGTCGATGCGCTGGTAGCTCACCATGATGCGCTCCGGTTGCGCTTCGAGCGAACCGCCGAGGGCTGGCTCCAGCACAACGACCCAGTCAACTCCGGCTCCGTCCTGCGCCGAGTGTCCACTGTGGACCTAGAGCGGGCCGCCGACGACGCGCAGGCGAGCTTCGACCTGGCCCAGCCTCCGCACCTGCGTGCTCTCCTGTCGGATTCCGCCGAGAACCCGTACCTCTTCCTGGTCGCCCACCACCTGGTGGTCGATGCGGTCTCATGGGGGATCCTGCTGGAGGATCTGGAACGGGCATACCGGCAGATCGAAGCCGGGGAAAAGCCGGATCTCGGCGCGAAGACGACGTCCTTCCGGGACTGGGCACACCGCCTGCGCGAGTTCGCGGAATCCGGTGCACTGGACGCCGAACGCCCGCACTGGGCCCGCGACCTGCCCGGCTGCGAGATCCCCGTCGACCGGGTAGGCGCGGCTCCGGAACCGCAGGAATCGGTGTCGATCCGCGTCGGCGAACGGGACACCGATGCTTTGCTGCACCTCGCTCCCGGTGCCTACCGAACGCGGATCAACGATGTCCTGCTGACCGCTCTGGCCTGGACGCTCACCCGCTGGACCGGCGACCCGGCGGTAGCGATCGACCTGGAAGGCCATGGCCGGGAGGAAATCCTGGACGACGTCGACCTGACCCGGACGGTCGGCTGGTTCACGACCGTATTCCCGGTCGCCCTGACAGTCGACCCGGCCGCGACCTGGCGAACCCAGGTCAAATCCGTCCGGCGCCAGCTGCGCGCGGTGCCAGGGAACGGGTTCGGACATGGGGTTCTGCGGTGCTTCCGCTTCCCCGACCTGGGCCGGAGCACGCCGCGGGTCGCCTTCAACTACCTGGGCCAAGGCGAGAACACCGCCCCGGGCGACGGACTGTTCCGCCGCTCGCTCCCGCCGCTCGGCCGAGACCAGGACCCGGCGAACCGGTCGCCGCACGCACTGGAAGTCGTCGGCGGGGTGCGGGAGGGGAAGTTGGAGTTTTCCTGGTACTACCAGCCGGATCAACATGCCCGGACGACGGTGGCCGGAGTGGCGGCGGGGTTTGCGGAGGCGTTGCGGGCTATTGCTGCGGATTGCCGGGGTGATGAGGCATGAGCGGGTCTCTGGACAGGGGCTGTTGCCGCGTGGATTCCTCAGGTGTGTTGGGGGCTGTTGCGGCGGATTGCCGGGGTGATGAGGCATGAGCGGGTTGCCGGGCCGGGGCTGTTGCCGCGTGGATTCCGCAGGTGTGTTGCGGGCTGTTGCGGCGGGGTTGCCGGGGTGGTGCGGCACGCGCGGATGTCCGGACAGGGGCTCTCGCCGGGCCGGTTTCGCGGGTGCCGTGCGCACTGGTTGCCGGGAGCTGAACGGCCTTGCCCACGAGGGCTGTCGCCGAGCTGGTCCCGTGGGTGTGGTGCGCGCTGATCGGCGGGGCATGGGCGGGCTTGTCCGCGAGGGCTGTTGCCGGGCCGGTTCCGCGGATGCGGTGCGCGCTGATCGGCGGGGCATGGGCGGGCTTGTCCGCGAGGGCTGTTGCCGGGCCGGTTCCGCGGATGCGGTGCGGGTTGCTGCGGCGGATTGCCGGGTCTTGCGGCATGGGCGGCTCTCCGGAGAAGGGCCGCTGCCAGGCCGGTTCCGCAGGCGTTTTGCTGGCTGTCGCGGCAGGTCGCCGGGGCGGTGTGGGGTGAGCGGGTGTCCGGGCAGGGGACGTTGCCGCGCCGATTCCGCGGGATGGTGCGCGGCGTCCGGTTCGGTGGGTGTCTTGCAGGCCATTGCGGCGGATTGCCGGGGGTGGTGGGTCGTGAGCGGGTCTCCAGGCAGGCGCCCTTGCCGAGCCGGTTCCGTGGGTGTGGTGCGCGCTGATCGCCGGGGCACGAGCGGGCTTGTCCCCGAGGACTGTTGCGAGGCTCGGTCTGCCGTGCCCGCTGATTGTCGGAGGGCCGAGGGATGAGCCGAATAGCCGGGCAAGACGGCTGGCCGCGGCGGGAGTCCTCCGTTGCCGGGGGCGCGAGTGCGGTTCGTCCACAGGGAGCTTCGGGAGGCGGGGCATGAGCGGGATCGCGGGCAATCGCGACTATCGGCTTCTCTGGACCGGCCAGGTCGTCTCCGAGGCCGGGTTCAGCACGACCACCATCGCGTTTCCGCTGCTGGTGCTCGCGCTCACCGGGTCGGCGGCGCAGTCGGGGCTGGTGCTCGGGGCGGTCGCGATCAGTCAGCTGGTGGCCGGGTTGCCTGCGGGGGCGTTGGTGGATCGGTGGCCTCGCAAGCGGATCATGCTCGGGTGCGAAGCGGCGCAGGCGGTCGCGGCGGGCGGGCTGGTGCTCGCGTTGTACTGGGGCGTCGCTGAGGTCTGGATGCTTGTCGCGGTGGCCGTCGTGATGGGGTTGAGCCGGGCGTTGTTCGAGCCGGCGGAGGAAGCCAGTTTGCCGCGGCTGGTGGTGGAGGAGCAGGTTCCTTCGGCGGTCGCGATGAACGCTGCGCGGACTAGTGCTGGGCAGTTGTCCGGGACTGCGCTTGGCGGGTTTCTCTTCGCGGTGGGGCGGGCGGTGCCGTTTCTCTTCGACGTGGTCGCGCATGTCTTTGCGTTTGTGTCGTTGTTGTTCGTGCGGTTGCCTCGGGGACCCGAGCGGGCTGAGGACGCTCCGGCCAGGCATCTGGGGCGAGAGATCGTCGAGGGGCTTCGGTGGGTGTGGACTCGGCCGCCGTTGCGGGCGACGGTGTTGTGCGTGGTCAGTTTGAATCTGTTCTTTTCCGCTTATTATTTGGTAATTATTGTGCTGGCCAATGAGCGGGGGGTGCCGTCGGGGGAGATTGGCGTGATGGCGGCGATGTTGGGGGCTGGGGGAATTCTCGGGTCGTTGGCCGCGCCCTATCTGCATCGGTGGGTTAGTTCTTATGGGTTGGTCATCGGGGTGTTTTGGGCGTTGACTGTGCTGACGCCGCTTGCTGTGTTCGTCCATAATGGATATGTGATGGGGGCGTTGTTCGCGGCTGTTGCGTTTTTGCCTCCTGCGGCTAATACTGCTATTGCTACTTATCAGTTGCTGTCCACTCCGGACGGGTTGCGCGGGCGGCTCGGGGGAGTTCTCGGGGTGACTGGCGGGTTGGCTGCTGCTGCCGGGCCTGCGTTGGGCGGGTGGTTGGTGGAGGCGTTGCCTGCGGTGGCTGCGGTGTTGACTTGTACTGGGTCTATTGCGGTGGTCACTTTGGTGACGACGTTCAGCCGGACTTTGCGCGGGTTGCCTGCTGCGCCTCGGGTTCGTGAGCTTGAAGAGTCTTCTGGTCAGTGAATGTCAGGAAAGGACGATGTGATGGATGACGAGGGTGTGTTTCAGGTTTTGGTTAACGACGAGGAGCAGTATTCGTTGTGGCCTGCGGACAAGGAGGTTCCGGCTGGGTGGCGGGGGGATGGGATGAGGGGGAGCCGGGAGGAGTGCATGCGGCATGTGGACGAGGTGTGGACGGATATGCGGCCTCGTTCGCTTCGGGAGAGGATGGCGGCTGAGTAATCTCGGGCGGCTCGTCGCCTGGCGGCGACATTGCGTCCTCGGTGGGGCCCACCACCCCTCAGCCTGAGTGTGACTACGGCGCGGGGGTGCTTGTCAAGGCGGGAAAGATGCCTTGACAAGCACCCCCGCGCCGTGTTTTTGGCTGTGTATCGGGGTTGCGGGGCTGTGGGTGCCTTGATTCGTTGGGTGCATCGGTGCGGGTATGTGAGGGGAACCCTGAGGGAATCAGATTCCTTCAGGGTTCCCCTCACGTACCTGAAAAGGGGGCATTAGCCTTACGGCAGAACCAATCCGTAGGCGCTCAGTGCTGCGGGGACTGGCTGGAAGAAGGTTTCTCCGCCGGAGTTGCAGTCTCCGCTGCCGCCTGAGGTGAGGCCCAGTGCGGTGGCTCCGTCGAACAGCGAGCCGCCGCTGTCGCCGGGTTCTGCGCAGACTGTCGTGTCGATCAGGCCGCTCACGCTGCCTTCCTGGTAGTTCACCGTGGCATCGAGCGCCGTGACCTGGCCGTCGTGTACGCCGGTGGTCGAGCCGCTTCGGGTTACGGTTTCGCCTACGGTCGCGTCGCCTGCTGCGGTGATTTGCTGGCCGGTGTTCACGGCGCTCGGGGCGTCCACGCCGGCGTCGTAGGTGGCGTACGAGTAGTCGGTGCCCGGGAAGTTCGCGGCGGACGTGGTGGCGATGTGCTGCGAGTTGCCCTGGTCGGCCCACCAGTCGTTGGTGGCCACGCCGCAGTGTCCGGCGGTCAGGATGGCGGCCTGGCCGCTCGAGGTGTGCACGTTGAAGCCGAGCGAGCAGCGCAGGCCCTGGCCCCAGATCGCGTCCCCGCCGCTGATCAGCGGGCGCAGTTTGCCCTTCGTCTGTGCGAAACGGGCCTTGTCGCCGAAGCGGTGGACGGCGTTGGTCACCTGGGAGAGCTTGGCTCCGGTGACCGTCGAATCTGCGGTGACGAGCACCTGCCCGGTGCGCGGGTCGACGCGCCACGCGGTGCCGGGGACGCTCGCTGTGCGGGCCAATTCCGCGGTGACGGCTTTCAGTTGGGACGCACGGTATTTCACGAACTTCGGCGTCGCGCCCGCCGCGCGGACCTGGTCGGCGGCGGCCTGGTCGGTGACGGTGACTGTCAGCCGCGAACCGGCCTGGTCGTAGAACGAGCCGACGGTGCGGTCGCCGAGCGATTTCGCGAGGCTGGCGGACATGGCGGTCGCGGCTCTCGCGTTCAGCGGGGCCGCCGAGGGCTGGGCGGTCGCGACGCCCGAGGCGGCGAAAACTGATCCAGCGGCCAGAACCGCCGCGGCGAAGGCGATACCGCCGCGTCCGCCGTGTCTTTGACTGAGTGCTGGGATCATGCACATCTCCGTTTCTTGCGAATAGGACGATGGCGCACTGCGGTCAGCGAATGCGTGCGCAATTCGCAGTTTAGGGACGCTTGGCAATCTCTTATACCCACGAAAGTCGCGAATCCCGTTCGGCTTTGCTGGTCAGTGAGTCGCGGCGTCCGCTCAACGGAACTTGCCGCATCCGAACCATTAGCGGCTCGTTGAAGCGCGGACACCGAACCGGAACAGCTTATTCCGCGTTCGGTTCATGCCGGTAATCGAGGTTCGTGCCGCCGCGCACGGTTCGAGGTCCGGTCGTATCCCTCCTTTCGACGGTGTTCGGACTCCGGCGGCCCTGGGACTCTGTGGTTTCCGTCGCGGGCCCGGCGCCCGCGAAGTCGTCCCCGGCCGTATCCCGGCCGAACTCCACTCCCGCGATCGGCGGGATTGGCTGCTATGGAAGGGAAAGCGATGCGGAAAATTTTGCTGACGATGATGGGCACGGCCGCCCTCTTGTTCGGAGTGGCCGCACCGGCGGTTGCGGCGCAGCCGGCCATCATCGGAGGCAGCGACGCCACCGAAACCTACTCGTTCATGGTGTCCCTGGACAACGGCTGCGGCGGAAGCCTCGTCGCGCCCCAGTGGATCATCACCGCGCACCACTGCGGCCAGGCTTCGCAGGCGCGGATCGGTTCCACCGACATCAACTCCGGCGAAGTCGGCCAGATCGACAACGTGATCACCAATCCGGGCACCGATCTGACGATGATGCACCTGAGCCAGCCCGCCCAGTCCGCACCGGTCGCGATGGCGCAGAGCAACCCGTCGCCGGGAACGGGCGCGCGGCTGCTCGGCTGGGGCTGCACGAGCTGGCCCAACTGCCAGACGCCGCAAACCCTGCAGCAGATCGACCTTCAGGTCCTCGACAGCAGCGCCTGCGCCGAAGGCGGCGGCGGTTCGGGCGACGTCTGCATCTCCGGCGACTACTCGCATTCGGCCTGCCACGGCGATTCGGGCGGCCCGGCGATCGTCGGCACCACCGGGAACTGGACGCTGGTAGGCGAAACCCACGGCCCCGGCGACAACGGCGGCGAATGCGCCACCAGCACCCTCTACACCGGCATCGCCCAGTACATGTCGTGGATCCAGCAGCAGATCGGAAGCTGACCCCTGTCCAGGAAGACCTTGTGCGGAGAGGAAAAACCATGACCCTGCACCGCTTTGGCCGGCTGGCCGCCGGCGCGGCCGCCGCCTTGGTGCTGCCGCTGACCGGAGCCGGCACGGCGTCGGCCGCGCCGCTGGACGCGGTCGAACTGTACTACGACGCCAGCGGTCTGCCCGACTACCAGGCCGAGGCCACCCAGGCCGCGGCGAACTGGAACAACTCCGTGCACAACGTGCACCTCAACAGCGGCGGCGCCGCGACCATCGTCATGCACGAAACCACCGGCGGCGGTTCCTACACCCAGACCGACGGCCACGGCAACGGCGACATCTACATCGACACCCAGCAGGTCGCCGAGGGCAACGACCCGACCAGGATCATCGCCCACGAAATCGGCCACAACCTCGGCCTGCCCGACCACTACGAGGGCCCCTGCTCGGAACTGATGTCCGGCCACGGCCCGGGGATCACGTGCAAGAACGCGATGCCCGACGCCCAGGAGTCGGCCCAGGTGGACGCGAACTTCGCGAACGGCTTCGCGACGGTTCGGTTGCCGGACAAGCACATTTACCGCTGACCCGGCGAGCGTTTGCGGCGGCTCAGGCGACGAGCACGGATCACCTGCACGCCCGAGTCCGCTTGCCAGATAAGCACATTTACCGCTGACACACCGATGCTCGCCGGAAGCACCCAGCTTCCGGCGAGCATCGGCACACCTCAGCCGCGTGCCACCTCGACGTCGTCGAGAATCCCCAGCGCGTCCGGCACCAGAACCGCGACGGAGTGATAGGCACTGACCAAATAGGACGACACCGCGCGGTCGTTGATGCCCATGAACCGCACATTCAACCCCGGCCGGTATTCGTCGGCGAGGTTTTTCGGCCGCAATCCGATGACGCCCGCGTCGTCTTCCCCGGTGCGCATCGCGAGCACCGACGTGGTGCCTGCTTCGGTGACCGGGATTTTGTCGCACGGCAGGATCGGCACCCCGCGCCAAGCGGTGACGCGTTTTCCGTCCACCACGACCGGCTCCGGGTAAATGCCCGCCCTCGTGCATTCGCGCCCGATTGCCGCGATCGCCCGCGGATGTGCGAGGAACAAGCGCGTTTTGCGGCGCCGGCAGAGCAGTTCGTCCAGATCGCCCGGCGTCGGCGGGCCGGTGCGCGTGGTGATCCGGGATTTGAGGTCGGCATTGTGCAACAGGCCGAAATCCGGGTTGTTGACCAGTTCGTGTTCCTGCCGTTCCCGCAGCGCCTCGACGGTGAGCCGCAATTGCTGCTCGAACTGGTTCATCGGGTCGTTGTACAGATCGGTGACGCGGTTGTGCACCCGCAGGACCGTCTGCGCCACCGCGAGGTCGTACTCGCGCGGCGAGGGCTCGTAGTCGACGTACGTCCCGGCCAGAACCGGTTCGCCGTCGTGACCCGCGGACAGGTCGATGTTCGCCTCGCCCTTGCGGTTCTGCGGTTTCCGCGGCTGGGACGCGGCCTGCGCGACGTGTGCGCGCAGGGAGTCGAGCCTGCCGTTGAGCCGGGCGTACGAGCCGGCGGGCAGCGCCAGCGCGACCACCCTCGTGGCGGCGCGGGCGGTGAATCCCCAGGTGGCGTCGTCCCCGGAGAGGAGTTCGCCGCCGAAATGGTCGCCGTCGGTCGCGGTGCCGAGGTGGGTTTCCGCGCCGTACTGTCCCTCGCCGTGCCGGGTGACCTTGCCGTGCACGACGAGGACGAGCTGGTCCAGCGGCTGCCCGGCGGTGACGAGCGTGCTGCCCGCCTCGTACTCGCGCTGTTCGAACGCGTCCGCCAGCGCCCCGAGGGCGGTTTCGTCGGCGAAGCCGCGCAGCAGCTCGATCTCGGTGAGCTCGAGCGGGACGACCTGCACCTGCGCTCCGGTCTGGAAGAAACTCACCTTGCCGTCGCCGACGGTGTAGGTGAGCCGCCGGTTGACCCGGTAGCTGCCGCCGGGCACCTCGACCCACGGCAGCTGCGACAGCAGCCACCGCGTGGTGATCGAGCGCATCTGCGGCAGCGACTTGGTGGTCGTGGCGAGGGTGCGGGCCGCCTTGACGCCGAGGGAGAGCTGCTCCTGTCGGTCCGTTTGTTCCGTGACGGGCACCGCGCTCAGCCCTCCCGGCCGATTTCGGCGGCTTCCAGCACGGCGAGCGCGTCGGGCACGAGGACGGCGGCGGAATAGTAGGCCGAGACCAGGTAGGACAGGATGGCCTGCTCGTTGATGCCCATGAACCGCACGTTGAGGCCCGGCTGGTACTCGTCGGGCAGCCCGGTCTGGTGCAGCCCGACGACGCCCTGGGACTGTTCGCCGGTCCGCATGAGCAGCACCGAGCTGGTGCGGGTCTCGGTGACCGGGATCTTGTTGCACGGCAGGATCGGCACGCCGCGCCACGCGGGCACCTGGTGGCCGCCGAGGTCGACCGAACCGGGGTAGATCCCGGCCTTGCTGCATTCCCGCCCGAACGCGGCGATCGTCTTCGGGTGCGCGAGGAAGAACCCGGGGTCCTTCCACACCAGCGACAGCAGCTCGTCGAAATCGTCCGGCGTCGGCGGGCCGGTGCGGGTGGGCACGCGCTGGTCGAAGTCGGCGTTGTTCAGCAGGCCGAAATCGGGGTTGTTGACGAGTTCGTGCTCCTGCCGCTCCCGCAGCGCCTCGACGGTCAGCCGCAACTGCTGCTCGGTCTGGTTCATCGGTTCGCTGTAGAGGTCGGCGACCCGGCTGTGGACCCGCAGCACGGTCTGCGCCACGCTCAGCTCGTACTCGCGCGGGGAGGTGTCGTAGTCGACGAACGTCCCCGGCAGCTGCGGTTCGCCGTCGTGGCCCGCGGCGAGGGCGATCTCGGCCTCGCCGTGTTCGTTGCGGGCCGTGCCGCCGCCCGCCACGAAGGCGTCGAGGTGCTCGCGCAGCGGGTCCGAGCGGTTCAGCACGCCTTCGAATTCCTGGCGCGACAACGTCAGCACGGTCGCCGCGGTGACCGCCTTGGCGGTGTACTCCCAGATCCCGTCCGAGGTGGTGAGCACGTTCTCGCCGAAGTAGTCGCCGTCCACGAGCGTGCCCAGCACGGTCTGGTCGCCGTAGGCGCCGACGCCCGCCTTCGTGATCTTGCCGTGCGCGACGAGGAACACCTGGTCGGCGCGGCTGCCGAATTCGGCCAGCACGTCGCCCGGCTGGTATTCGCGCTGCTCGAACCGGCCGGCGAGCTCGGCCAGCGCCTCCTCGTCCTCGAATCCGCGCAGCGGCGCGAGCTCCCCGAGCTCCGGCGGGATGACCCGGACCTCGGAGCCGCTGGTCACGAACGTGACCCGGCCGTCGCCGACGGTGTAGGACAGCCGCCGGTTGACGCGGTACGTGCCCGCGGACACCTCGACCCACGGCAGCACCTTCAGCAGCCACCGCGTGCTGATGCCCTGCATCTGCGGCACGGACTTCGTCGTCGTGGCCAGCTGCCGCGCCGCCGCGCGGCCTAGGCTCAAGGGTTCCTGGTCCTCCACGTCCGCGGAGTCGACCGGGTCGGTGACAGTCACAGCGAAACCACCTTGTCTGGGTTGCGAAGCCTGGGATCAGGGATGCGGGTCAGGATCGGTAGCGAGGATTCGTGGCGTGCCATTCGAAGCCGCCGCCCATCCAGTCCCGGACGCCGGCGAGGAAGCGCTGCAGTTCCGGCGACGGGACCGAGAGCAGGGCGCGGTGCCCCTCCTCGAACTCGCGCACCATCCGGTTGTGCAGCGCGACCGTGGTCTCGACCGCCTCGGAGACCGAGCAGCCCCGGTCGGCGGCGATCTGCAGCACCATGTTGCAGACCGGGTTCTCGTCGGCCGCGTCCTTGGCCACCGAATGGAGGTCGTTGACCAGGACCGTCGCGGTGCCCGCGCGCATCATCGCCTCCCGCACACGCGGGTCGTAGTAGAACGGCGCGGGCAGTTCGTACCCGCCGACCGCGTCGACGAGCGTCATCGACGTGTAGAAGCTGTCGTGCTGGCGGGCCGCCAGGTACTCCCAGGCCGGCGGATAGCGGCCGGTGTGGCGCCACGCGGCGTAGGCGTCCCAGCTGACGAACATCGCGAAGGTCGAGTAGCAGACCCGCTGGACCAGCACCGGCGAACCGTGCCTGCCGAGGTGGTCGACCGCGGAGCGGAACCCGACCCGGATCGGATCGGCCCGCAGCGCCTCCTCCAGCGGCTCGGAGAACTCGCCCGCGGGCGCGACCGGGTCCATCGCGGCCATGACGAGCGCCAGCCGCGGCGGGAGCTCGGTCGGCGAGGCGCCGAGGGAGCTGTCGTCGGCGTAGTAGTCGTCCGCCGCCCACCACACCGCGTTGAGCTGCGCGGCGATCAGCAGCCGGTCGGGGTCGGAGGTGTCCGGGTGGGCGAGCATCACCAGCCTGCCGAACGTGGCCTGCGCGATCTGGTCCAGCCCCTCGCCCTCGAACCCGCAGTCCCGCGCCCACGCGACGAGCCGCCGGTCCACCTCCTCGGCGAGTGGTTCGTCGACCCGGCGCACGACCGGGCAGTACAGCGGCGACGCGCTGCCGTCGCCCCATTCCCGCTCCGCGTAGGCCGGATCGGTCCCGCGCGGCGGCGCGAACTGGGCCGCGATCCGCGCCGCCGAGGTCCCCAGCCCGGCCGGGCCAGCCAGCGCGGGGTGGGGCCGGACCGCTGCGATTCCGGACATGTCGGCCCGCTCAGACGCGGTCGGCGGCGATGAGCAGGTAGTGGAAGCTGCCCTCGCGGTAGGCGGTCAGGAACGGCCCCTCGATGCCGGTCGCGACGGACGACTGCTCGCGCAGCTCCCAGTACGGGATGGTCGCCTCGGTCAGGTCCACGACGTTGATCGGGACGAACCCGTTGGCGGCGAGCGCTTTGAAATAGTCGCCGCGCGCGTGGATATTGCAGATGTAATGCTGGTCGATCTGGCTCACCGCACGCGAACGCCCGCCGGTCAGGTCGTTGTAGCACCCGGTGATGGTCACGAATCGCCCGCCGGGCGCGAGCTGGCGCGCGTGTTCGGCGAACAGCTCGTGCAGATCGACGTACATCGTGCTTTCGTTGTTCCAGATCCCGGCGAAATCGCCGCTTTCGAATCCGGTGTCGAGCATGTTCCGGAGATGGAATCGCACCGAATCGTCGATTTCGCGCAGCCGGGCCTGTTCATTGGCGAAATCGACCTGCTGCTCGGAAATGGAGATGCCGTCCACCCGGCAGCCGAACCGCTGGTGCGCCTGCACGCTCGTGCCGCCGCGGCCGCAGCCGGCGTCGAGCAGCCGGGCGGTGGGCTCGATGTCTCCCAGGTGCTGCAACAAAAACTGCGACTGTGCGGTCTCCAGCCGGTGCATCTCGGCGATGATCGCCTTGTCCCGGTTTTCCCCGCGTCCGTCCAGGACGGACGGATCGTAGTCGCCGATGCCGTAGTGGTGGTGGTAAAGCCCGTCGACGTCGCCGAGGCGCAGGTTGACCGGATCCTTTTCGGCGTTCCAGTAGTCGGCGACCGACTGCTGATACGCGGTGCGGGCAACCGGACGGGCAACAGACGTCATCATGTACTCCCTTTTGGACCGCAATTTCCGGCCGTCACGCGGCGAACTGTGCCGGCGCGCTTCGTCTCGGCGCGAGGCGCTCGGCTTTTCTCCCTCTGCGTCCGAGGCTAGCGAGGATTCTTTTCCCCGGACAAGACGATTCGCGGGAATTCACTCGCGGGCTGGCGGGAGCGGTCCGGCGTGCCTCTTCTGGCCTAGGAAACCGCTCCTGCGGGGTGTTCGCGCGCCGGTCGCCGGGCCACGTTCGATGCCGCCGCGGACACGGGCGGATGACGGATGGCGACAGCCTGTGGACGATGCTGGCAGACGGGTGACGCCCGATGGGCCTAAGCGGTTCCGGGCCGCGGAACTCCGGGGGCCGGGCCGGTCGTGTGCGGGACCGGCCCGGCTGTCACGCGGTCCGGGAGGTCAGCTGGAGCAGGACGACCCCGCCGACGATCAGCGCGAGCGCGAGGATCCGCGCCGCGCTGACCGGTTCACGGAGCCAGAAGATGCCGACGAGCGCGGTGCCGACCGCGCCGATCCCGACGAACACCGCGTACGCCGTGCCGACCGGGACCGTCTTCATGCCGACGTTCAGCACGTACAGCACGAGGACGGTGAGCACCCCGCAGACGAGCGTCGGGACGAGTTTGGTGAAGCCGTCGGTGAGGCGGATGCTGTGCGCCCAGGCGATTTCGAGCAGCCCGGCCGCGAAAACGGCGATCCAGCCCATCGTCACGCCTCGTCGAGCGCGGCGCGAACGCCGGACGGCAGGGCGAGTTCCTGCGCGGCGACGAGGTCGGCGAGGTGGGCGGGATCGCTCGTGCCGGGGATGACGGCGACGTTGGGCGCGAGGTCCAGGAGCCAGGCGAGGGCGAGCGTCGCCGCCGAAACGCCAAGCTGCCGGGCGTGCTCGGCCACTGGCGAGCCCTCTCCGGCCAGAACTCCGTTCCCGAGCGGACGGAACGCCAGGTACGGGATCCCGGCGGCGGTGGTCGCGTCGAGGACGTCCCGGCCGCCGGCGTGTCCGACGTGGTACTCGTTCTCGACGGACGCGATCGGCGTGACCGCGCGCGCCTGGTCCAGCAGATCGAGGGTGACGTTCGAGACGCCGACGTGTTCGAGCAGTCCTTCGTCGCGCAGTTCGGCGAGCGCCCCGACGGTGTCCGCCCACGGGACAGTGCTGTCTGGCATGAATCTGGCGTGCACCAACGGAAGCCGTTCGACGCCCAGTTGTGCGAGGTTGTCCCGGACGGCCGCTTTGACCGCTTCCGGCGCGGCGTCGGCGACGAACCCGCCGTCCGGGCTGCGTCGCGCGCCGACCTTGGTGGCGATGAGCAGGTCCTCCGGATAGGGCCGCAGCGCCTCGGCGAGCAGGCGGTTCGCGACCTCGGGCCCGTAGTATCCGGATGTGTCGATCAGCCGGATCCCCGCGTCGACGGCAGCGCGGACGGCGGCCTTGGCGCGCTCCGGATCGGCCGGTTCGCCCATGGCTTTCGGCCCCGCGAGCTGCATGGTCCCGTAGCCGACCCGGCGCACGGTGCGGCCGGCGAGCGTGAACGAGTGCATGAAGCTGCCCCCAATCAGTTATGTGGACACTGTGTCCACTTTTGACTGTACTCGATCCGGACACGCTGTCCAGATACAGTGACGGGGTGAACAGCAAGCCAGTGACGGAACGGGCGGACGCCGCGGCGAACCGGCAGCGGATCCTCGCCGCGGCCGAGGACCTGTTCGCCACGAGAGGCCCGGACATCACGATGGGCGACCTGGCCGCGGCGGCCGGGGTCGGACGCGGGACGCTCTACCGGCGCTACGACAGCGTCGCTGCGGTGGCGGTCGCGTTACTGGACGAGCACGAGCGACGACTGCAGGAAGCGATGCTGTCCGGGCCGCCGCCGCTCGGACCGGGCGCTGCCCCGCGGGAGCGGCTGGTGGCGTTTTACGACGCGATGATCGATTTGCTGGAGCGGCATTTGCCGCTGGCGCTCGGCGCGGAGACCGGCGCGCGGCGGTATCAGACCGGGGCATACGGGTTCTGGCGGGTTTTCGTGGCGGCGCAGGTTCGCGAGGCCGGGTTGAAGGACGAGGCGCTGCCGGACGTGCTGCTGGCTCCGCTGGCACCCGATCTGTACCAGAATCAACGGCATGAGCGCGGAATGTCGGTAGCGGCGGTGAAGAAGGCGGTGCGTCGGCTGGCCTGTGCGCTGCCGGAGGGGCCCGTGTCATGACGTCCGTGAAGGACTCCTTGAGGGAACCAGATTCCCTCAAGGAGTCCTTCACGGACCGCGAACCCCGCATCGGCCGGGTCGCTTCGGTCTGGGCGGCCACGTCTCTGGCGGGCTGTTCGTGCCCGCCGGGAAGATGACGGCTGAGCGGGCCGAAACCGGCGGAAGCGGAGTAAATTCGCCGGATGAACGGTGGCTCCCCGATGCGGATCAGCTGGATCGCCCTCGCCGTGGTCAGCGCGGGAATCCTCGCGTTCGGGATCGTGGTCGCCATCGCGCCGCCCGCCGGGGACGCCCTGCTCTACCGCACCGACGCGCTCGCCACCGCCGGGCTCGGGTTGTTCGGCGGGCTGATCGCGGCGTTCCCGTTCCGTGCCGGGGAACGGTGGGCGTGGTTCGCGTTGTGGTTCTACCCGGTGTTCTGGCTGGCGCATCTGGTGTTCCGGCTGCCGCCGGGCACGGACCACGTGCACCAGGTGGTCTTCGTGGTGCTGTCGCTGGCGGGGTTGCTGCTGCCGGTGCGGTCGTTCTTCCGGGCTCCGGCCGAGGGACAGCACGCGCGCCGGTAATCCGCGATCAGCGTACGGCAGCGGGTCCGCCGTGTCATCATTCCCGCGTGTCCACGAGAAAGCCCGCTGCGGCAAGGGATTCCGGCCCGGGAAAAGCTGCGGCGAGCGGTCGGGTCGTCGCTCTGCGTGCCGGGTGGTGCTGGATCGCGGTGGTGGTGCTCGGCGCGGGCGCTGCGGTGGGGTTCGTCAGCTCGAGCTCGGTGGCGGCCGCGGCGGGCTTGCTTTTCGGGGTCCTGCTCGCCGCGCTCGCGACGTCGGCGGTGTTCATGTTTTCCGGACGCGGCTGGTTCCTCGTCGGCGGTTTCCTGCTGACCGGCTTCTACCTGGTGTCCGTCGGGGTGACGGCGGTCGGTTACGTCGCGGCGACCGGCGACCGGTACCGCGCGATCGCGGTGTCCTCCGAATGCCATCGGGTCAAGGGCGGCACCGCCTGCACCGCTCGGGTGGACCGGCCGGACGGCACGCTGCTGGTCGATGACCTGTCGGTGAAGTCGCGGATGAAGACCGGCGAGAAGGTCGACGTCATCGAGGACCGGGCAGGCATCGTCGCGCCGCATCGGGCGGACGTGCTCGACCCGGACGCGTTGCCGGTCGACCTGGCGCTGCTGGCGGCGTCGGCGGCGCTGCTGGCCGGAGTGTTCGGCTGGAGCGCGTGGCTCGGGGTCCGGCGGCCGCTGAAACGCTGACCCTGCGGGGATTTCTGCGCGTTCGTCTCTGGCCCGCGCGCCGGCTGCTGGTCATGCTCCAGTCGGAACCGTTCGACGCGGGAGGACGCCTTCATGACCCTGCAGCCTGAACGCGGCGCGGACGTGCCGCTGCCCGACCTGTGCGTGCACGAGCTGTTCGCCCGGCACGCCGCAGCGGCGCCGGAGGCCGCGGCCGTGCGGTACGGCGACGAGCGGCTCACCTACGGCGAATTGGACAGGCGCGCCAACCGGTTCGCGCATCTGTTGCGGGCGCGGGGAATCGGGCCGGAGACGCCGGTCGCGCTGTGCCTGGAGCGCGGGACGACGCTGCTGGTCGCGATGCTCGGCATCCTCAAGGCGGGCGGCTATTACGTCCCGCTCGACCCGGGTTATCCGCCCGAGCGGCTCGCGTTCATGCTCGGCGACTCCGGCGCGACCGTCGCGGTGACCGAACGGGCGCTCGCGGACCGGGTCCAAGCCGCACCGACAGTCGTTCTCGCCGACGAAGCGGACCTCAGCGGCTGGCCGGACACTCCACCGGACGCGAATGTGGTGCCGGACAACCTGATCTACCAGATGTACACCTCCGGTTCCACCGGTCTGCCGAAGGGCGTCCAGGTGACCCACCGCGGGGTCGTCCGGCTGGTGCACGGCTCCGGGTTCGCCGATTTCGGTGCGGGAGAAGTGTTCCTGCTGCTCACGTCGTTGTGCTTCGACGTCTCGACGTTCGAGCTGTGGGGCGCGCTCGCCACCGGCGCGACGCTGGCGGTACTGCCGCCGGGCGTGCCGACCGCGGCGTCGATCGAGGAGGCAGTGCGCCGGTTCGGGGTCACCACGGTGTGGCTCAGCTCCGGGCTGTTCGGGCACGTGGTGGACGACCGGGTCACCGCGCTGGCCGGGGTGCGGCACGTCATCGCGGGCGGCGACGTCGTGCCGCCGGTGCAGGCGCGGCGGGTGATCGAAGAACTCGGGGCCGAGATGAGCAACGGCTACGGACCGACCGAGTGCACGACTTTCGCTTGCGCGCACCGCGGGATGACGGTCGCCGACACCGCCGGGCCGATCCCCATCGGCAAGCCGATCGCGAACACGCACGCGTACGTCACCGATCCTGACGGCGCGCCGGTCGAGCCCGGTGCGCGCGGCGAGTTGCTGCTCGGCGGACCCGGGGTCGCGCGCGGCTATTCCCGTCGCCCCGCGCTGACGGCGGAACGGTTCGTTCCCGACCCGGCGGGCGGCGGTGGACGGCTCTACCGCACGGGCGACGAGGTCGCGCTCCGGCCGGACGGGACGTTCGCCTTCTTCGGACGGCTGGACCAGCAGGTCAAGATCCGGGGTTTCCGGGTGGAACCAGGCGAGGTGGAAGCGGCGCTGACGGCACATCCGCTGGTGCGGTCGGCCGTGGTGGTGCCGCACGAACGCGACGGCGACCGGGTCCTGGCGGCGCACGTGGTGGCTTCGCGCCCCGCGGCGGCTGAGTTGCGGGAGTTTCTGCTCGCCCGGTTGCCCGCGCATTTGGTGCCCTCGTTGTGGTCCTGGCTCGACGAGCTGCCGATCACGCCCAACGGCAAGGTGGACCGCGCGGCGCTGCCGGAGCCGTCTGCCCCGGCAACGGAGTTCGTCGCGCCGCGCACGCCGGTCGAGGAAGCCGTCGCGGAGGTGTGGCGGGAGCTGCTGGACCTCGAACGCGTCGGGGTGCACGACGATTTCTTCGCCGATTTGGGCGGGCATTCGCTGCTGGCGACGCGGGTGGTCGCGTTGCTGGGGGAGCGGTTCCCGGTGGAGTTGCCGGTGCGCACGGTGTTCGAGGCGTCGACGGTGGAGCTGTTGGCGGCTGAGGTGCATCAGGCGGTGGCGGAGTATGTGGCGGCTCTGTCTGATGTGGAGGTTCAGCGCGCGCTGGGGTGAGGTGCCATGGCGATCCTGGCGATGCGGGTGGTTGCGTTGTTGGGGGAGCGGTTGCCGGTGCGCACGGTGTTCGAGGCACCGACGGCGTCGTGGGGCTCTGTCCGAGGTGGACGTTCAGCGTGCACTGGGGTGAACTCGGTCATGGCTCCTGGAGATGAGGACCGGGCTGATGCTCTTGATTTCCTCGAGGAGGTGTGTCGCGCCGCGCCGCACCTCCTCGTCCTTGCTGTGCGTGAGCGGCTCGCACATTTCGGCGGCTACGTCGCGATCGCGGGAGTTGATGCCCAAAACCTCGCTGATCGTCGGGTAGATCCAGTCTGTGTGGTCCAGATTGGCTGTCGCGAGGGCTGTGGCCACCAACCGGAGGCCGAGAGCGTCGAAGCGCCGGAGCAAGGCTTCCGTGGTTGCGTAGGTGACGGCGGTGTCGTTGTCGTCCCGCACGAGGTTCACCAGTGCCGGTTGCGCCTCCGGGACCTCAGCGAAGCGGGCCAGGCCCCAACCGGCGTCGATCCTGTCCTGATAGGCCGGACTGTTCGCCAACGCGAGCAGCGAAGCCACGCATGCCTGTCTCGATTCCGTCTCCACGGGTACACCTTCCCCCGGCACCCGCCGCGGAGCAATGGATTTCAGGCCTGCTCGATGACCACAGCCAGTTCGGCGACCGTCCGAGCGGCGAACAGGTCCCTCAGCGAGACACGGACGCCCAGCTTCTTCCGGATCCGCGCGAGCACCCGGGTGGCCAGCAGGGAATGCCCGCCAATACGGAAGAAATCGTCGTGGACGCTGATTTCCTCCACCCGCAGCACTTCCCGCCAGATGTCGGCGAGCGCGTGTTCGACCGCAGAGGACGGCTCAGCGATCGGCTCCGCTCGGACCGCGTTGTCGGTCGACGGGTCTGGCAGTGCGGCGCGGTCCACCTTCTTGCTCGGCGTCAGTGGCAGCGCGGCCATCGCGACCCACTGCGCCGGCACGAGATAGTCCGGCAGTTGCGACCGCAGGCTCGCCCGCAGCGCGGCGAAGTCCGGCTCGCCGGAAGCCGCGACGACATAGGCGACCAAGGTCCGCTCCGGCAGATCCTTCACCACGACAGCCGCCGCGCGCACCGCGGGATGGGCGTCGAGGACGGCTTCGATCTCGCCGAGTTCGATCCGGAACCCGCGGATCTTCACCTGCCGGTCGAGCCTGCCGAGGAACTCGATGGTCCCGTCCGAGCGGAAACGCGCGAGGTCGCCGGTGCGGTACAGCCGGGTGCCGGTCGAGTACGGGTCCGGCACGAACTTGTCCGCGGTCAGCGCGGGACGGCGCAGGTAGCCGCGCGCCACGCGCAGGCCGCCGAGGTGCAGCTCGCCGGGGACGCCGACCGGAGCCGGGCGTCCGGCGGGGTCGAGCACGTACGCACCGGTCGCGGCGACCGGGCGGCCGATCGGCAGGGTCGGCGCGTCGAGATCGGCGTAGTCGGCCCACTGCAGCGTGCTCGAGATCGTCGCCTCGGTCGGGCCGTAACAGGCCACGAAGCGCCCGGGCAACTGCAGTTCGCGCCAGCGCCGGGCGTCTTCGGTGGTGACGACGTCCGCGCCGACGTTCACCATGTTCAGGCACGCGACCCGCGGATCGCGCGGCGTGAGCACGCCGAGCAGTTCGCGGTAGTAAGCCGGGGTGAGGTTGACGCTGGTGATCCGGTGCCTGCCGAGCTGGTCGGCGAGTTCCTCCGGTTCCCAGAACAGCGGATCGCTCAGCACCACCGACGCGCCGGCCAGCAGCGGGCCGCCGATCTGCTCCAGCGAACCGTCGAAGGCCAGCGACGCGAGCGAGAGCACCCGGTCGGCCGCGGTGATCCCGTACTCGCGCGCGATGACCTGGGCGTGTTCGGCGTAGGAGCCGTGCTGGATCTGGACGCCTTTCGGCCGTCCGGTCGAGCCGGAAGTGTAGATGACGTAAGCGAGATGGTCCGGTTCTACTGTCCAATCAGGACTGTCCGAAGAGGAATCCGCGGTTTGATCGAGGGAGACGACGGGGCAGCCGGTGTCGGCGAACAGCCCGGCATAGCGGTCCTCGGTGACGACGGCGGCGGTGCGGGCGTCCTCGACGAGATAGGCGAGCCGGTCGGGCGGGTTGGCCGGATCGAACGGGACATACGCCGCGCCGGACTTCAGCACGCCGACCAGCGCGACTACCGCGTCGACGCTCCGTTCGAGGCAGACGCCGACGGTCGATTCCGGGCCGAGCCCGTTCGCGCGCAGGTGCCGGGCGAGCCGGTTGGCCGCGGCGTCGAGCTCGGCGTAGGTGAGTTCCTGGCCGGCGCAGTGGACGGCGAGCCGGTCCGGGGTTTCGGCTGCTCGCTGGGCGAACAGGTCGGGGAAACAGCCCGGTGCCACCGCGTAACCCGGGGTCCAGGCCCACTCAGACAGCAGGGCGAGTTCCGCGGCTGGGGTCAGGTTCAGTTCGCTCAGCCGCTGTGCCGGACGGTCGGCGATGCTCTCCAGCAGGCGCTGGAAGCGCGCGGCCAGCCGGTGCGCGGTGGCGGGCTCGAACAGGGCGGTCGGGTAGGTGAGAGTGCCGGTCAGCGAGCCGTCCGGACGGTGCTCGAATTGCAGTCCGAGGTCGAACGACGCGGCCGTCCAGTCCACATCGGACTCCTCGACGGCCAGCCCGGGCAGCCGGAACCGGTGCTCGGGCACCTCGTGCAGGCCGAAGAACGCCTGGACCAGGGGGTTGCGGGACAGGTCGCGGTCCGGTTCGAACTCGCCGACGAGCCAGTCGAAGGGGACGTCCTGGTTGCCGAAGGCGTCCAGCGCGGTCCCGGCGACCTGGTCGAGGAACGTCGTGAACGCCGGGTCGCCGCCGAGATCGGACCGCAGCACGAGGGTGTTGACGAAGAATCCGGCCAGCCCCTCGACCTCGGCCGGGGCGCGCCCGGCGACCGGGCAGCCGACGGCGATGTCCGTGCCGCCGGTGTGCCGGGCGAGAAAGACCTGGTAGGCGGCCAGCAGGACCATGAACGGCGTCGCCCGGCGGGAGCGGCCGAGCGCGGTGAGCCGTTCCGCGAGCGCGGCGGGGACCTCGACCCGGACCGCCGCGCCCGCCGGGTCCCACACCGGTCCGCGCGGACGGTCCGCCGGGAGCTCCAGCGGGGTCAGCCCGGCGAGCCGTTCGCGCCAGTAGGCGAGCTGGCCCGCGAGCCGGGTTTCGGCGTCTTCCCGTTGCCAGAGCGCGAAATCGGCGTACTGGACGGGCAGGGCGGGCAGCTCGGGCAGGGTGCCGGCGTGGAACGCGCGGTAAAGCTCGGCGAGTTCGGCGGCGAGGACGTCCCAGGACGCGCCGTCGAAGGCGATGTGGTGCACGACGATCAGCAGAACGTGCTCGCGCGCGTCGAGGCGGAGCAACCGGGCCCGCAGCGGCAGGTCGGTCGCGAGGTCGAAGGGCACTGCCAGCTCAGCCGCGACCACGGTGTCCAGCTCGCTCTCCGTGACGCCCTCGATCGGCAGCGGCACCGGCTGCGGCTTCCCGACCACCTGGACCGGCACCCCCTCGCGGCTGCGGTACCGCGTCCGCAGCACCTCGTGGCGGGCGACGAACGCGTCGAGCGAACAGCTCAGCGCGGCGACGTCCAGCTTGCCGCGGACTCGCAGCGTCAGCGGGAGGAGGTACTCGGTCCCGCCGGGCCGCAACGCGTCGAGGAACCACAGTCTTTCCTGCGAGAAGGACAGCGGCAGGTCGCCGGGCATGGTCATGGCGCCAGGGTGGCGGTTCCGCTCCGGCGGGCCCAGAGGCGGGACGGTGCGCTCGTTGCTGCGCGTTCTTCTCTGTCGCGCCGCCGCCCGCGCGGGAAGGCTCGGCTCGCGACGGGACGGGTGTGCCCGGCGCGAGGACGAGGAGGACCCGGATGAGCGAGGACGAACGCACCTACGGCGTCGTGCTGAACGACGAGGAGCAGTACTCGATCTGGCTGGTCGGCCGCGACCTGCCGGCGGGCTGGCGGTACGAGGGGAAGCGCGGGCCCAAACAGGAGTGCCTCGACCACATCGACGAGGTGTGGACGGACATGCGGCCGAAGAGCCTGCGGGAGCGGATGCGGGCGGACACTCCGGCTTAGCCGCCCCCGTTCGCCGACCAGCCTCGCCGATCGACCCGCAGGGGGAGCGATGACCACCGAACAGTCCCGGCGCGACGAGCTGCTGGAGCGCTACCTGGCCGCGGCCCCGGTGCCGGACCCGGACTCGGCCCCGGCGGTCCGAGCTGATCGCAGCCGTCCGCTGCCGCTTTCCCCGGCGCAGCAACGGGTCTGGGTGCTGGACCGGCTCCGCCCCGGTGGCACCGAGTACGTGGTGACCGCGGCGTGGCGGCTGCGCGGCCCCCTCGACGTCGAGCGGCTGCGGACGTGCTGGCAGACGATCGTGGAGCGCCACGAAATCCTGCGCACCACCTACGTCGAACGCGATGGGGTGCCAGAACAAGTCGTGGGGGAGCCCGGGGTCGATCTGACCGTGCAGGACGTCCCGGCGGAGGACGTCGAGGCGGTCACCCGGGAAGCGGCCTCGGTGCCGTTCGATCTGGCTCGGGACCGGCCGTTGCGGGTTCGGGTGCTTCGGCAGTCCGCGACGGAGCATGTTCTGCTGCTCGTCGTGCACCACATCGCGTACGACGGGTGGTCGACGTCCGTCGTCGCGCGGGAACTCGAAGCGCTGTACCGCGGGGAGACTTTGCCGCAGCTGCCGGTCCAGTATGCCGATTTCGCTTCCTGGCAACGGGAGCAGGCGGCTAGTGAGCGAGTGACCGAGCAGGTCGAGTTCTGGCGTCGACGGCTCGACGGGGTTGCGCCGCTGACCCTCCCGACGGATCATCCACGCCCGCCCGTGCACGATCCGCGCGGGGACATTCTGCGATTCACCGTGGACGCCGAACTCGGGTCCGCCGTCGCCGCGCTCGGCCGGGCGCATCGGGCGACCACCTTTATGGTGCTGCTGGCCGCGTATCAGATTCTGCTGAGCCGGTATTCGGGACAGGCAGAGGTCACTGTCGGCACGCCGGTCGCCGGGCGTACGCGGGCCGAGGCGCAGGATTTGATCGGGTTGTTCCTGAATACCTTGGTGCTGCGGGCCACTGTGGACGGTTCGGTGTCGTTCGCGGATTTCCTCGACGGCGTTCGTCAGGACACGCTCGATGCGTATTCCCATCAGGACGCGCCGTTTGAGCGGCTCGCCGACGAGCTGGTGCCGGACCGCGATCTGTCCCGAAATCCGCTCTTCCAAGCCATGCTCGTATTGCAGAACACCGCCGACGCCGGATTCGAAGCGGCCGGACTGCTCGGCGAGCAAGTACACTCTCCCTGGCACAGCGCAAAATTCGATCTGACCTTGGAAGTGACTGAGCGGCCGGATGGTGCTTTGGACGCCGTGCTGGAATACCCGGTGGCGCTGTTCGATCGGTCCACTGTGGAGCGGATCGGCGGTCATTTCACCGAATTGCTGCGCGGTATCGTCGCGAATCCTGGTGCGCCGTTGGCGGAACTGCCTTGGCTGAGCGCTGCCGAGAAGGCCGAATTGGGTGGGTGGAACGAAACGGACGTTCCCTTTGCGGGTGGGACGTTGCTGTCGCTCATCGCCGAGGGTGTCGCTGCCGGTGAAGTCGCGGTGGTCGCCGATGGTCGCGAAGTGTCCTATGTGGAGCTAGATGAGCAGTCGAATCAGGCGGCGCATTGGCTTCGCGCGCGTGGGGTGGGTGCTGAGTCGGTGGTGGGGGTTCGGCTGGAGCGCGGCGTGGAGATGGTGGTCGCGCTGGTCGGGATTCTCAAGGCCGGGGCGGCGTATTTGCCGCTGGATCCGGATTATCCCGAGGACCGGTTGCGGTTCATGATCGAGGATTCCGGTGCGGAGGTGGTGATTGAGCCGGGCGATCTCACTGCTCTCGACAAACCTCGACACTCGGTGAATGTCATTGTGCAGCCGGAGAATGCGGCGTACGTGATCTATACCTCGGGGTCCACCGGGAAGCCTAAGGGTGTGGTGATCGAGCATCGCGGGATCGTCAACCGACTGCGGTGGATGCAGGACGAATACGGCCTGACACCCCAAGATCGGGTGCTGCAGAAGACTCCGTTCGGTTTCGACGTGTCGGTGTGGGAGTTCTTCTGGACGCTCTCCGTCGGCGCGACCCTCGTGATGGCTCAGCCGGGTGGTCACCGTGATCCGGCTTATCTCGCCGAGGTCATGGCCGAAGGGATCACGACCGCCCACTTCGTGCCGTCGATGCTGCGGGCGTTCCTGTCCGGACCGGTGCCGTCGCTGCGCCGGGTGCTGTGCAGTGGCGAGGCGCTCCCGGACGAGCTGGCGGAACGGTTCCACCAGCTGATCGACGCCGAGCTGCATAATCTCTACGGGCCGACCGAGGCTTCGGTCGACGTGACGGCGACGCGATGTCTCCCGGGGGAGCCCGTCACGATTGGCCGCGCGATCGCGAACACCCGGGTGTACGTGGTGGACGCCGAGTTGCGCGAGGTGCCGGTCGGCGTGCCCGGCGAGCTGGTCATCGCCGGGGTGCAGCTGGCGCGCGGGTATCTGAACCGGCCGTCGCTGAGCGCCGAGAAGTTCGTCCCGGACCCGTTCGCGCGGCAGCCCGGCGAACGGCTGTACCGCACCGGCGACCTCGCCCGGCGGCTGCCCGACGGCCGGATCGAGTACCGGGGGCGGCTCGACCACCAGGTCAAGATCCACGGCAACCGGATCGAACTCGGCGAGGTCGAGGCGACCCTGCAGACCCATCCCGACCTGCGCGCGGCGGCGGCCGCGGTGCACGACGACCGGCTGGCCGGCTACTTCGTCGCCGAGCCCGGACGCACTCCCGAGCCGGCCGAATTGCGTGCTTATCTGGCGCGCACGCTGCCGGAACCGATGCTGCCGTCGGTATGGCTGGCGCTGGACGCGTTGCCGCTGACCGCCAGCGGCAAAATCGATCGCAACGCCTTGCCCGCGCCGGACGGAGCGCGCACGAGCAACGGTTACATCGCGCCGCGTACTCCGGCGGAGGCAGCGGTAGCCCGCGCGTTCGCGGCGGCGACTGGCGTCGACCGGGTCGGTGCGGAGGACAGCTTCTTCGCGCTGGGCGGCGATTCTCTGCGGGCAATCCGCGCCGTGGGGCTGCTGAACGCGGAGGGAATCGAGGCGAGCGTCGCGGACCTCTTCCGGCGACAGCGAGTGGCCGACTTCGCTGCCGGGCTCGGCGGTCCAGCGGCCGCGATCGAGGCGGTCGAGCCGTTCGCGCAGCTTGCCGCCGGTCAGCGCGAGGCATTGCCAGCCGACGTGACCGACGCTTATCCGCTGTCGCTCGCACAGGCGGGCATGGTGCACGAGATGCTCGCCGGGGCCGACCGCGGGCTCTATCTGAACCAGCTCGGGTACCCGGTGCACGAGGAGTTCCGTCTAGACGCCTTGCAACAGGCAGCGGACCGGCTCGTCGCGCGGCACGAGATCCTGCGTACCTCGATCGACTTCGCCGCGGTTCCGCCGCTGCAGCGGGTGCACGAGACCGCCGTCCTGGACGTGACTTGCGACGATCTGCGCGCGTTGCCCGCCGAGGAGCAGGCCGCGCGGATACGGGAGCACCGGGCGCGCGGGTTCGATCTGCTCAGCCCTTCGCTGCTGCGTCTGCACGTCCACTGGCTCGCCGAGCGCGAATGGCGGCTGTCGTTCAGCTATGTGCATGCGATTCTCGACGGCTGGAGCCAGAATTCGCTGGTCGCCGAGCTGCTCGAGGACTATCGGACCCGCGCGGCGGAGCCGGTCGCACCGCCGCCGGTCCGGTTCGCGGATACGGTCGCCCGGGAACGGGAGTCGCTGGAGTCCACTGTGGACCGCGAATTCTGGGCAGGCCGGCTGCGCGCGGCTGAGCGGTTCGCTGTGCCGTCGGGCTGGGCGGGCGAGGACGACGGGATTTACCGCACGGTGCGGGTGCCGTTCGACGACCTGACGCCTCGGTTGCGTGCGGTGGCTTCGTCGGCCGGGGTGCCGCTGAAGAGCTTGCTGCTGGCCGCGCATCTCACTGTGCTGCGAACGATTTCCGGGCACGACCGGCCGTTTCATACCGGCGTGGTGACCAACAGCAGGCTCGAGCGCGCGGGCGGCGACCAGGTTCGCGGGATGTTCCTGAACACCGTGCCGTTCGTGGTGCCGGCGGACGCGCGCGACTGGCCGGAGCTGGCTCGCGCGGTCTTCGCGGAAGAGACCGCGATGTGGCCGCACCGGCACTTCCCGCTGCCCGCGATGCAGGCCGCGTGGGGCGGGCAGGTGCCGCTGGTCGACGTTTTCTTCAACCACACGGACATGCACGTCCTCACGGAAGCGCAGGTCGATCTGACCGAGGTCGCCGACAGCACGCCCAACGAGTTCGGCCTGTCCGTCTCGACCGTGCCCGGTGCGTTTGTGCTGGAGGCATTCACTTTCCGGGTCGCCGTTGCGCATCTGGAGTTTCTCGCTCGGCTTTATCGGCATGTGCTGGAACGGATCGTTGCTGCGCCGACCTCCGAGCCACGCCGGTCTGGGCTGCCTGCGACGGATCGGGCTGCGCTGCGGCGGAATCCATCGCGGACCGAGCCCGCGGGCCGGATGCTGCCGGAGTTGTTCGAGGCCACCGCGCTGGCGCACCCGGATGCTTTGGCGCTGCGGTGCGGCGACGTGACGCTCACTTATCAAGAATTGTCGGTGCGGGTCGCTAAGCTTGCGCGGTATCTGAAGGAACAAGGAGTTCGGCGCGGGGCGCTGGTCGGGGTGCTGCTCGACCGGGGTCCGGACCTGCTCGTCGCGTTGCTCGCCGTGCACCGGGCGGGAGGCGCGTACCTGCCGGTCGATCCGCGCTATCCGGCGAAGCGGGTTGGTTACGTACTGGCCGATTCAGGAGTGGAGGTGGTGCTCAGCGAAGAGTCGCTGACGGGGTTGCTGGAAGGGACCGGCTGTTCGGCGGTGCTGCTCGACCGCGACGCGGCGGCGATCGCGGCGTGCCCGGCGTGCCCGGCGGATGTTCCCGCGCCACGGCCCGAGGGCGGCGAACTCGCCTACGTCATCTACACGTCCGGCTCCACCGGGCAGCCCAAGGGCGTCCAGATCGGGCACGGCGCGCTGGCGAACTTCCTGCTGTCGATGCGGGAACGGCCGGGTCTCGCGCCGGGTGCGTCGGTGCTCGCGTTGACCACGGTTTCGTTCGACATCTCGGCGCTGGAGCTGTACCTGCCGCTGCTGGTCGGCGGGCAGGTGATCGTCGCGACCGCCGAGGAGTGCATCGATCCGCAGCGGCAGGCCGCGTTGATCGAGCGGACCGCGCCGTCGGTCGTGCAGGCGACGCCGTCGGGCTTGCGGCTGCTGGTCGATGCGGGCTGGACTCCGCCTGCTGAGCTGACCGTGTTCGCCGGCGGCGAGAAGCTGCCGGACGACCTGGCACGACGGCTCACCGCGGGCGGAGCGCGGCTGTGGGATCTCTACGGCCCGACCGAAACGACGATCTGGTCCACCGTCGCCGAACTGGACGGGGACAGCGTCGTCTCGTGGGAACCGGTCGCGAACACGGACGTCTACCTGCTTGGCGACGACCTCGAACCGGTGCCGCTCGGAGTGGTCGGCGAGGTGTGGATCGGCGGCGACGGTCTGGCCCGCGGCTACGCCGGTCGCCCCGGCCTGACCGCGGAACGGTTCGCACCGGATCCGCACGGACTCCACCCAGGCGGACGGCTCTACCGCACCGGCGACCTGGCGCGTCGGCGGCCGGACGGATCGGTGGAGATCCTCGGCCGCGCCGACGACCAGGTAAAGGTCCGTGGCCACCGAGTCGAACCGGGCGAGGTCGAGGCCGTGCTGCGGGCCGACCCGCGGATCCGCGATGCCGCCGTGCAACCGACCCCGTCCGCCGATGGCTGGGAACTGACCGCCTACGTCGTAGCTGAGGCCGCACTGTCCATTGCGGACGTGAGAACAGGACTCTCCAGCGTGCTGCCGGATTACCTGGTACCCAGCGGCTTCGTACTGCTGCCGGAACTGCCGCGCACTCCGGCCGGGAAACTGGACCGAGCGGCATTGCCCGCTCCGGAACCGGCCGTGCGCGAACGCCCGCACGTCGCTCCGCGCGGACCGGTGGAGGAGCTGGTCGCCGGTGTGTGGGCGGAGGTGCTAGGCACGGACGGGATCGGCGTGCAGGACGATTTCTTCGACCTGGGCGGACATTCCGTGGCCGCAACCCGGATCTCGGTCCGGCTCCGCGCGGCCCTGGACGCCGACGTCCCGGTGCGGGCCCTCTTCGACCACCCGACCGTGGAATCCCTGGCCGCTGCGGTGGCCGGTTATCCACGGCTCGCTCAACAACCGGCTGTTCGCGCGACGATCCGTCCACGTGCGGTCGTGAGTGAGGACGCATGAGCGAGACGTTGCTGGACATGGTGGCCGAGGGTGTCGCTGCCGGTGAAGTCGCGGTGGTCGCCGATGGTCGCGAAGTGTCCTATGTGGAGCTGGATGAGCTGTCGAATCAGGCGGCGCATTGGCTTCGGGCGCGTGGGGTGGGTGCGGAGTCGGTGGTGGGGGTTCGGCTGGAGCGCGGTGTGGAGATGGTGGTCGCGCTGGTCGGGATTCTCAAGGCCGGGGCGGCGTATTTGCCCGTGGACCCGGACTATCCCGAGGACCGGCTGCGGTTCATGATCGAGGATTCGGGTGCCGAGATCGTCGTCGAGCCGGGTGATCTCACCGGGCTCGGCGAATCCCGGGAGCCGGTGGAGGTCGTAGTCCGGCCGGAGAACGCGGCGTACGTCATCTACACATCGGGGTCGACCGGCAAGCCCAAGGGCGTGGTGATCGAGCATCGCGGGATCGTCAACCGCCTGCGGTGGATGCAGGACGAATACGGCCTGACGCCCCAAGACCGTGTGCTGCAGAAGACGCCATTCGGTTTCGACGTGTCGGTGTGGGAGTTCTTCTGGACGCTCTCCGTCGGCGCGACGCTCGTCATGGCCCGTCCGGGAGGGCACCGCGATCCGGAGTATCTCGCGGACGTTCTCGTCGCGGAACGGATCACCACAGCACACTTCGTGCCGTCGATGCTGCGCGCGTTCCTGGCCGGATCGGTCCCGGAACTGCCGGTGCGGCGAGTGTTGTGCAGCGGCGAGGCGCTCCCGGACGAGCTGGCGGAGCGGTTCCACCGGCTGGTCGGCGCAGAGCTGCATAATCTCTACGGGCCCACAGAGGCGTCAGTGGACGTCACAGCGACGCGGTGCCTGCCGGGCGAGACGGTCACCATTGGTCACCCGATCGCGAACACTCGCGTCCACCTTCTCGACGGAGAGTTGACCATCGCGGGGGTGCAACTGGCGCGCGGCTACCTGAACCGTCCGGCGTTGACGGCCGAGAAGTTCGTGCCCAACCCGTTCGCGGAGACCCCGGGGGAGCGGCTGTACCGCACCGGCGACCGCGCGCGGCGGCGGGCGGACGGGGCGTTCGAGTATCTGGGCCGGTTCGACCATCAGGTCAAGATCCACGGCAACCGGATCGAGCTCGGCGAGGTCGAGGCCGCGCTGCATGCGCATCCGATGATTGCCGCGGCGGCGGCTGCGGTGCACGAGGATCGGCTTGTCGCTTACTGCGTCTACCGTGCTGGAGCAGCGCCGTCGACGTCTGAGTTGCGGGCGCATCTGGCTCGTACTCTGCCGGAGTCGATGCTTCCGGCGGTGTGGACGTCGCTGGCCGCGCTCCCGCTCACGCCGAGCGGCAAGATCGACCGCAACGCGCTGCCTGCGCCGGACGGCACTCGTCCGGCGTTGGCGGTCGTCTATGTCGAGCCCCGGAATGAGACGGAGGCGGCGATTGCCGAGATTTGGGCGGACGTGCTCGGGGTGAGTCCGGTCGGTATCCATGATCCGTTTCTCGAGCTTGGCGGTCGTTCGCTGGCTGCTACCCGGATCTGTGCGCGGGTCTCGCGCAGCACGGGGCGGCGGTTGTCTGTCGCGGATCTGTTCACTGCGCCGACGGTCGCGGAGCTGGCGGAATTGGTCGCGGCGGCACCGTCCATTGCGGAAGTCCACAGTGGACCGCGCGAGATTTCGGCGGCGCAGCAACGGATGTGGTTTTTGGATCAGCTGTCCGGGCCGTCCGCGATGTACACTATGTACGAGGCCTACCGGTGCACTGGAGAGCTGGACGTCGAGGCGTTGCGGCGAGCGTTGGCGGAAGTGGTCCAGCGACACGAGACCTTGCGGACGACGTTCCGGAGCCGTCGCGGCGAACCGGAGTTGGTGGTGTCCGCCGACGGCGACATTCCGTTGACGGTGGTGGACGGGTCGGCAGAGGAGATCGTCGACGCGGAGCTTCGTCAGCCGTTCGACCTGGCGCGTGGGCCGTTGCTGCGGTGCACGGTGATCCGTGGCGAGCCGGGGCGGTTCACGCTGCTCGCGGTGATCCACCACATCATCGCCGACGACACTTCGATGGAGATCTTCTGGCGCGACCTCGCCGAATGCTACGCAGGGCGGGCGTCCGCGCTGCCGGAGCTGGTCCCAGTTCATACCGCGCCGGACCAGGCGGGTCTCGAGTACTGGAAGTCGGCGTTGGCAGGTGCGCCGCCGGCGATCGAACTTCCGGACAGCCTCCCGCGACCGGCTCGGCAAGCGCAGCTGGAAGGCACCGTTGAGTTTTCCGTGCCACAGCACGTCATCAGCGCGCTCGAAGACGTGGCCACGGAGGCGGGCGCGACGGGGTTTATGGCGTTGCTCGCCGCGTTCGTCCTCGACTTGCGCCGGGCGACGGGGCGGGACGACCTCGTCGTCGGCACCTTCGCGGGCAACCGGCCGTCGGTCGAGGCGGAAGACTTGATCGGGCTGTTCGTGAACACGCTTGCGTTGCGGGTGCGCGTTCCCGGCGATCCGGCGTATCCGGAGGTGCTCGCCGCGGTGCGGGAGGCGGTGGTCGGCGGGTTCCGGCATCAGGACGTGCCGTTCGACCAGGTCGTGGCAGCGCTGCGGCCGCCGCGCGACCTGAGCCGGAATCCGGTGGCGCAGGTGGCGTTCCAGGCGCTCGGCTCGCTCGCGGACCGGCTCCGGCTCGACGGGATCCGCGCCGAGCCGTGGCGGGCCGGACAGGGCGGGAATCCGTTCGACGTGCTGGTGACGGTCCGCGAGCATCCCGACGGCTTGGCCGGGACGCTGCATTACGACCGGGCCCTGTTCACCGAAGCCGCGGCGAAGACGATGGCCGACCGGTTCGTCCAGGTCGTGCACACGGTCGCGACAGCCCCGGGCACGCGCGGTTCGGAGCTGCCGGGGTGAGCGGATCTCCTACACTGGACGGGTGGACGGCGAGGCGGCGTACCGGCCGCAGCTCGGCGAACGCGAGCTGCGGGTGCTGCGGCTCGTCGCCGAGGGGTACAGCAACAGCGAGATCGCGGCCGAGCTCGGCTGGTCGGAACACACGGTGAAGAACGCGCTGTACGACCTGATGGCCCGGCTGGGAGTACGAAACCGCGCCCATGCGGCGGCTTACGCGGTGCGGAACGGGCTGATTTAGGACCGCGCTGGGACGACTCGGCGCGGCGCGGGGTTGCTTGGCAGGGGGACGAGGGGATTGGCTCGTCCGTGCTGCCGTGCTGCCGTGCTGCCGTGCTGCCGTGCTGCCGTGCTGCCGTGCTGCCGTGCTGCCGTGCTGCCGTGCTGCCGTGCTGCCGTGCTGCCGTGCTGCCGTGCTGCCGTGCTGCCGTGCTGCCGTGCTGCCGTGCTGCCGTGCTGCCGTGCTGCCCAGACCGGCCAGCGCGCGGCGGACAGCAGGCGGCGGACAGCGGAAAATCAAGCGGCCAGCCGCCACCAAGCACCAGCGCCGCCCCGGCACAACCCCTAAATCAGCCCCTCCCGCAACGCGAACGCCACCGCATGCGCCCGGTTCCGCAGCCGCAGCCGGTGGGTGATGTCGTGCACGATCGTCGTCACCGTGCGTGCCGAATAGGCCAGCGCGGAAGCGATCTCGGCAGTCTCGTGCCCATCCGCCACCATCCGCAGGACATCGCGTTCCCGCGCGTCCAAAGTCGGCGCGGCAGGTACCGCCTGCCGCGCATCGAACAGGTCGCTGAGCAAATCCGGCGGCATCGTCCCGTGGCCGGTCGCCGCCGCGCGTACCGCGGAGACCAGCGTTTGTTCGCAAGCCTGCTCCCGCCGCAGCACCCCGCAAGCACCCGCTTCGATCGCGCGCGCCGCGCGGGGCGCGTCGACTTTGCCGGTCACCAGCAGGACGGTCGCGTTGCGTTCCTTGGCCGTCCGGATCGCCTCGACGGCCGCGTCGTCGACCTCGTCGACCGCCAGCACCGCGACCCCGCCGTCGGCGTCGGTGAATTCGCCGCGGCCGTAGAGTGCGCTTTCCAAACCGGCGCGCAGGAACGGGTCGGCGGCGAGCACGCGCACCGGGACGGTTCGTTCGAGGGTGGTCATTTTCCGCTTTCCTCTCGGCTCGCCGCCACCGCGACGGGTTCTTCCAGCAGATCCGGCAGGTCCTCGACCCGCCGCAGCGAGGGGCGTGCGGCCAGGCAGCCCAGCACGACCAGCAGCAGTCCGGCGAGCAGGAACATCAGTGCCATGCCGCGGCCGGGGCCGGTGCCGATCAGGTGGCCGACCGAGCCCGCCAGTGCTCCGTCGGGGCGCATGAGCGGTTCGAACACGTCGTCGGCGAGCGGGCCGGCGACGAGGTACGCGACCGGGCTCGCGGCCTGCGACACCGCCCGCGAGGTCGCCATGACCTTGCCGAGGTTCGCCGGGTCGACCTTGCTCTGCAGCACGGTCTGCGCGGTGCCGGTGATCACCGGCAGGGTGAACAGGAAGAACGGCCCGATCGCGATCACCAGCGCCAGCGACGGCGCCAGCGCGTGGACGGCCAGCGCGATCCCGCCGAACGCCATGAACGCGGCGATCCCGCGCATCCGCTTCTTCGGGCCGCCCCAGACGCCCATCACCAGGCTTCCGGCGAACAGCCCGCAGCCGCCCGCGAACACCTGGAAGCCGAGTCCGGCGGGGCTGGCGAAGGACAGCACCAGCGGCCGCACGAGCGTCCCGGCGACGCCGAAGCAGAAGTAGAACCCGGCCAGCACGCCGAGCAGTCCGGTCAGCCCGGGGCGGCGGCGCAGTTCCTCCCAGCCCGCCGGGACCTGCCGCCAGATCGACGGTCCGCCCGGCTCGGGGGCGGCGGTGCGCACGGCGGCCCCGGGCAACGGGACCAGTGCGACGACCAGCAGCGACGCGGCGAACGTCACGAGGTCGATCAGCACCACCCCGCGCAGGCCGGTGAGCGCCAGCAGCGTCCCGGCGACGACCGGCGCGGCGATCTGCGCGCTGAACACCACCTGGGACAGCCCGTTCGCCCGGCTGAGGTGCTGTTTCGGCACCAGCAGCGGGATCATCGCGCTGAAGGTGACCTGCTGCAGCGTTCCGCACATCGCGGTCAGCGCGGTCACGACGTACACGTGCCAGGTCTGCAGCTGGTCCGCGTCGATCAGCAACGCCAGCGCGCCGACCGAAACGAGCGCGACGCAGTCTGCGGCGACGAGGATCCGGCGCCGGTGCCAACGGTCGGCCAGCGCGCCCGCGAACGGCGCGATCAGCAGCGCCGGGATCGCACCGGACAGCATGATCAGCGCGAACTGCGTGGCCGAACCGGACCGCTCGTAGGTCCAGACGCCGAGCACGAACCCGGTCAGCGCGGAGCCGACGATCGAGACCAGCTGGGCCGACCAGAGGAGGACGAATCCCCGCGTTCCCATCGTGGTCAACGGTGCTCCTTTCGGGTGGCGGCGGGAAGGTGCCCGATCCGGACGTAATGCGCCAGATACCGTTGCAGCAGAACGCGATCCGCGGCCGGGCACACCAGCCCGCCCGCCGCGACCACGACCTCGGTGTGCGAGCAGTCGAAGACCGTCCGCCGGGGCGGCGACGTCCGTTCGACCATCGCCGTGATCGCGCTCAGCGCCGGGTCCGCCGTCTCCGCGGCGGCCGAGGCCAGCGCGGTGTGCCAGTCCTCGAACGGGATCGCCTCGATCGGGTAGCCGAATTCGCGCAATCCCGCGACGACCTCGCCGAACCGCATCGTGCGCTGGTTGTGGAAGTGGAAATCGCAGCCGTACCCGGTGCGCCGCCGCGAAAGGTGGCCGATGGCGGCGGCGACGTGGTCGACCGGGGCCATGTCCTCCTCGATGTCGAAGTCCTCCGCCGGCGCCGAGCCGAGCAGCACCAGGCAGCGCAGCAGGTTCGCGAAGCGGTCGCCGAGCGGGCCGATGCCGGTCCGGCTGTGCCCGGTCACCCGCGCCGGACGATGGACGCTCACCGGCAGACCGCGTTCGCGTGCGGCCCGGGCCAGCCGGTCGGCGGCCCATTTGCTTTGTTCGTAACCGCGGTCCAGCCCGGCAGGGTCGTCAGGCGGGAGGTCTTCGGTGATCACCGCGTCGCGGTCCAGCGGGTAGACGCCCAGCGACGACACCAGATGCACGGGGGTGTCGCCGCGGCAAGCGAGCCGCAGCAACTCGATGGTGCCGAGCACGTTGCCGGGCCGCAATTGCGCATACGGGCGCAGGAAGTTCGCTTCGCCGCCGCAATGGAAGATGACGTCGAGGTCCGCGGCGACCGCGTCCAGGTCCGCTGAGGACAAGCCCAGCCGCGGGGCGCCGAGGTCGCCGGGGACAGCGATGATCCGGGGACGGAAACGCTCGTCCCACAGCAGGTGGTCCCGCAGGACCTGCTCGATCCGGGCAGCGCCTTCGGCGGCGTCGGCGGCCCGGACCAGGCAGCGCACCACGACGTCGCTGTGCCGCAGCAGATCCGCGAGCAGGTGCGGGCCCAGGAACCCGGACGCTCCGGTCAGCAGGGCGATCCGCGGGGCCATCGCGCGCTGGATCGCGGCCTCGGCCTGCGCGGGACTGCGGCGCGCGTCGATGTCGGCGGGCAGCACGGCGTCCGCGAGCACCTCGGCGAGGCGGTCGTCCTCGCGGTAGCCGGGAGCGCGGACGGCGTCGGCGAAGGCGGCGAGGGTGCTGGCTTCGAAGAGGGTCCGCACTGGGACCTCGACGTCCAGTTCCGCACGGACCTTCGCCATCAGCGTCCCGGCCAGCAGGGAATGCCCGCCGCGCAGGAAGAAGTCGTCGTCGCGGCCGATGCGGTCGACGTCCAGCACCGCGGCCCAGATCACGGCGAGCCGTTGCTCCAGTTCGCCTTCGGGCTCGGTGAACGCGGACGTCGTGGCGTCGGTGGGTTCAGGCAGCGCGCGGTGGTCGACCTTGCCGTGCGCGTTGAGCGGCAACTCCGGAAGCACCGCGAAGGCGTCCGGGACCAGGTAGCCGGGCAGCGCGGCGCGGAGCGTGGAGCGGACAGCCAGCGGATCGACGTCTCCGACGAGGTAGGCGACCAGCCGGTTCGCGCGGGCGGTGACCAGGACATCTTGGACGCCGGGGTGGCGTCGGCAGGCCGCTTCGACCTCGGCCGGTTCGATGCGGTGGCCGCGGACTTTCAGCTGTCGGTCCACGCGCCCGAGGAATTCCAGCCGTCCTTCGCCGTCGAGACGCGCGAGGTCGCCGGTGCGGTACACGCGTGCGCCGGGCACCGGGGAGAACGGGTCCGGAACGAACTTCTCCGCGGTCGCGCCGGGTCGGTCTCGGTAGCCGCGGGCGGGAGCGTCGCCGCCGACGCAGAGTTCGCCGGGGGCGCCGGGCAGCACCGGACGCAGCCGGTCGTCGACGACGTAGGCGCGGACGTAGGGGAGCGGATCGCCGATCGGCAGCTGCACCCGGCCGTCGAGTTCGCCGGCGTCGAAGGTGAGGTAGCTGGTCGCGCAAACGGTTGCTTCGGTGGGGCCGTAGTGATTGTGCAGTTCGACGCGGCCGTCGGTGAGCGCTGCCCACGTCTGCACCACGGTCGTCGGGACGGCTTCCCCGCCGACCATCATCGTCCGCAATGGACAGTCGAACGCGGTGTTTTCCGCGGCCAGCTCGGCCACCCACTTCTGCCACAGCGCGGACGCGGTGTCGACCATGGTGATCCCGCGGTCGCGGCAGAGCCGGACGAGGCCGGGGCCGGTGAGCGACGCCGGGTCGCGCCAGGGCAGGACGGCCGCGCCGGAGACCAGCGCGGGGAAGATGTCGCCCGCGGCGGCGTCGAAGGTCAGCGGCGGGATCATCAGCACCCGTTCGCCGGGGCCGAATCCGTGCAGCTTCCGGAAGGATTCGGCCAGTTCGGCGAGCGCGCCATGGCATACCGCGACCGGTTTCGCGGCTCCGGTCGAGCCGGAGGTGTAGATGACGTAGGCGAGGTCGTCCGGTCCCAGCGAGAGTTCCGGAGCGGCACCTTCGGGCAGCCGGTCGGGGTGCAGCACCGGGCCGTCGAACGCGAGGTCGTGGTCGGTGAGCAGGGCGGCTGGAGCGGCGTCGGCCAGGAGTTCGGCCAGCCGTGCGGGCGGATGTCCGGGGTCGAGCGGCAGGTACGCGGCACCGGCCAGGAGGACGCCGAGCAGGCCGGTGATCGCGCCCGTGGACAGGCCGAGCGCGACGACGTCTCCGCGCCGGACGCCGGAAGCGTGCAAGGCCGCGGCGATGCGGCGGGCACGGGAAACCAGTTCGGCGTAGGTGAGGCACTCGTCGTCCTCGACCGCGATGGCGTCCGGGGTGAGCGTGGCTTGCCGGGTGATGCGCGTGGTGACCAGGGTTCCGTCGGAGACCACCGGCGGGGCCGGATGACCGCCATTGCGCAGCCGGATCCGGTCCGCGGTGGGCAGTGCGTCCACTGTGGACACTGGTGCGTCCGGGGCGGTGAGCATGGCCCGCAGAAGGTGTTCGTACTGGTCGGCGAACCGGGCGACGGTCGCGGCATCGAACAGGTCGGTCGCGTAGTCGAACTGTCCTTCGATGCCGTCGGGAGTGGTCGCGAGCGCGAGGGTCAGGTCGAAGCGTGCGGTGGTCACCGGGAGGTCGAGCCAGTCCGCGCGGATGCCGGGCAGTTCGAGCCCGGCCCCGGCCGAGTTGAGCACGAACATCACCTGGAACACCGGGTTGTGGCTGAGATCGCGGGCCGGCCGCAGGTCTTGCGCCACCCGTTCCCACGGATAGCTCTGGTGCTCCAGCGCGCCGACGCAGGCGCCCTGGACCTGCGCGAGCACCTCGGCGACGGTCGGATCTCCGGTCAGCCGGGTCCGGACGGCGACGGTGTTGGCGAACATCCCGACGCACTGTTCGATCCCCGGCACCGTCTCGTCGCGCATCGGCATGCCGACCACCACGTCGTCCTGACCGGCGTGCCGGGCGAGCAGCAGCACGTACGCGGCCAGCAGCACGGTGTTGACGGTGACGCCGTGCCGGTGGCAGAAGGCCGTGAGGTCGGTGGACAGGCGGAAGGAATGACCGTTGCCGCGGAAGGATTCGGCGGGCGGACGCGGGCGGTCGGTCGGCAGTTCCAGCAGCGCCGGGGCGTCGCGAAGTTGTTCGCGCCAGTACTGCTCGCCCGCGTCCAGCGGTTTGGTCGCTTGCCACGCCGCGTAGTCGCCGTACCGCACCGGCGGCGCGGGCAGGGCCGGAGCGTTCGCCGGATAGAGCGCGGACAGTTCGCGCAGCAGGATCCCGACGGACGCGGCGTCGGCGACGATGTGGTGCAGCGTCAGCACGAACAGGTGCACGTCGTCGGCGAGGGCGACCAGCAGGCCGCGCACCAGCGGTGGGCTGGTCAGGTCGAACGGCCGGGCTCGTTCGGCGGCGAGCACCTGATCCGCGTCGTCCGGCGCCCCGCGGAGGTCCACATAGGACAGTTCTGGTGCGGTTCCGGGCAGTGCCGGGATCTGCACCGGCTCGCCGTCGGCTTCGGCGAACCCGGCTCGCAGCGCGTCGTGCCGGTCGACGACCGCGGCCAGTGCCCGGCGCAGCGCCTCGACGTCGAGCGCGCCGGTGAGCCGCCAGGACTGGGAGATCGTGTACACGCCGTCGCTCGCGCCGAGCCGGTCCAGGAACCACAGCTGCCGTTGCGCGGGCAGCAGCGGAACCGGGGCGTCGCCGGTCCGGCGGGGGATCGAGCCGGTCGCGGCGCCGAGGCCGTCGCGCGCGGCCAGCAGCCGGAACAGCCGCTCTCGCTCGTCGTGCGTCATCGATGCGCTCCTGGAGGGGAATCGGCGTGGAGGAGGGCGAGAACCTCGTCGTCGGGCAGTGCGGCGATCCGTTCCCGCAGGAGCGCGATCTCGTCGGTGACCCCGGGTCCGGACTCGGCCGCCCGCAGCGCCGCGGCGAAGGCGGCGATCGTGCGAGCGGCGAACAGCGTCCGCAGGCCGACGCTGGACTGGAAGTGCTCGCGCACCTTCGCCAGCAGCCGCGCGGCGAGCAGCGAATGGCCGCCGAGGTGGAAGAAATCGTCGTGCACGCCGAGGTCCTCGACGGCGAGCACCTCCCGCCACAGCCTGGCCAGTTCGCGTTCGACGGCGTCGCGCGGCGCGACCCGGTCCGTTTCGCGGGACTCCCAAACCGGTTCCGGCAGCGCGGTGCGGTCGGTCTTGCCGTTCTTGGTCAGCGGCAGCGCGGGGAGGAACACGGCGGTCTGCGGCACCAGGTACGCGGGAAGCTGTCCGGACAGCCGTTCGCGCAGCGGTGCCCATTCGGCGTCCTCGGACACGACGTAGGCGACCAGCCGCACGTCGTCCGGGCCTGCCGGGCGGGCCAGCACGACGGCGTCGGAGACCTGCGGATCGGCCCGCAACCGGGCTTCGATCTCGCCGAGTTCGATGCGCAGGCCGCGGATTTTCACCTGGTGGTCGGTGCGGCCGAGGAACTCGAGCGTTCCGTCGGCGCGCCGTCGCGCGAGGTCGCCGGTGGCGTAGAGGCGGCTTCCGTCGGCGGCGAACGGGTCCGGCACGAACCGTTCCGCGGTCAGGCCGGGACGGCTGCGGTAACCGCGGCTGATCCCCGCGCCGCCGACGAAAATCTCGCCCGCGACGCCGGGCGGGACCGGGTTCAGCCCGCCGTCCAGCACGTGCAGCCGGGTGTTCGGCAGCGGCGGGCCCAAGGGCACGACCGGGCTGGCGCTGGTCACCGTGCCCGCCGCGACGATCATCGTGACTTCCGTGGGGCCGTACAGATTCCAGACTCGGCCGTCGGACAGCGCGTCGACGAGTTCCCGGTCGAGCGCCTCCCCGCCGCACAGCCGTTCGCGCACGTTCGCGGGCACGCCGCCGGACGCGAGCAGCATCCGCCAGCGCGTCGGCGTGGCCTGGAGGATCGTCGCGCCGCAGTCCGCCAGCCGCCGCGCCAGCGCGACCGGTTCGGCGGAGTCTTCGGTGCTGATCACCGCGACCGTGCCGCCGCGGATCAGCGGGATCAGCAGTTCCCGGACCGACATGTCGAACGCCAGCGTGGTGACCGACGCCCAGACGTCGTCCTCGGTCACGCCGAGCCGGTCGGCGAAGCCGGTGAGCAGGTTGACCACGCCGCGGTGCGGCACGGCGACGCCTTTGGGCCGTCCGGTCGAGCCGGAGGTGTAGATGAGGTACGCCAGGTCGGCCGGGTCGTGCGCCACGTCCGGCGCGGTGTCCGGCTCGGCGTAGTCCAGGTCGACGTCCAGCACGGTCTCGAACCGGGGCAGCCGTCCGGCGGTTTCGCGGTCGACGACGGCGATCCGGACGCCGGCCTCCTCGACGACGTAAGCGTGCCGTTCCAGCGGCCATTCCGGATCGAGCGGGACGTACGCGCCGCCGGCCTTCCAGACCGCCAGCAGCGCGACCACCATCTCGGCGGAGCGGCGGACGCAGAGCCCCACCGGGACGTCCGGGCCGACGCCGCGGCGGCGCAGGGCGTGCGCGAGCCGGTTCGCCCGGACGTCCAGTTCGCGGTAGGTCAGCGAACCGGCGATCGCCACCGCTGAACCGCGGTCCCGGACGTGCGGCGCGATCAGGTCCAGCGCGGTGGCTGCGGGCAGCGGACGCGTGATGCCGCTGTCGAGGGCCGCGCGGCGTTGTGCGTTGTCCACCAGGGAGACCGCGCCGATCGGCTGCGCGGGGTCGGCGGTTACGGACGTGAGGAAGGTGCACAGGTGCTCGGCGAAGCGGGCGATGGCGGCTTTGTCGAACAGGTCGGTGCGGTATTCGAGGTATCCGTGCAGGCAGTGGCCTTCGTCGCGGACGCCGAGCATCAGGTCGAGCTTCGCGGTGCCGGTGTGCGGACCGGCGAAGTCGGTGACGGTCAGCCCGGTCAGCTGCGGCAACGCGCCGTCGCCGTGCCCGTTGAAACCGACCTGGTAGATCGGCGAATGCCCGAGGCTGCGTTCCGGACGGACGGCCTCGACCACGCGCTCGAACGGGATTTCGGCGCCGCCGAGCGCGTCGACCAACGTGTCGCAAACGTCGAGGAGCAACTCGGCGAAAGTCGGGTCGTCGGCGGTCGAGATCCGGACCGGGACGGTGTTGACGAAGAAGCCGATCAGGCGCTCGGTGTCGACCTGCGAGCGTTGCCCGACGACAGTGCCGACCACGACGTCGTCCTGGCCGCTGTACCGGGCGAGAAGCGCGTGGTAAGCGGCCAGCACGGTCATGAAAACGGTTGCGCCAGCGGTATCCGCGAGCGTGCGGATGGCCTCGGTGAGCGCGGGCGGGAACTGGAACTCGTGGATGCCGCCCGCGTAGGTCGCGGTGGCGGGCCGGGGACGGTCGGTCGGCAGGGTGATCAGCTCCGGCGCGCCGCGGAGCCGGTCCGCCCACTCCTGCAGCACCTCGACGCCTTCGGGGTCGTCGAGGTGTTCTCGTTGCCATCGCACGAAATCCGCGTACTGCATCGGCAGCGGCGGCAGGTTCGGCTCCGCACCGGTCAGCTCGGCGCGGTAGCTCTCCGCCAGTTCGTCGAGCAGCAGGGAGACCGACCAGCCGTCGGCGATCGCGTGGTGCAGGGTGATGACCAGAACGTGCTGGTCCTCGGCCTGGCGCAGGAGCAGGACCCGGGCGAGCGGCCCGGCGGTCAGGTCGAACGGGGTGCGGATCTCCGCCGAGGCCGCCTTTTCGAGCGAGTCCTCGCTGACCGCGCGGACCTCGAACGAGAAGCCGTTCTCAGTGACGACCTGCTCGGGAACACCGTCGTTCTCCCGGAAAACCGTCCGCAGCGCGGCGTGCCGCTCCGAGATCGTGGCGAAAGCGCGGCGCAGGGCCTCGACGTCGAGCGGTCCGGAAAGCCGCAGCACGGTGGGCACGTGGTAGACCGGCGAGCCGGGGTCGAGCCGGTCGAGGAACCACAGCCGTTCCTGGCCGGGCGAGCACGGGAAGACGTTCACGGCGCCCCGATTCCGGCCTGGTCGGCCTCGGTTTCGTCGAGTTCGCGGGACAGCCGGTCGTGCTCCACCAGTTCGCGCAGCTGGACCGGCACCTGGTCGCCGAACAGCCGCAGGTACGCGCGCGCCTGGTCCGGATCGGCACGCAGGAACGGGTAGTCGGTCGGCACCATGTGCCGCACCACCAGCATCGGCACCGGGCTGCGCAGCGGGCGGAACGCGGGATTCCACAGCCCGCCCTTGTCCGGCGGGCCGTTGTGGAACTCGCCGATCATCAGGCCCTCGGCGACGTACTCCGACTTCAGCGCGTGCTGCACGGTGTCGACCACGCCGGAGCGGTCGTCCGGCGGCGCGTCCGGGAACAGCAGCAGGATCGTGGTCAGCTGCGCGCTCGGGTGCCCGCGCGGCGCGAGTTCGAGGAACCAGTCCCGGTAGCGGTGCAGGGTTTCGGTGAGCCGCGGGCCCGCCGCCGGGACGCCCGGTTCGACGGCGAGGTAGAACCGGCCGCGCTCGAGCGACGGCTGCGCGAACGGGCAGACGTTGCCGGCGCGGCCGAGGTCGGGATGCGGGCCGGACAGGTAGCCGCGGCCCCAGTCGAAGATCGCCCGCAGGTGGATCTCGTACCGCAGCAGGCGTTCGGGCAGCGCGAGCGGGTCGAGGTCGTGCCGCTCCACCAGGACGCGGCCGGGATCGGTCGGATGGATGAGCATCAGCTTCGGTCTCCAGGCGAGTGCGGTCCGGCGCCCCGTCCGCGGGCGAGGGCGCCGCCGGTCAAGGCGAGGGCGAGCGCCGCGGCACCGGTGCCCCAGGCCAGCGCGGCGTGCTGGCGCCGGGCACGGCGCAAGGCGTCGGCGTACGGGATCGTGGTGTGCGAAACCATGGTGTAGAGCGGCATCCAGCGTTTCGGGAAGGCGCGGCTGAGCACCAGATCCGCCTTCTTGCGGGCCAGGAACAGCGGCGAGGCGACCCGGGAGCGCAGCTCGTCGAAGTTCTCCTCGGAAAGGTCCGCGAGGACGTCGGTGTGCGGTTTGCGGCGTCGTTCGAAGGTGCGCAGGGCTTCGGCCCAGTCGTCGTCGGCGAGGCATTCGCGCAGCACCGCGCAGTCCTCGAGCGCCGAGTTCATGCCCTGGCCGTAGAAGGGGTACACGGCGTGGGCGGCGTCGCCGATCAGCACCACGCGGCCCTCGTGCTGCCACGGCGAACTCCGGACGGTCACCAGATGTCCGGTCGGATGCGAGAGGAACTGCTCGACGATGTCGGGCACCAGCCGTCGCACGTCGGGGAAGCGGGTGTCGAACAGCGCCCGCACCGATTTCTCGGTGGTGAGCGTGGCGAAGCTCTGCTCGCCGGACAGCGGGAGGAACACGGTCGCGGTGAGTGAACCGTTGACATTGGGGTGGGCGACGATCAGCCCGTCGTCGCCCGGCCAGACGTGCAGGGCGTCCGGACTGCTGCGCATCGCGCCGGATGGGCCCGCGGCGATCGCGAACTCCTTGTAGCCCCAGGGCAGGACGCGCTGCCGGAAGTCGGCGGGCAGGCCGCGCAGCAGCCGGGTGCGCACGGCGGAGAACGCGCCGTCCGCGCCGACGACGAGGTCCGCGGAGGCGTGGTATGGACCACTGTCGCCGGCGAAAGTGCAGACGGGTTCCGCGGTCGCCGATCCGCGGTCGAGATCGGTGAGGGTGACTCCGAAGCGCGCGCGGACGTTCGGGTACTCCAAGGCTTTCGCGAGCAGGATGCGGTTGAGGTCGTCGCGCAGCACCGAGCGCAGGATCTGGTCCTCGTGGCTGCCGTAGGGCTGGAAATCCAGCTCGCCGTCGCGCTGGTGGATCACCCGCCCGCGCATCGGGGCGGCCGCGGCCAGCACCGGGCCGAGCAGCCCGACCTGGTCCAGCGCCCGGATTCCGCGCTGGGAAAGGCCGAGGTTGATCGACCGGCCCGCGCCCGCGCCCGCCGCGCGCGGATCCGGCCTGCGCTCGTGGATCTCCACCTGGTGCCCGAGCTGCGCGAAGTGGATCGCGGCGAGCGAACCGGCCAGCCCGGCCCCGGCCACCAGAACCCGTTTGGCGTTCATTCCGGCCGCCGCCGATCCGCGTGAGGGCAATTGTGCCGTCGCCGTTCGGAGCGCTTTTCCGTTGAGCGGTTATTCGCGGCCGGACGCGCAATTCGGCCGATCGGAGCAGCATTGCCCGCACTTCCCCGGGAGTGCTCACCAGTGGTGATCCGGAAGAACTCCGGAGTAATCGCGGGCAACGCGTGTCCGGTCGGCTGCGGAAAGTGTTCGGACCATTTCGGTAACGTTTCGCCGGGGCGGTCCGATCGACCGCCCGGCCTTCGTCCCGGTCGCGGTAAACGCCCAGGTCCGCTGCTGCTCACCGATCCTCCTGCGAGATTCGTCACCGGCCGGGCGCGCGGCCGAGGTTCTCCCTGTTGGCCGATAGCCCGGGCCGGGGTGCGGGCACTAACCTGTTCCCGCTTGCCCGGCAGATTTACCGGGGTTTGTCCCGGGCTCAAATAAACCGCAAGATATCGGGTGCCAGCATCCGTAGAATTACCGCAATTCGCTGGTCGGGCGAAGGGGGAGAAGCATGGTCGAGAAGGAGTTTGTCGGCCGGGCGGCGGAACTGGCCGCGTGCCTGGACCGCGCGGCCGCGGTGACCGTGGTGGAAGGACGGCCGGGGATCGGGAAAACCCGGCTGCTGGCCGAAGTCGCCCGGCGGGCGCCGGATCCGGTGTGCGCGGTGCCCGGGGGCGCGCCGGAGTTCTCCCGCCGGCTGGCGCAGGCGCTCGGTCCGGAATCGCTGGTGGTGGTGGACGACGCGCAATGGGCCGACGAAGCTTCGCTGCGGCTGTTGATGTCGCTGGTCGCGAGACCGGGGAACGACCGGCGGCTCGTGCTGTCGGTCCGCGACGGGCAGCGGCAGCCCGCGCTGACCCGGTTGCTGCATTCCGAGTGCGTCCCGGCCCGGTACGTGACGCTGCCCGCGTTCACCGACGCCGAGGTCGCTCGCCTCTTGCCAGGGCACGACGATGCTGAGCGGGCGCGGATCGCCGCCGCGGCCGAGCGTATTCCGCTGTACCTGTTGCTGCTGGCCGATTTGCCGCCGCACGAGTGGCCGGGCCACGACGACAGCCCGGCGGCCGAAGACCGGCCGATGCTGCCGGCGGAACGGGTGCTGTTCGCCGAGGTGTCGGCGCTGCCGGAGGCTGAGCGGCTGGTCGTCCAAGCCGCAGCGTGCGGCGGCGCGATCCTCGACGCGGATCTGGTCCAGGCGATGACTGTGCTGCCCCGGGCTGAGGTCGGCTACGCGATCGAACGGCTGCTGTGCCGGGGCGTGCTGACGGGCGGGGCCGCGGGGCTGCGGTTCCGGCACCCGTTGGTCCGCGCCGCCGCCGCGCGGCTCGCCGGACGCGGCTGGGCGGCGGGCGCGCACCACCGGGCGGCGGCTTACCTGCGCGAACTTGACGCGCCGCTCACCTTGCGCGCGTATCACCTCGAGAAGTCCTTGTACCGCCACGATCTGGTGGCGGTCGGCGAACTGGCGTCGGCGGGGGAGGAGGTGCTCGGCACCGATCCCGCGGCGTGCGCCCGCTGGCTCGGCGCGGCGGTGGCGAACCTGCCGGAACGGATGCGCGGCGGGCACGAGCACTGCCGTCTGTCCGTCCTCCGGGCCGAAGCGCTGCTGGCGTCCGGGCAACCGGCCGCCGCCCGTGCGTTGCTGGTGGCGTTGCCGGAGTCGGCCCCGGTGCTGGCGCTGCTTTCTCGGTGCGAGCACGCCCTCGGCCGCACTCGCCGCGCGCGGTCGATCGCCGAGGCTGCGATCGCCGCGTCGGGCCAGGCTGACGCGCGGGCCCACCTTGAACTGGCACATCTGGAATTGCTGGACGGCGACGCTGTCGGCGCGCAGCAGCGGCTCCGTCGGACGGCGGCGGATCCGAGCGCGGGGCCCGCGGTGCAGGCCGCGATCGCGGCGCTCGCTGCCATCGGGCTGGCCTGCGCCGGGCGGACTGCCGAGGCCCGGCACGCCCAGCAGGCCGCCGCCGACGGGTTCGACCTGCTCGACGACAGCGAACTGCGTTCGGTCCTCTACACCGTGCCCGCGCTGTGCTGGGCCTCGTGCTTCCTTGACGACGACCGGCGCGCGCTCGCTCTGCTGGACCGGGCGTTGCAGCTGAGCACGCCGGGGCTGAGGCAGGGCTTGCCGTTCCTGTACTCGGTGCGCGGTTACGTGCTGTGGAAACTGGGGCGGCTTGCGGAGGCGGCGGAAGCCGCTGCCGAAGCCGAAACCGCGGCGACCCGCTTCGGCCATGACGACGTCGTGCCGATAGCCGCCGCGATCCAGTTGCGGGTGCTTCTCGCGACCGGAGACCGGTCGGCGGCCGAGCAACAATGGCGCACGGTGGAGAAAATGCCGCGGCCGACGGTCGCGTGGTGGCGGCGGACGGTGGAGCACATCCTCACCGAGGCGGGTCTCGAACTGGGCATGTTCCCCGGCGCGGTCGAGCAGCCGGCGGAGCGGACAGCGAATCCGTTGCTGGTAGCCAGATTGTCGCAGGATTGCCGGGTCGCCCTCGCGGAGGGCGCGGCTGCGGAGGCGCGCCGACGAGCGGCTGAGGCAATGGAACGGGCTGCGGCCACTGGATTGAAGAGCGACCTCGGCCTCGCGTTGCTGATGCGCGCGACGGTGGCAGCGACCGAGAACGAGCTAGCTGCCGCGTTGACGGACGCTTCCGCAGCGGCCGTCGCGTTCGGCCGGGCGGCGATGGTGCTGCATCGCGGTCGGGCAGTGCTGTTGGTCGCGGAAGTGCTGGGACGACAGGGAAACTTCGACGCCGCGACGCAGCGGATCGGCGAGGCGCGGGAGGTGTTCCAGAGCGCGGGGGCGAGCGCGTTGCTGCGTGAGACGACAAAAGTGCAGCGACGATTGGCCGGACGGCGAAAACTGGAGTCGCCGCCGGGCGGTCGGGCGCTTTCGCGGCGGGAACGGCAAGTGGCGGAAATGGTGGTGCGCGGGTTGACGACGAAGGAAATCGCGGCCGAGCTGTTCTTGAGCCCGCGCACCGTGGACGCACATGTGGCGCGGGTGCTGAACAAACTCGACCTGACCACCCGCGCCGGGATCGCCCGCCGGTTGATCAGCTGACGCTCGTCGCGGGCCGGGGTGTCCCGGGCCGTGGAACAAGCTGCGCTGCCCGGACGCGCGCCGTTGTACCGTCAGCCCGGACAATCGGTGAACGCGCGCGCGGAAGGACTGTTTTCGTGGCTGCGAAGAATCGGTGCGGCAGGAACCCCGCGGCGAAATACGCCATTCTGGACTTGGACGGGACCCTGCTGCCCGGGCACACTTCGCGGCATTACCTGCGGGCCCTCCTCGACGACGGCGCCTGCGACCGGCAAGCGGGCTTGTCCTGCCTGGAAGCCATCGCGCAGTACGCGGCCGCGGAGAAAGCGCCGCCGGGGCTCCTGGACGAGATCTACCGGCTGTACGCGCTCGCGTTGAAAGGCGCGTCGGTCGCACAGGCCCGGTTCGCGGCGGAGAAAACCTGGCGGGCGCGCCGGGGCATGCTGTTTTCCTTTGTCCCGGAACTGCTTTCCCTGCTGCGGGCGAGCGGCTGCCGGATCCATTTGTTGTCGGGCAACCACGATTTCCCGGTCCAGGAGGCGGCTTTCGACCTAGGCTTGTCCGGCGGACACGGTGCCGTCGTGGAGGTAGCCGACGGCCGGTTCACCGGACGCCTGCTGTCCGCTCCCGGTGCGGCCGGCGGCAAACTCGCCTTCGTGCGCTGTCTCGCCGAAGCGACCGGATTCGACGCGGAGAACTCCCTGGCGATCGGGAATTCGGCCTCGGACGCCGAAGTCTTTTCGTGCGTGGGCAAGGCGCTGGCTTTTGAGCCGGACGCGGAGCTTCGGCGGCTTGCTGCCGGGCGGTCGTGGCATGTTGTTGACCGGCGGACGATCCTGCGGGTGTGCGCGCGGCTGACCGCCCGGGCGACGGCTGCGTGAGGGAAACGCACTTCCCGGTCCGGAACGGAAACCCGACGGTGCGTCAAGACCCTGTTCCGCGGTCTGGAACATTGCTCTGCGTCCACGTTTAGTCGCTCACTGGCTACTGAGTGCTGGTATTGTCGTCCGGCGGAGGAGCGGCGGTCGCCCGAAACGGGATCGGCCGGTTCTCCCGCGACCGGCACGGACGGCGCCACCCTCGCCGTCGTGGCCGGTCCGGTCGATCGTCGCTCCGGAACTGGCGCCGCCCGCCGACCGCGGGCTCCCGGGTCGCGGGCGACGGCGGCGCTGCCCGGAGTCCGCCGACGCGCTCCGGCGGAAACGCGGGACTGCCGGGAATATTCTCGGCCCTGGCCGATTGTTCGCCGGGATTTCCGCGCGGTCTTTCGCCCTGGTTCTCCGACGGACGAAAAGCGGTGGGAAGCAATTGTCACGGCGTGCGACCACGACGGCGCGGAAACCCGGGACGGCGACGCAGCGTGACCGGCCGCGACCGGTTCCGGGGACGGACTTGTCGCACGACGAGGCGGGCGGGCCAGCGCGCTGCGCCACTGGGGCGATCTCTTTCAGTGAACGGGTGCGTCCGGTTGTGCCGGACGCGGCACTGGGCAAGCATGAAGGCGCGAGAGCAGGACTGTCTCGGGAAAGACGTGGGTGGCGAACGAATCGGGCGGCGGCGAGGCGCGGCGCCGCCCGGGAACGGCGGAGGCGCGAGGGCCGCGCGGGGCGGCGGTCGCGCGGCCTCGCCCGGCGCGCGCGGGAAGGAGACTCCGCGCGGGCACGAGAGGGATTTTCGCGGATTCGGTGGAGGTTTCGGTCGTGACTATGAGCGACGACAACGGGCGGTGGGCTTGCCCGAGCGTGGTGCCGCGCAGGCCGATTCCCCGGGCGCTTTCGATCCTGGGCGCTATCCGGGATTCGGGAGGGATCGAAACGCTGAGCGAGATTTCGCGGTCGACGCGGCTGCCGAAAAGCACGGTGCACCGGCTTCTCGCCGAGATGCAGGGATACGGAATGGTCGTGCGGGCGGGATACCATTACCGGCACGGGGAAGCCGTGTGCCGTCTCGCCAGACCTGGTTCGACACAGGAACTGCAACGGCTGCGCCGAGGCATTCTCCCGTCCCTGATCGACATCCACTGGCGCACCGGCTACCTGGTCGGGCTCGGCGTGGCCAGCGGAAATGTCGTCGATTTCGTGCATTTGATCTACAGCAGCGGCTATTGCTCGCTGGCCGAGCGCATCGAAAACGATTCGCAGCTCGCCGGAAGCGCGGCGGGACGCGTGCTGATGGCGTTCGACCCGGGTCTCGCGGCGCGGTTCGCGGTCTTCGCGGGCTACCGCGGCGAGGACGAGAACGGCGGCGGTCTCCCGGCGTGGCTGAGCGCGGAACTGCGCGAGATCAGGCAGCGCGAGGTGTCGTTCAACCCGCGCGTTCCCGGCGCGCTGCTCGCCGCGGCGGTCCCGGTGTTCAACGTGACAGGGACGGCCGTCGCCGCGCTGAGCGTGGCGGCACCGCGCCGGGTGTTCAATTCACGGGAAGCGCATTCGTCGCTGCAGGCGACCCGGATGACCGCGCAACGCATCCTCCGCGAAACGGTGGCGGCTGATTGGCGGAGCGCGAAATCCGGCCGTCCGGTGGAATAGCCCGGCTGTCGGAGGCGTCCGGAAGGCGGAACGTTTCCCGGGGAACGGCGCAATTTCGCTCCGGTGCCGCTCTGCCTTGCCTGCTGCCGGAGAAGGCGGAACAGTCCGGCAATCCCGCTGTGCCGTGCGCACTTCCGCTCCGGCCTTTGCTGATCAGGTCTCGCGCGGAGCGTTCCCCTTCGAGACAGGCGCTTTCGTTGCGAGGTCGCCTGATCAGCGCAGTCGCTGTCAGCGTGCCGAACCCGCGCGGAGGGCCGCAGCGCCTTTCGCGCCGGGACCAAAGTCTCCTGCGTCGCGGACGTCCGCCCGCAGTGGCGCCGGGGCGCGGCGGCCTAGCGTCGGCGGCGAGGAACCGGACGGAGGAGGCATGTGATGGAGGAGCGGAGGGCCTCGTTGCCAGGGGCTGCCCGCCGGTCGCCCACCGGACGCGGCAAGCACGGTGCCGCGATCTGCCCGCGAACACGGGAGAAGGAGAACCGGGAGCCAGGACGGTGAGGCGACCGGTGGTCGTCGGCGTCGACGGCTCGACGGCGGCGCTCGCGGCGGTCCGCTGGGCGGCGGTCGAGGCCGGGCGGCGCGGCACCGGTCTGGTCGCGTTCCACGCCGAACTGTGCGACGACCCGGACCTGCTGCCGCACGGCAAACCGCCCGGCGACGCCGAACTCCTGATGGAACCCGCGCGCCGGTTGCTGCGGCAGGCGGCGGAGACTGCCCGGCAGGCCGCGCCCGCGGTTCCGGTGCGCATGTGCGTCCGGCTGGGGACGGCGGCCGAATTGCTGGCCGCGCTGTCCGACGAAGCCGGACTGCTCGCGCTGGGCGCGCACGGGCTCGGCGGGGCGCGCGGAGGAGCGATCGGGTCGGTGGCCCTGCGGGCAGCCGCGTCCGCGCGCTGTCCGGTGGTGGTCATCCGGGGCAGCGCGGCGGCGGACGGACCGGTGGTGGTCGGCCTCGACGACTCCGACGGCGGTGAGCGCGCACTCGCTTTCGCCTTCGACGCCGCGGTTTCGCGCGGCACCGGAATCGAAGCGGTCCACGCATGGCACGACGGCCGGGAAGGCGGGCTGCGGGAACAGGTGGCCGCGTGGTCCCGCAAACATCCGGTCGTGCCGGTGCGCATGCACGTCGTCCGGGTGCGCTCAGCGGCGCGGGCGCTGCCCGGGATTTCCGCCGGGGCACAGCTGATCGTCGCCGGAGCCCGAGCGAGCGGCCCACTGGCGGGCGGTCTGCTCGGTTCGACGGGGTATTGGCTGCTCGCCCACGCGTCCTGCCCGGTCGCGGTCGCCCGTTGACGAGTCCTCTGTGGACGGTTGTACCCCGGTCCGGCCGCTGTCGATTTCGGACAGCGGACCAAGCCTGACAGCGCGGTGCTCGTCGGGGTCGACGAGCCGGAGGCCTCGCTGGCGGCGGTCCGCTGGTCGCGGTGCACGCCTGGGCCGACGTCGTTCGCGGCGCGATCGAGCGCACCCCACGTCCGGTGCCGGAATGGGAAACTTGCCGCCAGCCGGTCGGGGAACGGCTGCTCGACGGCTGGCAGGCGAAGCACGGCCGGAAGCTGATCCGCCACTCCGCGTGCCCGGAAGCACGGCGCTGACCGTTCCCGCGAATATCTGGCGAAAGGACAACAAACCGGAAAGCCCGTCCGGAGCACCCGGAAATCCCGTGTCCGATGATCAGGAATTCCGCCGGAAGAACCATTCCGCTGATCTTCGCGCCAGCCCGCCCGCGCCGCTCGGCCTAGCGGCGCGGCACCCGATTCCGCCGGACAGCCAAGGGAAAGGCAACGAGCGGACCAACCCCGCGAGTATCGCTTTTCCGTTGCGATTCCCTCGCAGCGAGACCGTCCGGAACGCCCGTTTTCCCGGGCAACGCCGAAAATCGCGGCGGCGCCCTTTTTCGCGTGCTTGACGGCCCGTCGCACGAGCCGCGAGACTGAATTCCCAGTGGCGCCGCGGACGGGACGCGGGGGCCGGACGGGCAGGAGCCGCGGTGAACCAGCGGGACACACCCGAACACGAGCGGCTGACGTTCCCCGATCAGCCGAGGATGGAGCTGGACCAGCTTCTCGGCGAGCTGGTGGAACGCGCCCAGGAGGTCATCAGCACGCAGGGCAGGCTGCGCGGGCTGCTGCGCGCGACCCAGTCCATCACCGGCAGCCTCGCGCTGCCCGCGCTGCTGCGCCGTCTCGTGGAGTCCGCGTGCGAACTGGTCGGGGCGCGGTACGCGGCGCTGGGCGTGATCGGGCCGGACGGGCGGCTGACCGAGTTCGTGCACACCGGGATGGATCCCGAGTCGGTCGCGCGGATCGGCCGGCTGCCCGAGGGCAAGGGCCTGCTCGGCGTGGTGGTCGAGGACTCGCGCCCGGTGCGGCTGGACCGGCTGCAGGACGATCCCCGGTCGACCGGGTTCCCCGAGGGGCATCCGCCGATGACGAGCTTCCTCGGCGTCCCGGTCCGGGTGCGCGGCGAGGTTTTCGGCGACCTCTACCTCGCCGACTCCGAACAGGGCCGGTTCACCGAGGAGGACGAGCAGCTGGCGCTCGCGCTCGCCGCGGCGGCGGGCAGTGCGATCGAGAACGCGCGGCTGTACGAGACCGCGCGCAACCAGCAGGAATGGCTGCGCGCGTCCGCCGCGGTGACCCGGGAACTGCTGTCGGCGGATCTCGGCGATCCGCTGGGCCGCGTCGTGGATTACGCGCGGGCGCTCGCGTCCGCGGACCTGGTTTCGGTGACCCGCCCGGCGGAACGGGAGGGCTACCTCTTCGTCGAACGCGCGGTCGGGGCGGGCGCGGAGCAGCTGGCCGGGCGGGAACTGCTCACCGAGTCCACTGTGGCCGGCACGGTGTTCGCCCGCGGCGAGCCGAGGATCGCGTCATGGCCGGACGAGCTGTCCCAGCTCTCGGCGCCGTCCGTGCTGAGCTTGAATCTCGATTCGGTGATGCTGGTTCCGCTCGCCGGGAACGGGACGGTGGCCGGGGTGCTGACCGTCTCGCGGCTGGCCGGCCGCCCGGCGTTCACCTCCGACGACCTGGAGATCGCGGCCTGGTTCGCCGACCAGGCAGCGGTGGCGCTCGAACTGGCGCGGGCGCGGGCCGAGCGTGAGGACGCCGCGCTGCACGACGAACGCGACCGGATCGCCGCGCGGCTGCACAGCGAGATCCTGAACCGGCTCTACGCCACCGCGCTGTCGCTGCAGACCACGGCCGGGCTCGCCAAATCGGCGGTGGTCGCGACCCGGCTGCGCGAGACGATCGCCGACCTGGACGACGTGATCAACCACGTGCAACAGACCGTGTTCCGCCTCGACGACGTCCTGCCGCCCGCTCCGGAACCGGTCCGCGACCAGGTGCTGCGCGTGCTGGCGCGGGCCCGCGAGGAATGGGGGCTGGCGGTGTCCACGCAGCTGACCGGGAAGCTCGACGCGGTGCACGCGGACGTCGTGGTGCCGCTGCTGTCCGACGCGCTGCGGCTGATTGCCCAGCACACCTCGGCCGAAGCGGTGGAGGTCGAGATCCAGGCGGAACCGGCGCAGACGACGGTCACCGTCCGGTACGAGGGCGCGGGCGACGTCGCGGTGTCCGCCGCACCCGGCCTGGCCGCGCTGGCGGAGCGGGCGAGCCGCCGCGGCGGGACCCTGACCGTGGCGGGCGGTTCGCGGCTGAGCTGGTCCGTGCCGGTGAAAACGCGGTCGCCTGCCGGTGATTGAGGACTTTCGGTACCGCCGGAGCGCGCCGGCGCGCCGTACTCTCGACGCACGAACGGACCCGATGTGGGAGAAGGACCGATGCTGCGGGTTTTCCTGGTGGACGATCACGAGGTGGTCCGGCGCGGGGTCGCCGACCTGCTGGAGGAGGACCCGGAGATCGCCGTGGTCGGCCAGGCGGGCGACGTCGCGCAGGCCCTGGCCCGGATCCCGGCGCTGCGGCCGGACGTCGCGGTGCTCGACGTGCGGCTGCCCGACGGCAACGGCATCGAACTGGCCCGCGAGCTGCGGTCGACCTCGCCGGACCTCAAATGCCTGATGCTCACGTCCTACACCGACGAGCAGGCGATGCTCGACGCCGTGCTGGCCGGTGCCGCCGGGTACGTCATCAAGGACATCAAGGGCCTCGACCTGATCTCGGCGGTCCGGGACGTCGGAGCGGGCAAGTCGCTGCTGGACGCGCATGCGGCGGCCGCGCTGATGGCGAAACTGCGCGACAGCGCGGAAAAACAGCGGGGGCCGCTGTCGCGACTGTCCGAACAGGAACGCACACTGCTCGCGCTGATCGGGGAGGGGCTGACGAACCGGCAGATCTCCGAGCGGATGTTCCTGGCGGAGAAAACGGTGAAGAACTACGTGTCTCGATTGCTGACGAAGCTCGGGATGGAGCGGCGCACGCAGGCGGCGGTGCTGGCGACGGAGTTGCGGGGCCGCCCGCATCGGCCGGGCGGTTAGACGTTGAGCCGGGAGGGAGTGACGAGGACGTCTTCCAGCGCCCGGCGCGGGGTTCGCGGGACGGGCGCGCCGTAACCGAGGCGGAGCACGATCTGCGGCCAGAGCCCGCCGCCGAGCAGGTCGCGGAGGCGGGCGCGGATCGCGGGCACTTCGACCGGCTGGGAGATGAACGAGGCGTCGATCCCGAGCGCGGTGGCGGTGAGCAGGACGCGTTGCATGGCTTGCCCGGCGCGGAGCCGGTCGATCGCCAGGTCGGCGAACGTCCCGACCACGACGACCAGCGGCGCGGCGCCCGGTGCGCGCGAACCGCCGCCGTAATCGCGCAGGACCCAGGTGTCGTCCGCGGTGACGGCCCCTCCGGCGGCGAACGGCACGCCGTCGCGCCGGTCGCGCCCGCGTCCGGTCCAGCGCTGCCATTCGGACCGGAACGCCGGGTCCTCGGTCTGGAGCCGGTGGCTTTCGCGGATCAGCTCCTTGAGCCCGGCGAGCTGGTCCTCGTCGAGCCGCGGCAGCCAGGCGTGCTCGACCTCGGCCGCGTGCCGCAGGGTGCCCAGCGCTCCGGCCGGAACGGGTTTGGCGGTGAACGGCGTGCGGTTCGTGTGCCGGAACGGGATGGCTTCGGCCAGGGAATCGAGCTTCCGGTCGGTCGCGGCGACGGCCCTCGGGCGCACGAGGGCGAGCAGGTCGGGATTGCCGCGCCGGGGGAAGTAGCTGGTGGCGGGCTGGACTCCGGTCGCGTGGATCGCGGCGCGCAGGTTGAACAGCGCGGCTCCGCAGGAAAGCAGCAGCTCGCGCCGGTCGGGGTCGGCGACGGACAGGGCGCGGTCGGGGTCGGCGTGCACCTCGATGCCGGTCGGGCGGACGCTGAACAGCCAGGGCTGGGTGTTGTGCGTCGACGGCGCGAGGATGGCGCTGAGCAGCACCGACGCCACCTGTTCGGCGCTGAGCAGGCCGGACGGCGCCACCTGAAGGGTCATCCTTCTCCCCGGGACCGCGAAACGCGGGACACTGTGTCGTGCGTAGTCGCTTCAGCATGCGTCCGCCGGACGGGGGCGCACAGGGGCGAAAGTCATCTGTCTGAGGACGCCGAGCGCCGAAAGCAGGTCTGATGCCGGAAACGCCCCGGAAGCTGTCGGGAACCCTGTCGCAGCTGCGGCTGCGGGAGACGCTGCGCGATCTGCAGGAGCGGATCGAGCTGTTGATCGGCACCCGGGACAAAATGGACGGCCTGCTCGAGGCGGTGCTGGCGGTCGCGTCGGGACTGGAGCTGGACGCGACGCTGCGCCGGATCGTGCAGGCCGCGGTGGAACTCGGCGAGGCCCATTACGGCGCGCTGGGCGTGCTGGGCGACGACGGCACGCTGGCCGAGTTCGTGTACCTCGGCATCGACGCGGAGACCCGGCAGCGGATCGGGCATCTTCCGGAGGGGCACGGACTGCTGGGGCTGGTGATCGACGACGCGAAGCCGTTGCGGCTGACGGAGATTTCGGCGCATCCGGCGTCGGTGGGGTTCCCGGCGAACCATCCGCCGATGCACTCGTTCCTCGGGGTTCCGGTGCGGGTCCGCGAGGAAGTCTTCGGGAATCTCTACCTCACCGAGAAGAAAGACGGGGCGGAGTTCACCGACGACGACGAGGTGATCGTGCAGGCGCTGGCCGCGGCGGCGGGGATCGCGATCGAGAACGCGCACCTGTACGAGCAGACGCGGTTGCGGCAGCGGTGGCTCGGCGCGACCAGCGAGGTGACCACGGAACTGCTGGGCGGGACGGATCCGGTCGACGCGCTGGAGCTGATCGCGGGCCGTGCGCTGGAGCTGACCGGTTCGGACGTCACGATGCTCGCGTTGCCGGGCACGGGCCGGCTCGATGTCGACGAGGAACGGGACACCGATCCCGCGGAGCTGACCGTGACAGTGTGCGCGGGCGGCGACGCCACCGACCTGATGGGACTGCGGATGTCGGTCGAGGGGACGGTGCCGGGGGCGGTGTTCCGGGACCGTACGCCGCGCCGGATGGCAGAGCTGGCGCTGCTGCCCGACCGCGGTCGCGGTCCCGCGCTGGTGGTGCCGTTGCGGGCGGGCGACCACACGTCGGGGGTGTTGATCGCGTTGCGGGATCCGGGTTCGGCGTTGTTCGAGACGGCGCAACTGCCGGTGCTCGCGTCGTTCGCGGACCAGGCGGCGCTGGCGTTGCAGCTGGCGGCGCAGCAGCGGGCGGCGCGGGAGCGCGACGTGCTGTCGGATCGGGACCGGATCGCCCGGGATCTGCACGACCATGTGATTCAGCGGCTGTTCGCGGTGGGGCTGGCGATGCAGAGCACGCAGCGGCGGACGAAAGCGCCGGAGCTGCAGCGGCGGTTGCAGGAGAGCATCGACCAGATGCACGAGATCGTGCGCGAGATCCGGACGGCGATTTTCGACCTGCACGGCGGCGCGGCGGGGGAGACGCGGTTGCGGAACCGGTTGCACGACGCGATCGCGGAACTGACCGACGACGCGCCGCTGCACCCGGCGGTCAGCATGGCGGGCCCGCTCGACGCGGTGCCCGCCCAGCTGGCCGAGCACGTGGAAGCGGTGGTGCGGGAGGCGGTCAGCAACGCGGTCCGGCACGCTGGCGCTTCGGCGCTGTCGGTTTCCGTCGCGGTGCGGGACGAAATGGTGCGGATTTCGGTGACCGACGACGGAACCGGGCTGCCGGAGGGGGTTTCGCCGAGCGGACTGGGGAATCTGCGGGAACGCGCGGAGTCGGCGGGCGGGGAGTTCACGCTCGGAACGAGCGCGGGCGGCGGGGTGCGGCTGGACTGGTCGGCTCCGCTGCGCTGACCTGGCCGTCCGCCGCGCGACTCTGCAGGTTGGTGAGAAATCCGGCGCTCCGGGCGTTCGGCAGTCCACTGTGGACCTATGAATTCCCAGCGCGGGGCCGATTTCCTGGTTGTCCATTGTGGACTCCGCTTGGTGCGGCGGGGAAACTGGTTGAGGCCGCCGCGACGGCGGGCCGAGCCGGGAGTAGGGTGGCGAAGCCGTCCGAAAAGGCGCAATGCCGTTGGCATATTCGCGTTTCCGCTGCGGCCCAGAAAGGAGAAAACATGACCGACACGGCCGCGTCCTCCGGCGACCACGAGTTGCTGCGCGCGTTCGTGGACATGGCCGACACACTGGCCGACGAATACGACGCGACGGACCTGCTGCACCGGCTCGCGAACTACTGCGTCACGCTGCTCGGAGCATCGGCCGCCGGGCTGCTGCTCGCCGATCAGCGCGGCGGACTGGAGACGATCGCTCCGGACGAGAGTGCCCCGATCCGCGAGCTGCTGCGGGCCGAGCCGGGGCCGTGCCTGGACGCCTACCGCAGCGGCGAACCAGTGCGCGTCGAGGACATCGCCGCGGAGGCCGCGAAATGGCCGCGCTTCGCGGAGCAGGCGACGACGGCGGGATTCCGGTCCGTACAAGCGCTTCCGTTGCGATTGCGCAAGCAGGTGATCGGCACGCTGAATCTGTTCGGACAGGGCCCGGACCCGGTGAGCGGGCCCGCGCTGAACGTGGCCCGCGCGCTGGCGGACGTCGCGACCATCGGGATTCTGCAAGAACGCGCGATCCGGCGCGGGGAACTGCTCGCCGAGCAGTTGCAGCACGCGCTCAACAGCCGGGTCGTCATCGAACAGGCGAAGGGCGTGCTGGCGCATGCCGGCGGGCTGGAAATGGACACGGCGTTCGACCGGCTGCGCGCCTACAGCCGCGCGCGCAACGAACGGCTCAGCGCATCGGCCGGGGCGGTCGTGCGCGGCGAACTGCGGCCGGAGCGGGTGCTCGGCGACGCGAGCTGAGCGTCACCCGCCGCGGCCGGGATGACCGCGCTCGTTCCCGATTCCTCGCGCGTCGATCCTGCCGATTGCTGCCCGAGTTCGTCCGCCAGGCTGTTCGACACGGTGCCCGCTGCCGTGCTTGCCAGGCGGGCAATCCTGCTGACCCCGCCGCTCCCCGGAGAAGGCGGTGTTCCGTCCGCGTTTCCCGCGGATTCCGTTCCACTGCGCCGAAGAATGAACCGCATTCGCCGACCAACCCGTCGCGGCCGGTCCGGCGGAGCGAATCCGATCCCTGACAAAGACCATTCTGCCCGGGAATTTGACAGTTCCGGCGCGACCGAACGGAGGTTGTGCCGTTTCCCGCCGCGCCCAGACTGGAGTCAGGCGGGAACGAGCGGTCCGTGCCGTTCTCGTGGCGGCGGCCGGGAAAAGGCCGCCGGTGATGTCGAGCCCATGCCGGCAGGCCGCCTGGTCGGTGCGTGGATGCCGCTCGTCGTGTCCCGCGCCTGTCCGTCCGGCTCTCCTGGCGAGGCGGGAGCGAAGGAGGACGGATGAGACTTGACGGGAAGGCAGGCGTCGCGCTGGCGGCCGTCGCGCTGGCGGCGGCGTCGCTGGCCGGTTCGGCGTCCATGGCCGGCGAGCGGGCCGCGGCGGCACCTCCGCCGGCGTGCTCGCCGGACACGACGGTGACCACCGACGACGGCCCGGTGTGCGGGATCGCTGGCCCGGATGTCCGGTCGTGGGAAGGGATCCGGTTCGGCGCGCCGCCGGTCGGCGATCTGCGCTGGGCGCCGCCGCAGCGTCCGGCGAAATGGACCGAGCCGTTCCCCGCGACCGCGCCCGGCAACGCGTGCCCGCAACTGGCCGGGCTCGGCCCCGGATCGGAGACCGAGGACTGCCTGAACCTGAACGTCCGCGTGCCCGCCGACCCGGGGCACGAGAAGCTGCCGGTCATGGTGCAATTCCACGGCGGCGGATTTCTGATCCTGCAGGCACAGGACGCGAGCCGGCTCGTGACCGAGGGCCGCGTGATCAGCGTCGAGGTCAACTACCGGCTCGGGATTTTCGGGTTCCTCGCGCACGCGGCGTACGGCGAGCACGCGGGCGATTACGGGCTGCAGGACCAGCAGGCGGCGCTGCGCTGGGTGCAGCGCAACATCGCGAAGTTCGGCGGGGACCCGCACAACGTCACGATCTACGGGGCGTCCGCGGGCGGTTCGAGCGTCTGCGACCACACCGTTTCGCCCACCGCGGCGGGATTGTTCCAGCGCGGCATCGCGCAGAACGGCGAGTACAACTCGTTGCTGGGCGAGGACATCCAGTGGCAGGCGCAGGACTGCAAGGCCGATCTTCCCGACGAGGAGGAGGCCCAGCAGGCGGGCGCGCGGTTCGCCAAAGCGCTGGGGTGCGAGTCGAATGCCGGGGAGTGCTTGCGCAAGGTGCCCGTGGCGACCTTGCTGAAGCAGGCGGGCAACGGGATGAAACCGGACAGCGGCACGGTCGCGCCGATCGTGAACGGGACCACGCTGCCGATGTCGCCGGGCGAGGCGTTCGCCAAGGGACGGGTCAACAAGGTCGCGCTGATGCACGGCGTGGCCCGCGACGAGGTCCAGCTGCCGTCCGCCTCCACTCCGGAGGACTACCGGAAAATGGTGGCGCAGCAGTACGGCGAGCACGCGAAGGAAGTCAGCGAAAGCTATCCGCTGAAGCGATTCCCCAATCCCGCGCCGTTCCTTGCCTTCCGGACCATCGTGGCCGACTCCAATTCGGTCTGCCCCGCGCTGCTGAACGACGAGCGGCTGTCCCGGCATATTCCGGTGTATGCCTACGAAATGGACGACACCGACGTGCCGCCCGCGTTCTTCCTGGAGCCCACCAAACCGAACGGCGCGTACCACGTCTCCGAGGGGATGCTGCTGACGCCGCCGCCGGGAGTTCAGCTCAACCCCAACCAGAAGGTGCTCTCCGCCCAGCTGGTGGCGCAGTGGACCGGGTTCGCGCGCACCGGAAACCCCACCGTGGACGGAACTCCGCAGTGGGATCCCTTCACCGAGCGCAACCCGGTCGTCATGTCCCTCAACGCGGCGGGGGACAGCCAGCTCACCACTGAGATCCCGCGCCAGCACCGGTGCGACGGCTTGTGGAACCCGTTGGCTCCGTTCGCGCAGCATCGGTGAGACCGCCGGTGCCGGCAGGGTTTCCTCCTGCCGGCACCGGTTTCAGGGCCGTCCGCCTTCGAGGTGGATGGTTTCGCCGGTGAGGAATTCGGCCTGCAGCATCCACAGCACCGTGTCGGTCACGTCGGCGACGGTGCCGGTGCGCCCGACGAGGGTTCGCTTCGCGGCGTTCGCGAGGACATCCGGTTTTCCGTCCCAGACACCGGAGTCGATGATCCCCGGCGACAACGCGTTGACCCGGACCGGCGCGAGTTCGGCAGCAAGGTGTTGCGCGGCGAAGGCGGCCGCCCCGTTGGTCACGCCGGTCACGACGCTTCCGCGCGCCGGACGCCAGCCGACCTGCCCGGAAAACAGCAGCAGCGACCGTCGGATCGTGAAGTGTTTCGCGAGCAGCAAGGGGCCGATGACCTTGGCCGCGAAGGCGTCGACGGTCTCGTCCCGATCGAGTTCGCGGACCGGCACCGCGTGAGGCGCCGCCGCGGTGTTGACGACGTGATCGACCGGCCCGAGTTCGTCCGCCGCGGCCGCGATGGTCGCCTCGTCGCGCAGGTCGATGTGCAGTCCGCCGGGCCGATGGGACGCGACGTGCACCTTCGCACCCTCGGCGGTGGCGGCGTCGGCGATCGCCGTGCCCAGATGCCGTCCGCCCAGCACCAGCACTGTCTGTCCGGCCAGCCGGTTGTTCATGGTCCTTCTCCGTTCCGTCGGTTCGCCGTGGCCGAAGTAGGCTATGGAAAAGTAACCAGGTACTTCAACGTAACCGGAACCGGAGGAATCGCCGTGCGCTACAACGTCATGTCCGCCCGCTGCCCGTCCCGGGTGGTGCTGCACCGGATCGGGGCGCGGTGGACGGTCTTCGTGGTCAACGCGCTGGAGCACGGGCCGATGCGCTTCACCGCGCTGGTCGACCGGATCCAGGGCGTCACCCCGAAGGTGCTCACCGAAACGCTGCGCGCGATGGAGGAGGACGGCCTGCTCGTCCGCGTCGAGTACGCGGAACAGCCGCCGCGCGTGGAGTACGGGCTCACCGACCTCGGCCAGTCCCTGCTGGTGCCGCTGCGCGCGGTCCGCGAATGGGCCGAAAGCCACGTCCCCGAAATCCTCGAAGCCCGCGAACGCGCCCAGGCCGCACGGCAGAGCTGAGTTTCCGGGTGTCTGTCGGAGGAAATCCCGTCACCCGCAGGCTTCCGGCACGCATAGCCTCCGAGAACCGCCCGGTCGAGGACCGCGGTTGGCTAATCGGGAAAGGCTGCGGATCGTGACGCTGCGGGAAAAGGTCGAGAGCCGGCTCGCCGGAGAACTCGCGCCGGGGGAGCGCGTGCTGGACGCACTTGTCGCGTTCCGCACCGGCGGCGTGCGCAAGACGATGGTCGCCGGCGCGGCGGGCATCGCGGGCCTCGCCGGCGCGGCCGGGATGGCGCTCGCCGCGCGTCGCGGGCAGACCGAAGCCCCTCAAGTGCCGATCTCGACCCCGGGCCGGTTCGTCTTCTCGCTCACCTCGCACCGCGTCGCGCTGTTCACCGTCGGCGGCATCGTCCGGGCCGCCCCGGGCAAGCCGCTGCGGTCGTGGACGCTCGACCAGCTCGCCTGGGTCTCGGAACCCGAACTGAACTCCGGCGTGGCACAGGCGCTCCGGGGCCGGATCGGCGTCGCGGGCGAAGGCGTCCTCGGCTACGAATTCGCCCGGCTCCAGGTCGACGCGGGACGGTCCATGATCAAACGACTGGCCCGCGCGCTGCAGGAACTCGAATCCTGACTGGTTCACCGTTGCTCAAGCGGGGCGAGCTCGTCCGGCACCGGTCCAAGATGGACGATCCCCAGCCGCCGGGTCGCGCGCGTCATCGCGACGTAGAGGTCGTTGCGCCCGCGCGGAGCTTCGAGGATTCGGGCCGGGTCGACGATCAGCACTGAATCGAACTCCAGCCCCTTCGCTTCCGCGGGTGTCAGCACCGTCGTCGTGCCGCTTTCGCGCAACGACGCCAGCCGCCCCGGCGGAGCGATGACCGCGAACTGCCCGCCACGGTGCTCCTCGGCAATCCCGCCGACGACCCGCGCCAAGTCGGCAAGCGTGCTCCGTACCCGCCACGGCGATTCTCCCGCTGCCCGCACTGACCGGGGCCGCAGCTGCCCCGCGGCCAGCAACTCGTTCGCAGCCGCCATGATCTCCGTCGGCGTCCGGTAGTTGACACTCAACTCCGCCACCCGCCACCGGTCCGCCACGTGCGGCCGCAGCACCTGCTCCCACGACTCCGCTCCCGCCGGATCGCCCGTCTGGGCAAGGTCTCCGACCACCGTCATCGACGTGCCGGGACAGCGCCGCATCACCATCCGCCACGCCATCGCGGACAACTCCTGCGCCTCGTCGACCACCACATGCCCGAACGCCGGGACGGACTCGCCGAGCAACGCGGCCGCCTCGTCCAGCAACGGAATGTCTGCCGCGCTCCATCCCTCGCCGCCGAACACCTCACCCACCACCACCTCGGCAGTCAGCGGTGGCCACAGCTCGTCCAGCACCCCGCACACTGCGACGTCGGCCAGCAGCGCTTTACGCAGGTCAGCGACGTCAGCCTCGTCCAGCAACCGCCGGGGCCCCTCGTCCTGCTCCGGTCCGATCACCACTCCCGCCGCCGCCAACGCCCGCAGATCCGCCGGGCTGAGCCGCCCGTCCGCACTGCCGCCGTCGATGGCCTGGCCGCTCTCGGTGAAGACGACATTCTCCAGCTGATCGGCCAACCGCTGCGCGAGAAGTTCCGTCATCCGCTGCTGAAACACCAACCGAGCCTGCTGATATGGCAGTCCCTTGCCGAGGGCGAACTCGACCGCACCCCGCCACTCGGCTGGCTCCAACCGCACGACCTGCTGCTCGAACGTCACCTCGACGGCTTCGCTGTCCTGATTCCGGACTGCCCCCACCCGTTTCCAGACTGCCGTCGCGATCCGCCCCGCCGCCTCCGCTCGCCCCTTGCTCTCCGCGACCCCGACCGGATCCACCCGGCTGACCTCGACGTCCGGCCGCAGCCCGGCAATCGTCACCGTCACCACCGCCTGCTCGCCCAACCCGGGCAGCACCTGCCCGATGTAGTCGAGAAAGACGTCACTGGGCCCGATCACCAGCACCCCGCGGGTACGCAACTGGGGCCGCGTGTACATCAGACACGCCAGCCGATGCAGCGCCACCGCGGTCTTCCCGGTCCCCGGCCCGCCCTGCACCACGAGCACGCCCGCGTACCCGTCGCGGACGATCCGGTCCTGCTCGGCCTGCAACGTCGTGACGATGTCGCCCATCCGCCCGGTCCGGCCCGCTGTGAGCGCCGCCATCAACGCCGCCTCCCCGACGAGGCCCCCGGTGTCCGCCGCGCCGGGATCGAGCAACTCGTCGTCCAGCGCGGTGACCACCCGCCCCCGGGTCGTGATCCGCCGCCGCCTCCGGACCCCGTGCGCCTCCGCCATGGTCGCGGTGTAGAACGGCTGCGCCGCCGGAGCCCGCCAGTCGAGCAGCAACGGCTCGTCCGCCCCGTCCTCGAACAGCCCCAAGCGGCCGATGTACCTGCGGGTTCCGTCGTCCGTCTCCAGCCGTCCGAAGCAAAGCCCGTCCTCGACCGCCGCCAGCCGGGCCGCCTCCGCCCGCCAGCGTGCCGCGGCCTCCGGATCCGCGCTGTCGAGCCCCCTCGCCGCGTCCTCGCGCAACGCGTCGAGCCTGTCGTAGAGGCTGGTCACGTACTCCTGTTCGAGGACAAGCTCCCGCTCGACACGGTTTTCCTCCGGCACCCCAGAACTCCCCGCTGTCGGGTGATCGATGGCATCGAGGGTGCGCGGCGACCGGGGGAAAGAACAGTCTTGTCTTTGCGGGCGGCGTCAGCCGATCCGACCGGGGGGAGCGCCTGCGGCGGCATCAGACCCTTGCCGCACAAGGAGTTCCGGCCTTCGTCCGGTCGCCGGAGATTCGTGCCGTGGTTGCTCGGGTTGCGTCGCTGTCCGGTTTTGTCGGTGGGGCCGGGTAGCGTTCCGGTTCGTGGACGTTCGGGAACGTATTCAGGAGCTGGCCGATCAGGTCGTAGTGCTGCGCGACGCGTACTACCGGGGTTCGCCGGTGGTGGCGGACGCGGAGTACGACGCGATCGAGGACGAGCTGCGCGGGTTGATCGAGGCGAGCCCCGAGCTGGCCCCGGACCCGAATCCGCTGGACCAGGTGGGCGGGCCCGCGGTGCTGCACGCGCCGATCCGGCATTCGCGGCCGATGCTGTCGCTGGAGAAGGCGACGAAGCCGGAGCAGGTCGAGGCGTTCTTCGACCGGTTCCCCGGCCAGCCGGTGGTCGTGATGCCCAAGCTGGACGGCCTGTCGCTGGCCCTGGTGTACGAGGAAGGCCGGCTGGCCCGAGCGGTCACCCGCGGCGACGGGACCACCGGCGACGACGTCACCATGCTGGTGCGCGCGCTGACCGACGGCGTTCCGCACCAGGTCAGCGCCCCGGGCCGGGTCGAGGTGCGCGGCGAGGCGGTGATGCTGCGCTCGACGTTCGCCGCTTACAACACCGCGCACCCGGACAAACCGCTGATCAACCCGCGCAACGCCGCGGCGGGCACGCTGCGCGCGAAGGACCCGGCCGCGGTTGCCGAGCGCCGGCTGCGCTTCTTCGCCTTCGACCTGGACACCGAACCCGGCAGCTCGGAAACCGATCTGGGCAGCGGCCTGCTGGCGCTCGGGTTCACCGCGGCGGACATGCGCCGCTGCGCCGACGCGGCCTCCGCGCAGGCCGTGATCACCACGATCGAGCAGCAGCGCAACGACCTGGACTACGACATCGACGGCGCCGTCCTGCGGCTCGCCGACCGGGCCGCGTACGCCGCCGCGGGCACCCGGTCGAGCTCGCCGCGCGGGGCGCTGGCGTACAAGTTCGCCGCCGAGGAGAAGACCACCGTGCTGTCCGATGTGGTCTGGGACGTCGGCAAAACCGGCAAGATCGCCCCGGTCGCGTGGCTGGAGCCGGTCTTCGTGGGCGGGACCACGGTCACCCGCGCGACGCTGGCCAACCAGGAGGTCATCCGCGCCCGCGGCATCAAGATCGGCGACACCGTGCTGGTGCGCCGGGCGGGCGACGTCATCCCGTTCGTCGCCGGCGTGCTCGACGAGTCGAAACGCACCGGAGCCGAGCGGGAGATCGTGCCCCCGTCGACGTGCCCGTCGTGCGAACAGCCGCTCACCGAACAGGGCAACAGCCGGGAACTGTTCTGCACCAACGTTTCCTGCCCCGCGCAGACCGTGCGGCGGCTGATCCACTGGGCGTCCCGCGCGGCCGCCGACATCGACGCGATCGGCGGCGTGTGGATCGAACGGCTGGCCGAGGCCGGGATCCTGGGACACCCGTCGGACTTCTACCGGCTCACCAAGGAACGCCTGCTGGAATTCGACCGCATCGGCGAGGTCTCGGCGACGCGGATGATCGAGTCGATCGACGCCAGCCGCCGGGTCGGGCTGCGCCGGGCGCTGATCGGGCTCGCGATCCCGATGGCGTCGGAAGGCACCGCCGCCCGGCTGTGCCGCGCCGGATTCGCCTCCCTGGAAGCGGTGCTCGAGGCGGGCGTCGACGGTCTCGTCGAGGTGGAGGACATCGGACCGAAGGTCGCCGCCTCCCTGGTGGAACACCTCACCCGGCTGCGCCCCGAACTGGAACGCCTGCGAGAACGCGAAGTCTCCCTGGACGTCCTGGAAGAAGACCTCCCGCCCGCCGTCGTCGCGGGCGCGCCGCTGGAAGGCAAGACCGTGGTGGTCACCGGCGCGATCAGCGACCCGCGATCCGGGGAGAAAGTGCCCCGCCCCACTTTCCAGCGCCTGTGCGAGACGGCAGGAGCGACCACCGCGTCGTCAGTGTCGGCGAGCACCGACCTGCTGATCACCGGTGCCGACGTCGGCGCGAGCAAGCTGACGAAGGCCGAGAAACTCGGCGTCGAGGTCGTGGACCAGGGGGTGATCTGGGAACAGCTGATCGCGGCCGGAGTGGTCTGAGCCCGCTGTTTCCCCGAACGGGCGACCGCCGCCTGGGGAAACCGGCGGGAGAGGTCGCCGGATCGTGGCGACGGCTCACGCACGCCGGAACGGCCGAGAACTCTTTGCCTGGCAACGTGTTCGTCGGATCCTTTCGCGCCGCGGGTTCGCGGCCTCGGGCGGCTTGTTGATCGTCAGCTGCACCGACGATGCGTTGTTCGTCCGGCTGTGCGAGGTGCTTGGGCACGTCGGAATGGTCGAGAATCCTTTGCGTGGCAACGTGTTCGTCGGATCCTTTCGCGCCGCGGGTTCGCGGCCTCGGATGGCTCGTTGATGGTCAGCTGCGCCGACGACGCGTTGTTCGTCCGGCTGTCCGAGACGCACGGGCAGCCGGAATGGGCGGCCAATCCGCGGTTTCGGCGGCCGAACGCGAGGCGTCGTGCGCATTCGGCAGCGCGCTCGCCGCGCGGCCCGGCAACAACCGGGTCAGCGCGAGCGTGCGGTGTGATTGCGGTGAGAGGCTCGCGCGAACCGTCGGCACCCGGCGAGGCGATCAGCCGCGCCACTCGCTGGCGTCCAGAGGCCGATCCCACCGAAACGGTTTCTGGCAACACTTCGAGAAAGCCGGGGCTCACTCTGTCCTTTCCAGACCGAAGTACGGTTCCGCCGCCTCCAGCCGCGGCACCGTCACCCCCAGCCGCCGGGCGTGGGCCAGTACGTCGCGGCAGATCTCGCGCGGCTCGCGGGCGTCGGGATCGGAGTGCGCCTCGAAACTCAGCCGCGCTGCGGGAAAGTGGGCCAGCATCCACCCGAGCACGGGGACCGTCAGCCAGGTCGGTGCCCGGAACAGCAGCAACGCGCCCCGATGCCGCCGCACGTCGATGCCGCGGGCTTCGAGAAGCGGCACAAGCTCGCGCCCGGCCAGCAACGCCTCGCGCAGATCGCCCTGTGACCCGGCCAGCGAACTCAACGAGCCGAGCCGCACGCCCTGCGAGTGCAAACCCGCGTCCGAGACGAAGTGCACCCAGAGCCAGCCGCGAAAGTCAGGTCGCTCGCGGATCCGGAACCCAGCGTCGCGAAACGCCTCCCGAACCACCCGTTCGCGTTCGGTCGGAGGCTCGCCGAGCGTCCCGAACACGGCGAGCGGCAACAGCATCCCGCGCAGCACCCCGTCCTCGCCGAAACCGCCGCCGCCCTGCGGAAACCCCCACGCGACCTGCTCGACGGGAAGATCGCCGATCGCGGCCAGCGGCTCGGACCAGATGTTGCCGAAAACCAGCACCGTCGCCTTCCCGACCCGCGGCGCCAGAAAGGCCGTCGCCTCCGCGAGCCGATAGTGCTGGACGCTCACCACAATCAGATCGAACTCATGACCCGGCTCCAGCACCTCGCGATACCGCACCGGCCACGTCCGGACACCCCGCCGCCGCCGCGCCCGCAGATCCCGAACATCGAGGCTGATCGACTCCCCGTACTCCGCCGCGCGCCCCGGACGGACATAGAACTCGACGTCGTGCCCCGCCTGTTCCAAGGCCCAGCCGTACATCGTCGCGATCACGCCGCGTCCGAACATCAAGATCTTCACAGCCGCACCTCACGGGAATCCTGAAACTGGAGACAATCTCCACTTTCCGAAGATATGGAGACTGTCTCCGGTTGTCAACGAGCGGTCCGAGACGCCTTCCCGGCAAGGCCCGCGAATTCACGCATAATCCCGCCTCGCAGGCCGCGGCCCAGTACGATTCCGCCCAGCATCGACCATCTCTGGGGGACCATCATGAAACGCATCGCCGTCAGCCTCGCCGTGTCCGCGGTCGCCGTGCTCGGGGGAGCGGGAGCCGCGAGCGCGGCCGACTACCCGACGTCCGACTTCGGCGACCACATCAGCGGCGGGGCCGCTGGGGGAACGCTGACCTGGTACAACCGCTCAGTCGGCGTCAGCGGCTACGTCCGCGACGACGCCGGGTCCGCGAGCACCACGGTGACCTTCGAGTTCCGTCAGGCGGGCACGCTGCTGGACGTCCAGACGCGGTCCGCGCTGAACGACTACCGGAAGTTCGGCTGGACCGAACCCGGGCCGTCCGGCGGGTTCAGCAAGGTGGACATCTACCTCGGCCACGGCACCAACAGGATCCTCATCGCCTCGGTGCCGCGCAAGGTCTGAGCCGCACCGCCGGAAGGCTGCCTCGGATCCGGGCGGACAGCAGATCAGCGCGGATCCGGGCAAACAGGCGACGTGACGGGAGTGCTCCGATCGCGGGGGAATCTGCTCCAGCCGTTCCCGTCCGACGGCGCGTGCGCACGACGAGGCCCCTGCCGGTCAGCTGGCTTCAAGGCGCGATCGCTCCGGCAGCCAAGCCCGCATCATCTCGGCATACCGCGGCGATGCGGCCAGCAACTCGTCGTGCCGGCCCAGCACCGTTTCCTGTCCGTCCATCAGCAACACGCGATGTGCCCGGACTGCCGACGACAGCCGGTGCGCGATCACGATCAGGGTGCTTCCCCGGGCGGCGAAGGCGCGTTCCGCGTGGACCTCCGCTGCCGGGTCCAAAGTGGACGTTGCCTCGTCCAGGACGACGACTCCGGCAGGCGCGGCATAGGCCCTCGCCAGTCCGAGGAGTTGGGCCTCCCCGGCGGAAATGCCCTCCGCGCCGGGGCCGAGTTCGGCGTCCAGGCCGCCTAGGCGGGCCAGCAGCGGGGCGGCGCCGACGGCTTCCGCGGCTGCGATCAGGCGGCGGTCGGAGGCTTCGGGGTGGAACAGGGACAGGTTTTCGCGCAGGGTTCCGGCGAAAAGGTAGGCCTGCTGCGGGACCAGCACGAGATGCCGAGGGCGGTCGGCCAGTTCGCTGGCGCGCACGCCGCCCAGCCGGACTTCGCCGTGCTGCGGGGTCAGCAGGCCGGTGAGCAGCGCGGCGAGGGTCGATTTCCCGATGCCGCTCGGGCCGACGACCGCCAGGTGTTCGCCGGGGCGCAGGTCGAGGTTCAGGCCGCGGACGACCGGTTCCGGCGCCGCGCCCCAGCGGAACGTCAGGTCGCGCACGGCGAGCCCGAGTCCGGCGGGGCTTTCGGTCGCCGGGCGGCTTTCGGGCGGTGCGGTGGTTTCGGCGAGCCGGCGCAGTGCGACGAGCAACCGGAGGACGACCGTCGACGCGGTGGCGGCGAGCCCGCGCAGCGCGGGTTGCAAGGTCGTGGCGAGGTAGACGAGCGCCCCCAGCGCGGCCCCCGCGGTCAGCTCGCCGCGGGCGACCATCGCCGGCGCGAGGGCGAGCGCCAGCACCAGCGGGACAAACCCGCCGAGCGCCACGATCACCGAGCGCAGCGCTGCCGACCTGGCGACCCGCACCGCAGCCGCGGCTTGCCGGTCCACCGCGTCGTCGGCCGTCAGCGCGGCGACCGGTTCGGCTCCGCAAGCGACGACGTCGCGCATCCCGGCGAAGATCGAGCCCGTGGCGGCGGCCGTGCCTTCGTCCGCCAGAGTGAGCGCGCGTTGCCGCCGGGCGAGCGAGGGCAGCAGCGCGGCGAACCCGGCCAGCGCGAGCACCACCGGGACCACGACCGGCAACGCCAGCGACCCCGCGACGGTCACCAGCCCGGCCACCGCCGCCGCCGTGGTGACGAGCATGCCGCGGGCCTGGACGAGGAGCCCGCCGGTAGCGTCGCGCACGACCTCGACATGCTGGGTGATCCGCGCGACGCCGCGCGCGTCCGGCCCGCTCCGCGGCGGCGCGGGATCGTGCAGCACCCCGCGCACGACGGCAGTCACCAGCGCGTCCCGCAACGGCTCGACGACCTTGCCCAGCTGCCGCCACACCAGCCGCGACCCGAACGCGCCCCCGAGCGCGGCCAGCCCGAACACCCCGAGCCACCCGAGGCCGACCCCGGGTTTGCCTGCCGCGAACCCGCTGTTGACGGCCAGTTCGACGAGCCGCCCGGAGAAGAACGCGGGCAGTCCTTCGAGGACGGAGCAAGCCAGGAGAACCAGCCCGCCGCGCCATTGCCCGGCGAGGGCGTTCCAGTAGAGGCGGCCGACACTCATGGCCGCTCCATGTGGACGGTGTGGTTGCGCACGAGGGTTGGTTGCGCGGTGGGGTTGGTGCGTGGTGGTGCGGGGGTTGGTTGTGGGGTGTGGTGCGGCGGGGTGGGCGCGGTGCGGTGGCGTGCGTGGGGTGGCTGGGCGGTGAGGTCGGTGCGTAGTTGCGCGGGGTTCGTTTTCGGTGTGTGTTGCGGCGGCGCGGTGTGGTTGCGAACGTGGCTTGGCTGCGCGGGGTTCGTTTCTGAAGTGCGGTGCAGCAGCGTGGACGCGGTCAGTGTTGCGGGCGCGGATGATCCTGGGGGAGCGGTGTGCTGCGGTCCGCCGTTCGCGGTCGCGCCGGGCGCATGTTGTGTCGGCTGCGCCCCGAGGCGACGGCACGAACCCGCCCTGGCGCGCGGTCCGGCGAGAGCTCTCCGCCACCGCGCCCCGCTCACGTCTCCTCCGTGAACACCGCGCGGTACCCCGGCATCTGCCACAACCGCGCGTGCGGCCCAACCGCCCGGACTTGCCCAGCCGCCAGCCATATCACCACATCTGCCCGTGCGGCCATCGCGGCCCGGTGTGTCACAACTACCCTCGTCCGGCGGCCCAGTTCCGCCGTCACGGCGCGTTCGGTGATCGTGTCCAGGCTGGCGGTGGCGTCGTCGAGCAGGAGCACCCGCGGGTTCCGCGCGAGCGCCCGCGCGAGGCCCACCCGGGCGCTTTCCCCGCCGGACAGTGGAGTTTCGGCTAGCGGAGTCTCGTAACCGTGCGGCAAGCGCACGAGGATGTCGTGAATGCGGGCAGTCCGGCAAGCCGCGTCGACCGCCGGGACGCTCGCCCACGAGCCATAAGCGACAGCATCGGCGACAGTGGTGCCGAGCAGCGCGGGTTCGGCGGCGGCGTACCCGACGACGGCTCGAAGCTCCTCTGGACGCAGTACGGCGAGGTCGCGGCCGTCTAGCAGCACCTGTCCGGCGTCGGGGCGGCGAAGACCGGCCAGCAGGGAGACCACAGTGGACTTTCCCGAGCCGGAACTTCCTACTATAGCGGCGAAACAACCACCAGGGATGGTGAGGTCGACGTCGGCTAGTGCGCCGTGCACGGTGGCGCTGCGGAGTTCCAGGGTGCCGTTTCCGGGCAGCAGTCCGAGAGCGCCGCGCGGCGGGGGTTCGGTGTCGAGGACTTCGGTGATCCGGAGCGCGGCCGAGCGGATCCGGGAAAGGGTGGTGAGCAACGGGACTTGCGTGACCAGACCGAGTCCGAGCGCGACGTAGCCGAGGGCGGCGAGGACGTCTCCGGCGCTCAGGCGTCCGTCCAGGACACCGAAACCGGCGGCGGCGAGGGTGACGATTTCCACCGTGGGGAGCAGGAGACCGGCTCGCCACACCATCCGCGCTTGGGTGCGCCACATGCCCTGGCCGGCGAGGTTCAGCCGCGGCAGGGGACGCAGCACCCGGGCGGCTTCGGCGTCGGCGGTGCCGGACGCGGCGATCGTCCGCAGGCCGGCGACGGCGTCGAGCAGCCGGGCGGACAGTTCTCCGGAAACCCGTTGGTAGGCAAGCACATCCTTCGCCGTTCCGCGCAGGTGCGATCGCGCCAGCAGCAAGGCGAAGGGCAGGCTGCCGAGGAAGACCAGCGCGAGCCGCCAGTCCAAAAGGGCGAGCAGGACTATCGCGCCGGAGGACATGAGCCCGGTCGCGGCCAGTTGCACCACGACCGCGGCGATGCCTCCGGCGGCGGCGCAATCGCCGCTCACCCGGCTGACCGCGTCGCCCGGGGCGAACGGTGAACCGGTGCCTAAGGCGAGCACGCGGTCGGTTACCCGGCGGCGTAGCCAAGCGCTTGCGTTGCTGGTCAGGCGGGCGGGAAGGACCACGATGACGGCGTCCGCGGCGATCTCCGCCGCGCCTACGGCGAGCAGCCACACCACCGCGCCGATACTGCTTCGGCCGCTGAGCACCGCGTCGGTGGCGGCGGCGAGGGCGCCGGGCAGCAGCAGTCCGGCGCCGGCGGAGATCAGCGACGCCACGATCAGCGCGGCGAGCCGGGGACGGTCCAGGCGGGCGACCGAGGTCAGGAGGCGATCGGCGGCTCCGGCCATGTCGCTCCCTTCGCGTGGTGGTCGGCGAGTTGAGGTCGGCTGGCGGCGTCGGCGCAGACAGCGAGCGTGGCGTCGGCGGAAGGCGAGGACTGGACGACAACCGAACGCACCGGAAGCCTCGCTGCGCCGGCCGACTCCGGGCAGCTGCCTCGCCGCGTCCGCCGTTTCCCGGCGGCTGCCTTGCCGCGACCGTCGATTCCGGGCAGTTGCCTTGCCGCGTCCGTCGGTTCCCGGTAGTTGCCTGGCCGCGCCCGTCGACCCTCGGTAGTTGCCTGGCCGCGCCCGTCGATCCCCGGCAACTGCCTCGCCGCGACCACGACAAGCAGTCAGTGCAGAATGAACGGGGCGGGAACGGCGCACTTGTCCTGCGCCGTTCCCGCCCTGCCCGCGCGGTCAGTAGCAGAGAAGCAGGCTGAGCGTGCTCTCGCCGCACCATGCGCTGTAGTGGCTGTGGCCGTGGTGGTCCAGTCCCTGGCCTTCGAGGGCTTCGGGGGCCTCCAACGCCTGCAGCTCCAGGACGTGTTCCATGGGTGTTCCCTTCTCTCGGGGTCCGCCGGCGCTCATCGGCCGGAGGTGTGCGGGGACGGTGCGGAGCCCAGGAAGGGCAGCAGTTCCGCGCCGTCCAGTAGTGCGGCGAGCGTGCGGAGGACCCCCGCGCTGCCGGTGCTGACGTCGGTCGACAGGCGAAGCAGCTGGTTGCCGGGGAAGGCCAGCCCGCCGTGGTACGGGACGCCGTGCCACGACAGCCGCGCCAGGTGCAGGTCGATGGCTTCGCGGTCCGGCTCGTCGGCGAAGGACAGCGCGGCGGCGAGCCCGCATCGGCCGTAGAGCAGGCCGGGGTGGATCACGAACTCCCCGCGGCACGCGGCCCGCAGCCCGGGCAGGCTCTGGGCGGCGGCCGAGTCCGGCAGGTTCCGGGCGACCTGTTCGGCGACCAGCAGGATTCCGGCGCTGCCGATCGCGGCGTAGGGGAGCAGGCGCAGGGTGCCGTCGCGGACCTGCAGCGATCCGTCGGACGCGGCAGTGCATTCCTCCAGGTCGCGGGCCAGCACGCGGTCGGCGAGCGTGAGCCAGGACGGTTCGCCGGTGTGCTCGTACAGGCGCAGGAACAGCAGCGCGGGCCCGGACCAGCCGCTGAGCAGTCCGGCCCTGGCGAAGCGGCCGGGCGGATCGGCGGTCTCGAACGCGGTCGCGAGCTTGAGGGCGATGTCCAGCGCCTGACGGCCGAATTCGTTGTCGCCGCGGGTCGTCGCGAAGTGCAGGCGGGTGAGGCCGATTCCGGCGAGCCCGCTTTCCAGGCCGTGGTCGGTGGTCTGGTTGACCAGCGACTGCGACGCGGCGAGCAGCTCGTCGGCTTCTGCCGGGTAGCCGAATTCCTCGAGGACGTACGCGATGCCGTGGCTGCCGTCGAAGAATCCGGGCCGCGAAGGCGGTTGCCGCCGGGCGGCCGCCAGCAGCCACTGTTCGTACTCCGGAAAACGGCCTGCTCCGGCGACGTGCAGCGAGTGCAGCACGCCCGCGGCGCCGACGCCGAACCCCGCACCGCCGGAGCGGAACTGTTCGATGTCGCCGGGGAACAGCCGGTCGGTCCGCTCTGGCGTGGCACTCGCGAGGATGGCTTCCGCGATCTGCTTGCGGACCAGCGACCAGTCCGGCCGCGGCTCGTCCAGCGCGGTGTGGGTCGCGGGCCGGTCGGTGCGCGGGGCGAGCACGGAGACCACGCGGTCGGCGTACCCGTCCGGCAGGTCGAACCGCTGCTGGGCGAAGTCGGCGAGCCCGCGCAGTTTGCCCGGCGCGAGTTCCAGCAGCATCACCAGCGGAAGGAAGAGCCACAGCCGCAGCGCGGCCAGTGCGTGCTCGTCGATCTCGAAACCGTGCCGGTCGGCCGGCGCGCGGAAGCCGGGCGCGCCCAGCCCCGGACGGTCGCCGGAATCGGCGTCGACGGCCAGCTCGAAGTCGATCAGCGACACCCGGTCCTGCTCGTCCACCAGAATGTTCTTGCCGTGCAGGTCGCCGAACACGATCCCGTGCCGGTGGATGTCCGCGACGATCCGTTCGACCTGGGCGAGCACCGCCAGCGCGCGATCGCGGAAGGACTCGAGACCGCCTTCGGCCCGGGTGCCGCTGGTGAGCGGGTAGTGCCGGGCGAGCCAGCTGCTCAGCGTGCTGCCGGGCAGGTGCTCCATCGCCAGGTAATGGTGCTCCCACACGGTGAACTGCTCGTACACGCGCGGGACGCCCGGGACGTCCGCCAGCCGTTCGAGCACCTCGCGCTCGTGGTTCAGCCGGGCGACCGCGTCGGCGCCGTCCCGGTCCAGCCCGGCGTGCGGCCGGGCCTCCTTCAGCACGACGGTCTTCCGGTCGACCCCTCGTTCGGCCAGATAAACGCCGCCGCCGTTGGAAAAGTGCAGGGAACCGGTCACCCGGTACGGGAATTCGGCTCCGCTCTTGCGCGCGGCCAGGCTGTCGGACAAACAGGACGGAATCGGCGCCCATTCCGGCACGGAAAAGGACGGTTCCCGCCGGTCGGGCACGAGCGTGCCATCCGGACGGCGGATTGCCAGCACCCGCGTTCCGGCGTGTTCGGTCCACTGTTCGGCGAATCCGCCGTATCGGACGTAAAGCGGACCTTCGCGGTAGCGCAGATCGCTCAGAATATACGCACCGTGCTCGCCTTCCAGCTCGGCGGAAAGGTCGGACAGTATCGTCGCGAGCGCCTCTTCGGAGTGCGGGTAAATCGTGATCAGCTTGCCGCTTCCTTCGCGGGGCGCGTATTTCGAATTGCGGCTGAGCAGGGTCGCCCGGGAGCGCAGATGCTTGTACGCGACCTGATGCTCCACGCAGTACCGGTGCACCCGGGACAGTACGCCGGCCGCGTTGTCCAGACCTGCGGAGACGTGGATTTTCCAGCCCTGGGCGGGAAGTTTCCGCCCGGCCGGGCGCAGCGACCGCCAGATCCCGTGCGTCTCGTCCGTCCACCCGGGCCCCGGCAGCGGCAGCTCCGCGGCCAGGTCGCCTGCCGCGCCCGGGGATTCCCGCGGTTCGTCGAAGAACAGCGGATCGGCGAAGCAGAAAGCCTCGTACCGGACGTCCATGAAAACGAGCCCTTCCCTTTTCCTGAGGAAAACCGGGCGACTTCGATGTCGGACGGTGACACCATTCCCGCACGAGGGGGGTGCCCCGGCCAATCCGCCAACCCGGGGGTTCGAGGCTCCTCGTCAGGGTGACGGACGCGGGTTCGGGCCGCGAAAACCGGGACTGCGCGTGAGTCATCCCTACCCGATCGGGGTGTAACGAAGACGTTTCCCGGCGACTCGCCCAGGTCGGCGCGGAAAGAGCCGGTGAAATTGGCGGAAGGCCATCAACCCGTTCCGGTGACCCGGCTTCCGCCCGTCGTCCGGCGCGAACCCGGTGCGGATTGGTCCATTCGGGGTGGCGGCGGCGCATTCGCGTCGGGAATGTGTCGCATTCGTTACCAGAGAAGGGGGAGCCGCGCGATTCTCGCCCCGGTCGCCGTGCCGTGAAGGACTCCTTGAGGGAATCAGATTCCCCCAAGGAGTCCTTCACGGCGTTTCCGGCCCGCGTTCCTGGCCGTGCGGGCGAAACGTCGGCGATCCCGGGCTCGCGGGTCGGCCGTCCGTGAGGGGAACCCTCACGGCTTTCCCGGCCGCGCCTCGCCCAAGCTCCCTACCCGGCCAGCGCCTTCCCCGAACACACCAGGCTTTCCAGCAACTCCACCGCCCGCCGCGCAGCCGGGTGCTCCGCGATCGGCTTCTTCACCGCCAGGCTGAGATGCCGCACCGGTGCGGGAGAAGCAAGCGCCACGGTGGTGAGCCCGTCCGGCAGCTCGCCGATGCCGAGCTCCGGCACCACCGTCAGCCCGATTCCCGTTGCCACGAAAGACATCGCGGTGCGGTAGTCGTGCGTCTCGACGACGAAACTCGGCGAGAACCCGGCTTGCGTGCAGGCGTTGAGCAGCACCTGCCGGCACGGGCCTTCGCGCAGGTCGTTGTCGACCCAATGCCGTTCGGCGAGCGCGGCCAGCGGTACCTCCGGCAGTCCGGCGAGCGGGTCGTCCCTGCGGACGACCGCCAGGTACGGGTCCTCGGCCAGCCGGTGCACGACGACCGACCCGGGATGTTCGGCCCCGGTTTCCTCCACGAAGATGTCGATGTCCGGGTCGCCCGGGGTGAACTCGGTCAGCATCAGGTCCAGCCGCAGGCCGGGGAATTCGGTGCGCAGCGCGGCGACGGTCGGGGCCAGCCAGGTCGAGCCTGCCGAGCCGAAGTAGCCGATCGACAGGCGGCCGACGCGTCCGGCGCGCAGTTCGCTCACCACCTGCTCGACCCGGCTGAACGCCTCGAACAGCGTCTCGGCCTCCGCGGCGAGGGTGCGCCCGGCCTCGGTGGGCTCGATGCCGCGGCCGGACCGTTCGAACAGCTGCAGCCCGGTCTCCCGTTGCAGCGTGGTGATTTGCTGGCTCACCGCGGACGGCGTGTAGCCGAGCGCGGCGGCGCTCGCGCGGATCGATCCTGACGCGACGACTGCGCGCAGCACGCGGAGCCGGGGAATGTCCAGCATGCGGCGAATGTACAGCACTCCTTAACGGAGGTACAGAACTCATCGCTTGTGCTGTACAGCCGACCGAGGCGACGATGGCCAGGTGACCGATCTCGTGGAAACCGTCCCGCCCGCCGGCAAGACCGACCTCGGCAAGATCGCGGCCGCCGCCGGGCTCGCCGTCGTGCTGTGGGCTTCGTCGTTCGTCGCTATCCGCAGCGTTGGGCACGCGCTGTCCCCGGCCCCGCTGGCGTTGCTGCGGCTCGCCGTCGCAGCCGTCACCCTGACCGGGTTCGCCGTGGCCAAGGGCGCGGTTCGCGTCCGGCTGTCGCGCAAGGCGTTCCTGCTGGTCGCGGCCTACGCCGTGCTGTGGCTGGCCGCGTACACCGTCGTCCTCAACGCGGGGGAGCGGCACGTCGACGCCGGGACCGCGGCGCTGCTGGTGAACCTGGCACCGCTGATGGTCGCCGTCGCGGCGGGGAAGTTCCTCGGCGAAGGCTTCTCGCGCTCGCTCGTCATCGGCTCGCTGGTCGCGCTGGGCGGGGCCGCGCTGATCGCGACCGGAGCCACCGGCAGCAACGACTGGGCCGGCGTGCTGCTGTGCTTGCTGGCCGCCGTGCTCTACGCCGCCGGAGTCATGGTCCAGAAGATCACGTTGCGCCACGTCGACGGGCTGACCGCGATCTGGCTCGGCTGCGTCGTCGGCACCGTGGTTCTGCTGCCGTGGGCACCGCAGTTGGTCAGCGAACTGCAGGTGGCATCGGCCGGCGCGGTGCTCGGCAGCGCCTACTTGGGAGTCTTCCCGACCGCGGTCGGCTTCACCGCGTGGGCGTACGCGCTGCGCCGCACGGACGCGGGTCGGCTGACGATGGTGACCTACGCCGTGCCTGCGGTGGCCGTGCTGCTGTCCTGGCTGCTGCTCGCCGAAACCCCGACCGCGTACGGACTCGTCGGCGGCGTGCTCTGCCTGGCCGGCGTGGCGATCTCCCGCCGTCGTTAACGGCGCCCCCACCCCGACACGAGGGGATAGGACGACACGGTGAACCGCGGATCGGCGAGCACCCGGCGGAACTGCTCGATGTCCTCCGGCGGCACGCCGTCCGCGGCCAGCTTTTCGGCCAGCTCCACCGAATTCGCCGCCAGCAACCGGATTTCCGGTCCGCCGCCCGGCCACCGCGTCGTGATCCGCGCGCTGCCGACCTCGCGCAGCCCAGCCCCGGCGAGCACCTCCGGCAGTTGTCCGGCCCACTTGACGTCGCTGCCCGCTCGTTCGAGCAGGTCGAGGATCCGGCCTTGCACGGAACGGAAAACTGTCGCGCTGGTCTCATCGGGCGTCGCGAGCACGGTTTGCCCGCGCGGTTCGATTTCTTCGAGGACCAGCCAGCCGCCGGGGGCGAGTGCGCCGGCGAGTTTCGCGACCAGCTCGTCCCGCTCCGGGAAGTGGATCAGCACCAGGCGCGCGTGGATCAGGTCGAATTTCCGGTCCGGGACCGGCTCCGCGCGGACGTCGTGGCGCACCGCCTCAGCGTTGGCGGGCAGGTCGGCGAGCAGCCGGGTGTCGAGGTCGGTGGCCAGCACGTGCCCGTCCGGACCGACCTGCCCGGCCAGCCACCGGGCGACCGACCCGCCGCCCGCGCCGATTTCCCAGCAGGACCATCCCGCGCCGACGCCGAGTTTCCCCAGGTGCTCGAACGTCGTCCGGTCGTAGCTGGCTTCCAGCGCGGACATCCGGTCGCTCGCCGGGGCGCTCGCGTTGTCGAACGGGTACTCGTCGGCCATTCCGCCACCCTGCCAGCATCCGCGCGGCGGCGCTGGCAGGATGACGGAAGTCTCAGCAGGTTTCGCGGACGTAGCCGGATTCGCCCTTCGGCGTGACGTCCCGGTCGCGCCGGACGACGCTCAGGCTGCTGCCCCATGTGGCGCACGCGTTGCGCAAACCGTCCTCGGTGTATTCGATGACGATCACGTGGTCGCCGAAATACTGGGTGTATTCCGCGCAATTGTCCTGCTCGCCGCATTCCTCGGCGACGGCGAAGTCCAGCCCGTTGTCCGCCCGCGACGAGGACAGTTCCGAGGTGTTCTTCTGCGCGATCGCCAGGCCTTTCCCGTGCGCGCGCGAAGAAAGCAGCTTCACGAGGCCCTGCGCGTTCCGTGCGCTGAGCAGGCCCTGGGACCGGGTGAAGCTGTCGTAGTTGTCCGGCTCGATCGCCTGGTAGCCCTTGCCGGCGCACTCGTCGATCCACCCGCCGACCTTGTCCGCGATCCGGCTCCGCTTGTCCGCGGTGCGCAGGTCGAGCAGCGCCTCGTTCCAGTCGGGATCCATGACGACGTCGCCGTTGCCGTCGCGCAGGACCAGGTCGCCCCATTCGCCCTCGGCGCCGGGCTGGGCCTGGAAAGCGTTGACATAGCAGATGTTGTACACCCCGGCGGCGGCCGGGGCGCTGTGGTCGCGGCTGACCACCTGGACGCCCGACGGCGGGGTGTACGGACCGCCGATCTGATAGTCGAACCCGGCATGCGGGGCGGGCAGCGTGACGCTGTGCGGCGCGGGGAGCGGCGCGCTCTCCGCCGGGCCGGCGGCCCCGAGCGCGCACGCCGAACTGCCGACGAGCAGCGCGGCCGCCGCGGTTCCCCGAGAAATCCGACCAGGAAGCGAATGCATCTGGTGACTCCAGCGATGGTGAGTACGGCCCCGCCTCGGAGGGTTCGAAGACATCCTGGCGACTGGGTCCGGGCTCGCGGGGCATTCCGCATTACCGGCTGGGCGTACTTCTGGCGCCTGCCCGTCCGGCAGGCACCAGAAGTTTAGCGGATCACCGCGCCGCGCCGTCAAGACTCGTTAGCTGCCCAGGGTTTTCCGCAATCCGGGCTGGAGCGCGTCGCCGTGCGCGAGCACCATTTCGTCGCACAGTTCCCAGATCCGTTCGACCGGAAGCGCGGCCGCCGTCGCGGGATCGGCCATCGCGGCGTGGCGGATGTGCCGGGGATCGTCCTCGACCGCGGCGCGCACCACGAGTTCGGTCGTGCTCAGATAGGTGCGGTTGAGCGCCGCCAGTTGCGGCGGAAGCGCGTCGACGCGGGTGGGGCGGATGCCGGTCGCGTCGGCGAGACACGGCACTTCGACGGCTCCGGTCGCGGGGAGATTCGGGATCAGCCCGCGGTTGAGCACGTTGCCGTAAACGGTCCGCGGCGTCCCGGTGACGACACTGTGGATGATTTGCGGCGCGTATTCGTTGGTGCCCTCGACGGTGAGCGGTTCGTCGCGTTCGATGGCTTGACGAGTGTGTTCGTATTCAGCCTCGTTCTCCGCCACGACGTCCAGGTACGCGCCGATCGGCAGCCGCAGCCGTTCGATTTCGCTGGCGTGGCCCAGATACCAGGGCACGTATTCGGACGAGTGCTCGCTGGTTTCGGTGGGGTAGTAGCCGAGCCGCCGGAACATGTCGAACCGCACGCGCCGCCGCAGCTGCGGGTCTTCGGCGAGTTCGGCGAGCCGCGGGTACAGATCGTTGCCCTGATGCTCCAGACGCAGGATCCAGGCCTGGTGGTTGATGCCCGCGGCGTGGTAGGTGACCTCGGACAGCGGCACTTCCAGCAGCTTGGCCAGGTCGTGCACGGTCCAGTACACCGAATGGCACAGGCCGACCACGCGGTCCGGGCCGAGCGTTTCGGAGAGGTACTGCACGTTCATCGCCATCGGGTTCGTGTAGTTCAGCAGCCACGCCCGCGGGCACACCTGCGCGATGTCCTCGCCGAGCTCGCGCAGGAACGGGAAAGTGCGCAGGGCCCGGAAAATCCCGCCGACGCCGAGCGTGTCGCCGATGGTTTGCTTCACGCCGAACCGCGCCGGAATGTCGAAGTCGACGCGGGTGGCTTCGCCCATTCCGATTTGGACCATGTTGACGACGAAGTCCGCGCCCTCCAGGGCTTCGCGACGGTCGAGGTGCGCGGTGAGGACGGGCTTGGCGCCGCGGGCTTCGGCGATGCGACCGGCGGCCGCGTGCGCGACGCGCAGGCGTTCCGGGTCGATGTCGTGCAGCGCGACGTGCACCTCGGCCAGTTCGGGATAGGCGAACAGGTCCGCGAGCAGGCCCTGGGTGAACACGACGCTGCCGGCGCCGATGAACGTGATCTTGGTGGTCATGCACTTTCCGTTTCAGTGTTTTCGGTGAGGTGGAGCTCGTGCCAAGTCGGTTGGCCGTCGATCCCGCCGCGCGCGAGCGTCGAACGGCCGCCGCCGGTCACCCCGGCGCGCAGCGCGTCGGACAGCGGCAGCCCGCGCAGCATCGCGGCGAGGAACGCGGCGTTGAAGCTGTCGCCGGCCCCGACGGTGTCGAGCGGGGTGATCGGGGACGCGGGAACCGTGACGGTTTCGCCGCGGTGGTGGGCGATCGCGCCGTCAGCGCCGTTCTTGACGACGACCGTCGGCCCTTGTGCGGCGAGGTGCGCCACGGCGTCGAGCAGGCTGGATTGTCCGGACAGCTCGAGTGCTTCGGCGGCGTTGGGCAGGAGGAAGTCGGTCTCCTGAAGTACCAGCTTGATGCCGCTGGGATCCCACTGCCGCGCCGGGTCGTCGTTGGTGTCCAGCGACGTGGTCGCGCCGTGCGCCCGCGCGGTGCGGAACAGCTCCGGCAGTCCGGCGGCCAGCTTGGGCATCAGGAAGTACGACGAGGCGTGGACGTGCCGCGCGTTCGCGAGCAGCTCAGCGGGGACGTCCGCCGCCGACACCGCGTCCAGCACCCCGGAGCTGGTGACGATCGCCCGGCTGTCGTCGCGGGTCAGGATCGCGGTGAGCGGGGTAGGCAATGACGGATCCACGGTGAGGGCCTCGGTGTCGACGCCGCGTTCGTCGAGGATGTCGCGGACGAAGCGACCGGCGGCGTCGTCGCCGATCCGCCCGGCGAAGGCGGTTTTCAGCCCCAGCCGGGCGGCCCCGGCGGCGGTGATCGCGGCGGACCCGCCGAGCGTGAGCGAGCCGTGGCCGACGAGGTTCTCCCGTTGCCGGAAGTCGAGGTCCCCGGTCAGCGGCCCGAGGACGACGTCGGGGTTGACGTCGCCGAGCACGAGCAGGTCGAAGCGGTGCGGCATGCGTGGTTCCTCCGGAGGAGTGCGGTTCAGCCTTTGAGGCCGCTGGAGGTGATGGACTGGATGAAGGTTTTCTGCGCGCCGAGGAAGGCCAGCAGCACCGGCAGCACGGTGATGACGTTCCCGGCCATCACCGCCGCCCAGTTGGTGTGGTGCTGTCCCTGGAAGGTGGTCAGGCCGAGCTGGAGCGTGTACTGGGTGTCGTGGTTGATCGCGATCAACGGCCAGGTCAGGTCGTTCCAGGTGCTGAGGAAGGTCAGCACGGCGACGGTGCTCAGCGCGGGCCGGGACAGCGGGAGCACGATCCGGATCAGCACCCGCAGCCGCGAGCAGCCGTCGATCCAGGCCGCCTCCTCCAGTTCGCGGGGCAGCGACAGGAAGAACTGCCGCAGCAGGAACACCGCGAACGGCGTGACCAGCGACGGGACGATCAGCGCGCCGAGCGAGTCGATGAGGCCGAGCTTCTTCATCACCAGGAACGTCGGGATCATGGTCAGCTGGAACGGCACCGCCATGGTCGCCATCATCAGCCCGAGCATCACCTTCGAACCGCGGAACCGCATGCGCGCGAACGCGTAGCCGCCGAGCGAGCCGAAGACGAGGTTGGCCGCCACGGTCACCACCGACACGATGAGCGAGTTGGTGAACCAGCGCACGAACAGCGCGTTCTCCAGCACGTAGCGGTAGCCGGAGAAATCGATCCCGGACGGCCACAGCGACGGCGGGAATCGGTTGATCTCCGCGTTGCTCATCACCGAGCTGAGCAGCAGCCACACCAGCGGGGCGGCGAACACCAGCGCCAGCGGGGCCAGCAAGAGGTGCCACGGGCTGAATGGCAGCCGCCAGCGCCGGGGTTCGCGGATCACGCCGGGCAGTTGGGATGCGGAAACGGGGGCAACGTGGGCGCGCGTGGTCATCGGACCTCCTTGTCGCGGCGCAGCAACCGGACGCCCAGCCCGAGCGCCAGCAGCACGACGGCGAGCACGTAGGCCGCGGCGGCGCCGTATCCGGCGGTGAAGTTCTGGAAGGCCTGCTGCCAGATGAAGTAGACGATCACCGTGGTCGAGCCGAGCGGTCCGCCCTTGGTGGTGACGTACGTCAGGTCGAACACCTGGAGCGATTGGATCAGCTGCCACAGTGTCAGGAACGTGGTCACCGGCAGCACGGCGGGCAGGGTGACGTGCCGGAGGATCCGGAACGGGCCGGCGCCGTCCAGCCGCGCGGCTTCGATCAGCGACGGCGGGACGTCCTGGAGCGCGGCCAGGAAGACCACCATGCAGAACCCGGTGCCGCTCCACAGCGTGATGGCCACGAGGACCAGCAACGCCTGCGACGGGTCGGTGAGAAACCCTTGCGGGCTCAGGCCGATCCGGTGCAGCAGCGAGTTGGCGACGCCGAATTCCGGGTCGAGGATGAACGAGAACAGCACGCCTTGTGCGGTGGCCGACAGCACGAACGGAACGAACATCAACGTCCGGTACGCGCCGATGAAGCGCACCCGCCGGTTCAGCGCGAGCGCCAGCGCGAGGCCGAGCACGATGCTCAGCGGAACGTATAACGCCGTGTACAGCAGCGTGTTGCCGACCGCTTGGCCGAAGTGCGGGTCCTGCGCGAGCGCCGCGTAGTTGTCGACGCCGACGAAGCGGGACGGGGTGACGAGGTCGTCGGCCTGGAACGACAGGATCAGCGACCACACCACGGGAACCAGGCCGAGGCCGATGATGACGACGACCGACGGGCTCAGATACGCCCAGGCGGCAGCGGTTTCGCGGCGGCGGCGGGTTTTGGCGGCCGGAGCGACTGTGATCGGGCCGGGATGTACGGACATGGGCGGGGTCCTATCGGGGGATGATGAGGGCGGCGTTGGCCGCGGAAGCGCAGTCGCGCATGGCGTCGGCGGGGGTCGCGCGCCCGAGCAGCACCGAGACGATCGCCGCGGCGACGGCCTGCGAGACCTGCGGGTAGGCGGGGTGGTTCGCGCGGACGTGCGAGTTGTCGAGCGACTTGACGAACACGGAAAGCCCTGCGGTGTCCTGGGTTTTCTGCTGCCACTCCGGAAGCCGCTGCGATCCGGCGCTCAGCGGGAGGCTGCCGGCGCCGACGTCCCAGACGACGTCCTGCTTGGGCGCGGTCAGCCAGCGCAGGAACGTCTTGGCCGCGGCGAGCCGCCGGTCGCCGTTGTCGAAGACCGTCCAGGTGTCGGGTCCGGAGATGGTGATCGGCTTTCCGGTGAACGTCGGCAGCGGGACGATCTGGTAGTCGATTCCCGCGTCGGCGATGTCGGGCAGCTGCCACGGGCCGGTCGGCACCATCGCGATCCGGCCCGAGGCGAAGGCCTGGTACATCTGCTCGGAGCCGGGTTTCGGGTCGATGTAGACACTGCGGTCGGCGGCCAGGTTCCGGATCGCTTCGAGCGCTCGCACGCCGCTGTCGGCGAAGCCGATGCTGCGGCCGTCCTGGCCGACGATGGTGCCGCCGAGGTCCCAGATCATCGGCCACAGCCGCCAGACGGTGTCCTCGTCGCCCGCGCCGGGCCAGGCCGTGCCGAACTGGCCCTGGTCGCGGTTGGTCAGTTTCTTCGCGGTGGTCACGAAATCCGGCCAGCGCCAGGATTCGTCCGGCAGCGGGACGCCGTGCTGCTGGAACAGTTTCTTGTTGCAGGCGACGGCCAGCGAGTCGAGCATCGCGGGCACCGCGCGGACGCGCTCGTTCACCGTGACTGCTTCGAGCGCCGGCTTCCAGAACTGGGTGCCGTCGTTGACGACGTCGCCCATGTCGGCGACGCGCGGGCTGCGGGCGATGCTGGCAAGGTCGGAGCCGAAGATGTACGCGATGTCCGGGTAGGAACCGGACGCGAGCGCCGCGGTCACCTTCTGCAGCATGGCGTCGGCCAGCACGCCGCCGCCGAGGTCGATGCGGATGTCGGGGTGCTCGCGCTGGAACGCGGCGACGAGCTGCTTGAGGACTTTGAGACCGGTGTCGCTCTGGCCGTGCCACATTTCGACGGTGACCGGTCCGGACGTGGCGGCGGGGGCCTCGGCGCACGCCGCGGCGGCGGGCACCAGGGCCATCGCCGCCGCGCCGCGGAGAAAACCGCGCCGGGTCAGGGTTCGCACGCGCATGGGAGTGGTTTCCTTCCCTTGCGCTAGCGGCGGGGACGGCGGGAGGGCGGGGTCATCTGCGGGTTCCTTCCGGCGGGGAGAAAAAGGCGGTCAGTTTTTCGGGCAGGGGAGGGACGTCGACCGGCACGGAGCCGGAACGCAGGGATTGCGTGGCGAGCGCGCCCGCCGCGACGGCTTCGCGGGCGGCGATCGGGGACAGTTCCGGCGGGTCGCCGTGCACCACGTAACGCAGGAATTCGGTCATGGCAAGGAGATCCGCGTCCTGGTGTCCTGATGCGACACCGTCGATCGGGTACTCGCGGTCTCCGTCCAGCGCCCATCCGCGGCGGCGGTTCCACACCTTCACCACGCCGCCGCCGGTGTCGCCGAAGTTCTCCGCGCGGCCTTCGGTGCCGATCACGGTGTAGTTGCGCCAGTAGTCGGGCGTGAAATGGCATTGTTCGTAGCTGGCGAGGACCCCGTTGTCGAGTCGCATGTGGACCATCGAGAGGTCTTCGACATCGACGACCGGGTTGAGGCCGGTTTGTGCGGCGGGAGGCCAGTTGTCGAAGGAAAACCAGTCGTCGGCGAGGCGGTCGCCCTGGCCGCTGCGGTCGGTGATGCCACCGTAGACGGTCAGGTCGCCCATCGCGGTGACGCGGCGGGTGAAGCCTCCGGCGAGGTAGTGGATGACGTCGAGGTCGTGGCTGGCTTTCTGCAGCAGCAAGGAGTTTACGCGGCTGCGGTCGGCGTGCCAGTCCTTGAAGTAATAGTCGCCGCCGTTGCCGACGAAGTGACGACACCAGACGGCTTTCACTTCGCCGATCTCGCCGCGCGTCACGACGTCGCGGAGCGTGCGGACGACGGCGGAGTGCCGGAAGTTGTGTCCAATGTAGAGCGGAGTGCCGGTCTCCTGTGCGGCGGCGAGGACCGCGTCCGCGTCGGGAAGCGTTGTGGCCAGCGGCTTTTCGAGGTACACCGCCACTCCGGCGCGGAGCAGGTCGACGGCGATCTCGGCGTGCGTCCAGTCCGGCGAGGTCACGATCGCGGCGTCGACCAGATTCGCGAGTTCCCGGTGTCCCGGCACGATCTCGATGCCGCCGAACATTTCGCGCGCTCGCGCCCGGCCGCGCTCGTCGGGATCCGAAGCCGCCGCCAGTTCCGCCGCGACGCCGGATTCCGCCACGTGCCGGGCGATCCCGGCCCGCAGGCCGACGCCGACCACACCGACCCGCAGCACCCCGGGGTTCACCACCGCGCCACCTCACCTCTGCGTGATATTGATCTGCATGATGGCAAAACAATCATAAATGCGCAATGGCGCGGGTCCGCTCGTGGGGCGACGACCGGCTCCGCGGAGGGCGTGGCGAGGTCGGCGGGTGCTCCCTTGTGGACGGAGTGCCGTGCCGCCCGCGGACGCCGAGTCGGCCGGTTCGCAGGTCGCGACGATCTTGACCTGCGCATGGACTGACGGCTCGCAGGCGTTGGCGAGGACGGTCGGGCTGGGCTTGCCGGACCTGCACGCTCTTGTCCAGCGCGCGGGCGACCCCGTTGGGCTCCGCCGTTTCGCCTGGTCGCGGCAGGTCTGCGGCACGGGCGGCAGTCTTGTGCTGCGGCAGCAGCTCGTACCCAGCGCCCGGTACGGCGCGGGTGGGCGGTCTTGTATTGCAGCGGCAGCCCGTGCCCGGCGGCCCGTACGGCGCTGTATTGCAGCGGCAGCTCGTACCCGGCGACGCCGTGCGCCGCTGTATTGCAGCGGCAGCTCGTACCCGGCGACGCCGTGCGCCGCGGGTGGGTGATCAGCCGCTGGTCGGCAAGGGTCGAGGGATCCCGCCGCGCGGTCGCGAGCGCGTCGCCGCTCTCCGCGATCGCGCCGCTGCCCCGTTCGCCCGCTCATTCGAGCAGGACGTTCGGGCGTTGCCGGGGCGTCATGCCGGGTCTCTCGTTCCTGGCCGGAGGCGGTCCGGTGCCCATTCTAGAGGCCGCGATGGCTCGACTTTGTGATTGAATCTGCGCTATAACGCAAGTAGCAAGCAAAAACACTCAAGCAGAGTGCCGGAGTCGGTCACGTCTCCCGCCCTGGATCGAAAGGCCTCCATCCCGTGTCCTCCCTTCCGGATGCTCCCGGCTCCTTCGTGGCCGCCGAACTGGCTTCCCAGCCCGAAATGTGGCGCGCGGCGGCCGCGCTGGCCCCGTCCGCCGCGCTGCCTCAGCCGGGCGAACGAGTGGCCGTCGTCGGCTGCGGCACCAGCTGGTTCATCGCGATGAGCTACGCCGTCGCCCGCGAACAACGCGGTCACGGGGTCACCGACGCCTTCGCCGGCTCCGAATACCCGGCCTCGCGCGAGTACGACCGCGTCGTGGCGATTTCCCGCTCCGGCACCACGACCGAGATCATCGACCTGCTCACCGCGATGCCTGCGCAACGCACCGTGCTGATCACCGCGGTCGGCGACAGCCCCGCTGCGGCGGTCGCGGACGAGGTCGTCGAACTTTCCTTCGCCGACGAACAATCCGTGGTGCAGACCCGCTTCGCCACCACCACGCTCGCCCTGTTGCGCGCCGGTCTGGGCGACGACATCGACCAGCTCGCCACGTCCTGTGCGGCCGCGCTGACCGAACCGATCGACGACCTCCTCGACGCCGAGCAGGTCACCTTTATCGGCCGTGGCGCTGCCGTGGGCCTGGCTTGCGAAGCCGCACTCAAGACCCGCGAGGCCGCACAGTTCTGGGCCGAGTCGTACCCCGCCATGGACTACCGCCACGGACCGATCGCGATCGCTCAGCCAGGCCGTCTCGTGTGGTCGCTGGGCGAGGCCCCCGCCGGACTCGCGGACGACGTCGCCCGCACCGGCGCGCGTTTCGTCCACCACGACCTGGACCCGCTCGCCGCACTCGTGGTGGCGCAACGCTTCGCCGTCGCACTGGCGGCCCGGCGCGGCCTGGATCCCGACCGTCCGCGCTCGCTGACGCGCTCGGTGATCCTCGTCTGATGATCGTCACGCTGACGCCGAACCCGGCCATCGACGTCACCTACCGGGTCGGCACCCACACGCCCGGCGACACGAACCGGGTGCTGGAGGTGCAGCGACGGCCGGGCGGCAAGGGCGTGAACGTGGCCCGGGTGCTCGCCGCGGTGGACATCCCGGTCCGGACGCTTCTCCCGCTGGGCGGCGACGCGGGCCGGTGGCTCGGGGGAGCGCTGGATGTTCCGTTCGAGGCCGTCCCGATCTCCGGCGAAACCCGGACCACCGTGACGGTGACCGGCGACGGCCATCCGACGGTCTATACGGAACCTGGCCCGGAAGTGTCCGAAGAGGAATGGACAGCTTTCGGTTCGCGCCTGTCGAACTGCCTGTCTGCGGCTGCCCTGCTGGTTGTCTCCGGATCTCTGCCCCGGGGCACCTCGCCGGACCTGGTCGCCGACTGGGTCCGCATCGCCCGGGAAGCCGGGGTGCGGACGCTGGTCGACGCCTCCGGCCCGGCACTGCTGGCCGCCGCCCGAGCAGGTGCGGCAGTGAAGCCGAACCAGGCCGAACTCCTCGCCGCGACCTCTGCCGCCGACGAGGCTGCGGGAGCCGCGGCCCTGCTCCGGCTGGGCGCACAACCGGTCGTCGTCTCGCGCGGGGCAGACGGCATCGCCGCCTACACCTCCGGTGGCGTCTTCGCCGTCCCCGCCATCCCCGATGTGCAGGGCAACCCCACCGGTGCCGGGGATGCCGCGACGGCCGGGCTGGCCGTCACCCTCGCCGCCGGCCGCCCCCTGATCGAAGCCCTGCACAACGCCGCCGCCCTGGGTGCCGCGGCCGTCCTCCGCCCGGTCGCCGGAGAAGTCGATCTCCCCGCGTACCACCGATTCCTGAACGGAGCCCCCGCATGATCACCCGCCCCGACCTGCCGACGCTGCTGACCGCCGCCCGCGAGCGCGGTTCCGCCGTGGGCGCGTTCAACGTGATCCTGCTGGAACACGCCGAGGCCATCGCCGAAGGCGCGGAACAGGCCGGATTGCCGGTGGTGCTGCAGATCAGCGAAAACTGCGTCCGCTACCACGGCGGGCTGGCCCCGATCACCGTCGCGTCCCGGGAAATCGCCCGCCGCGCGTCGGTCGACGTGCTGGTGCACCTGGACCACATCGAAGACCCGGAGCTGATCCGCGAGGGCATCGCACTGGGCGTGGACAGCGTGATGTACGACGGATCGCATCTGCCATACGAGGAAAACCTGCGTATGACCCGCGAAATCGCCTCGCGCTGTCACGACGTCGGCGTGGCGGTGGAAGCGGAACTGGGCGAAGTCGGCGGCAAGGACGGGGTGCACGCGCCCGGCGCCCGCACCGACCCAGCCGAAGCGGCGGACTTCGTGACCGTGACCGGCGTGGACGCACTCGCGGTGGCCGTAGGAACGTCCCACGCGATGGTGGAACGGACGGCCCAGGTGGACCGCGCACTGGTCACCCGATTGCGAGACGCGGTACCGGTCCCGCTGGTATTGCACGGCTCATCAGGCCTGTCGGACGAGGAACTGCGCGGAGCCGTGGTGAGCGGGATGGCGAAGGTTAATATCTCAACGCACCTTAATGGTCTGTTCACGCGGTCGGTCCGGCAGTTCCTGGAGGAACAGCCAGAGGCGGTGGACCCGCGGAAGTACGTGCGGCTGGGGAGGAGTGCGGTGGCCTCGGAGACTGCTCGGCTTCTGCGTTTGCTGGCTGGCTGAAGACCCGCAGCGACATCTCTTCGTCGAACACGTGCGGACGGCTCGGCGGGACCAGGTACTCTTGGTATACCAAAGTGTCCGTCGAGAAAGGTGCTCTCCGTGTTGATCCGTGACGTCCGTCCCTGGGGCGGTCAGCGCAGCGACGTCGAGGTGGCCGGCGGCCGGATCGCCGCGGTTCGTCCGCATGGCCCGGCGGGGTCCGGCGGCGAGGTGGTCGAGGGGCGCGGGCGGCTGTTGTTCCCGTCCTTCAGCGACGTCCACGTGCACCTCGACTCGACGCGCATCGGGCTGCCGTTCCGGCCGCACACGGGGGCGCCGGGCGTCTGGGCGATGATGCTGAACGACCGCGAGAACTGGCGGAACGCCGAGGTGCCGCTGCCGGAACGCGTCGCGGGCACGTTGGAGCGGATGATCGCGAACGGGACCACTCGCGTGCGCACCTACGCGCAGGTCGACGTCGACTGCCAGCTCGAGAAGCTCGACGCGGTGCTCGCCGCCAAGGAGCGCTTCGCCGCGCACGCGGACGTCGAGGTGATGGCGTTTCCGCAGGCAGGGATCCTGCGCGAGCCCGGAACCGTGGACGTGCTGGAGGCCGCGCTGCGTTCGGGTGCGTCGGTGGTCGGCGGGATCGATCCGTGTTCGCTCGACAAGGATCCCAAGGGGCACTTGGACGTCGTGTTCGGGCTGGCCGAGAAGTACGGCGTCGAGGTCGACATCCATCTGCACGAGCCGGGGCATCTCGCGGTCTTTTCGACGGACCTGGTGATCGAACGCGTCCGCGCGCTGGACATGCGCGGCAAGGTCACCATGTCGCACGCGTACGAGCTGGGCTCGGTTTCGGAAGCGGTGAGCCGCCGGCTGATCGACACGTTCGCGGAGCTGGACATCGCGATGGCAACCGTCGCGCCGTCCGTCGACCGGCAGTTGTCGCTGGCGGACCTGACGACCGCGGGCGTGCGCGTCGGGCTGGGGGAGGACGGGCAGCGGGACTACTGGAGCCCGTACGGCAACTGCGATCTCCTCGACCGCACGTGGCAGCTGGCCTTCACGCACGGGTTCCGGCGCGACGAGCTGATCGAGATGGCGCTGGCGGTCGCGACGATGGGCGGCGCGTCGATCATGAGCCACGACGTGCCCCGGCTGGCGGGGATCGCCGACCGGCCCGGTGTGGCGGTCGGCGACCGCGCGGATCTGGTGCTGGTGGACGGCGAGACGCCGACCAGCGCGGTGATGGACCGCGGCAAGGACCGGACGGTGCTGCACGACGGCGTCGTGGTGGCGGACGGGCTCGCGGTCGTCGACCTCTGACGGGGCTGAGGGGCGCTGGGCCCGAGGTGCGTACGGCTGTTTCAGCATGGGCGGGGTCTCGCGAAGACGGGCTGTGCCAGGTGATCTGAAAGTTGAGAAGCCAGTGCCGCGGCGAGCTCAGCGTTGCCAGAGTTGAGGTCTCGCGAAGGTCGAGGGCGCAGTCCGACGCGGCGATCTCGGCACTGCCAGGACCTCGCGAAGGCCAACGGCGTCAGTCCAGCGCAGCGAACATTGCCGCGGCCGGAATCTCGCGGCAACGCCCGAACCAAGGTCAGCCCGCCTCAGCCGGATGCCGCCGCACCGCCTCGCTGGCCCCGGTCGCGAGATGGGCCAGCACCAGCCGTTCCACCCGTTCGACGTCCCGGTCCACGATCGCCTCGTACAGGAGTTCGTGTTCCGCCGCCATGGCTTCCAGGTCGTCGTGCTGGCCGAGCAGCCATCGCATCCGGCTGCGCAGCGTCCGCTCCAGTTCGCCGAGCAGTTCGTTCGCCGACAGCGACGTGACGACCTCGTGGAAATCCGCGGCTGCCCGGCGCGCGGACACCGCGTCGCCGGCGCGGGCGGCGCGCAGTTCCGTGTCCAGCACCTCCCGCAGCCGCGCCAGGCCCTCGCGGGTGCGGCGCTGCGCGGCGAGCCGGAAAGTGAGGCCTTCGAACGCGGTGCGCACCTCGTTGAGGTCCGCGACGTCCGACGCGGTGAACTCCCGCACCACCGACCACGACCGCGGCCGCGGCGTCACCAGTCCCTCGTTTCCCAGCGCGCGCAACGCGTCCCGCACCGGCACCCGGCTCACGCCCATCTCCGCGGCCAGATCCCGTTCGACCAGCTTGCTGCCGGGAGCCCGGGTGCCGTCGAGGATCTCGTTGCGCAGCCGTTCCGTGACGCGCTCGGACTCCGACGCGAAACCCGGCTCCATCCGATCCCCTCCCGCCGCCGTCACCGACAGTATCGGCGAACCTCCTCCCAGGTTCCCGGAAAAACCCGCCCCCGGCAAGGTCTGGCCCCCAGATTCCGCCGTTTGGTATACCTAAATGTCCCGAACGGAAGGAACCCGATGCGCACTCGCTGGCGTGCCCGCCATGTGCTGGCCCATCAGAACGGGCGGCACGCCCTGCTGAAAAACGGCGAGGTCGTCTGGGAGGACGATGTCGTCGCCTACGTCGGCCCGCGGTATGCCGGAACGACCGATCTGGACGTCGACCTCGGCGAATCGCTCGTCCTCCCGGGCCTGATCGACCTCGACGCGCTGACCGACGTGGACCATCTCGTCCTCGATTCCTGGGCCACGGCAGACCGTGCGGCCGGACTGCAGTGGTCCGAGGACTACTTCGCGCACCGTCGCCGCGACGTCTTCACCCCGGAAGAACGGCAGACCATTCGCGAGTACGCGATCGTTCAGTTGGCGCTGCACGGAATCACGACGTTCATGCCGATCGCGTCGGAAGTCCATTCGTCGTGGGCCGAGCCGTACGAGGAACTCGTCGCGATGGCGGACTTCTCACGGAACCTCGGGCTGCGCGGATATCTGGGCCCGGCTTACCGATCCGGCGTCAACGTGGCCACTGTGGACGGTACCCGCACGGTCGCCTTTGACGAGCCCCGCGGCGCGGAGGGGCTAGCCGACGCACTGCGGTTCCTCGACCACGCAAAGGAACTCGACGACCCACTCGTCAACGGCGTCCTGCTGCCGTGCCGCATCGAGACGCTCACCGAAGACCTCATACGCGCCACCGCCGTCGCATCGCGCGAGCGCGACGTCCTGGTACGGCTGCACTGCCTGCAAGGCGTGCTCGAGCGCGAACTCATCCTCGACCGTTACGGCGCAACACCGCTGGAAATGCTGGAACGCACCTGCCTGCTCGGCGACCGGTTGCTGATCCCGCACGCCCAGGTTCTCGACCGCCATCCCGCCGTCCACGGCGAAGACCGAGGCGACGTCGCGACCTTGGCCGCGGCGGGCGCGTCGGTGATCCACTGCCCGCTCACGTCCTTCCGCTACGGCCACGCCCTGCGCTCGTTCCGCGACTACCGCGAAGCGGGCCTGAACCTGTGCCTGGGAACGGATTCCTTCCCGCCGGACCTGATCCGCGGCATGGATGTCGGCGTGCATCTGGCGAAGGTGATGGGCGACCGCGCCGACGCGGCCCCGGCGGAGTGGTACGTCGAAGCGGCGACGCTCGGCGGCGCCCGTGCACTCCGCCGCGACGACCTCGGCAAGCTGGCCCCGGGCGCGCAGGCGGACCTCGTCGCGTTCCACGTCGGCGACCTGCGCGACGGTGTGCAGGACGATCCGATCCGCACCTTCTTGCTCTCCGGAACCGCCCGGCAGGCAACGCATTCCGTCGTCGCGGGCCAGCCGGTGCTGGTGGACGGGCACCTTCCCGGCATCGACGAACCGGACCTCCGCCGCCGCGCGCAGGCGCTGTTCGAGAAGATGCGCGCCGCGTATCCGGAGCGGGACGTCGAACGCCGGGAGGCGGGGGAGTTGTTCCCTCCGACCTTCCCGGCGTTCCAGGAGTAGCGGCGCGGCGGGGCTATCGCTGCGAGACGACAGCCCCGCCCTTCACCACGAGCCGCCCCGGAGGATGGGACACGACGGCTTCGGCCGGGTACTCTGCGGCTACGAGGAAGAAATCGGCGTGGTCGCCGATCCGCAGGCCGTAGTCCTTGAGCCGCAACGCTTTCGCGCCGCCGTACGTCGCCGCGTGCAGCGCGAGTTCGATCTCCGGGTCGGTCCGGAACGAGCTGCGGTACGCCAGGTGCATGGCGCGCGTCAGCATGTCCCCGTCGCCGTAGGGGCCCCACAGGTCGCGGATGCCGTCGTTGCCGCACGCGGCGTTCGCGCCCGCTGCCCGCATCTTGGCCAGCGGCGGCACCGGCCGGTCGTACACCGCCGCGGTGGTCAGCGTGATCTGCTGCTCCGCGAGGCCTTCGAGCAGCCGGTCCTGCTGCGCGTCCGGGATGCCGCAGATGCCGAAGGCATGGCCGATCGCGACTTTCCCGGCGAGCCCGAGCGCCTTTGTCCGCTCGATGACGAGCTCGATTTCCCAGGCCCCGAGCGGACCTTCGTCGTGCAGGTGCAGATCGACGCCGCAGCCGTGCCGGGCGGCGATGTCGAAGATCGCGTCGAGGTGCCCGCGCGGATCGCGGTCGTAGCCCGCCGGGTCGATGCCGCCGACGTTCTCGACGCCGGACGCTACGGCCCGCTCCAGCAGTTCCAGCGTGCCGGGCCGGGTGAGCAGGCCGCCCTGGGGGAAGGCGACCTGCTCGACGGTGACCCGGCCGCGATGCCGCGCCGCCGCCTCCCGCACCGCCTCGATGCCGGACAGCCCCAGTTCGGGGTCGACATCGGTGTGCGCGCGGACGAAGGAGGTGCCGTTCGCGATCATCGTGTCGAGCAGCGCGGCCGCGGGTTCGGGCGACGGGAGCCCGAATTCCTTGCGGCGGCGCTGTTCGTTCGAGATCCGGTCGGCGAGCACCGAACCCGAGGTGTTCGGCACCCAGGGGAGGCCCCACAGGGTTTTGTCGAGGTGGCAGTGCGCGTCGACGAGGCCGGGCAGCAGCAGCGCGCCGCCGCCGTCCTCGACCGGAACGTCCGCTTCGGTGGGCCCGAACCCGGCGATCCGGCCGTCGCGCACCAGCACGTCCGTCGGATCGCCGCCGCCGGGCCGGACGTTGCGCAGCAACAGGTTCACGCGACTCCCTCCACGGCCTCGGCCCGCACGGCCGGCTCGCGCCGCTCGGAGGTGGCGAGGCTGACGCCGACGGTGAGCACGACGTTGACGGCGATCGCGAGAAGCCCGGGATTGAGGCCCCACAACGTGTTCTTCGAAGCCAGGACCGTCCACGCGACGATCGCCACGCCGACCACGAGCCCGGTCGCCGCGCCCGCCTTGGTCAGCCGCCGCCACACCAGCCCCAGCACGATCGCCGGGAAGAACTGGGAGACGCCGTTCTGGCCGGTGAGCAGCAGGTTCACCAGCAGCGCCGGCTGGAAGATCGCGAACACCAGCGCCACCGCGGTCACCACGACGACGAGGGCGCGCGACAGCCGGAAGACGCCCAGTTCGCTGGTCTTCGGCCGCAGGACGCCCTGGTAGACATTGCGGGCCAGCAGCGTCGCGGATTGCAGGAGCAGCAGGCTGATCGGCACGATCGCGGCCAGCGCCCCCGCGCCGCCGACGAGGCCGACCACCCACGACGGCATGGTCTTCAGCGTCAGCGAAAGCAGCGCGCCGTTGGTGCCGCTGCCCTTCAGCCCGGGCACGACGAGCACCGCGGCAAAGCCGACGAACAGCGTCAGCGCGATCAGGATCTGGTACAGCGGAAGGTAAATCGCGTTGCGCCGGATCGTCTGCTCGGACTTCGCGGTGTACATCGCGGCGAGTGCGTGCGGGAACATGAAGAACGCCGCGCTCGTGACGAGCAGGGTCGACATCATCCACGGCACGCCGAGCGGGCTGCCCGGCGCCGGGACGCCGAGGAAGCCGGGATGCTGCGCCTGGACGGTGTCGATGAGATGCCCGAACCCGCCGAAGTAGTGCACCGGGATCGCGATGCCGACGACCAGCACGGTGCCGATCAGCAGGATGTCCTTGAGCACCGACACCCACGCGGCGGCCTTCATGCCCGACGCGTAGACGAACACCGCGATCAGCACGACCGCGAGCACCATGCTGGTGACCCGGTTGATGCCGGTCGTCGTCTCGACGATCTGGCCGAGGCCGAGCAGCTGCGCCTCGATGTAGGGGATCATGAACGCCACGCCGACGATCGCGGTCAGCGCGCCGAACCACGGGCTGCGGAAGCGGTGGGTGAAGAAATCCGCCTGGGTGACGAGGTTGTGCTTCTTCGCGTACCTCCACAATGGAGGGAGGAAGAAGTAGGACAGGACGAACGCGCACGTGCCGTAACCGGCGATGTAGAACGCCGCGCCGCCGTTGGCGTAGGCGAATCCGGAGGCGCCGAGGTAGGTGAAGGTCGAGTAGGTCTCGCCCGCGGCGAGGACCCAGAACAGCAGCGTCCCGTAGGACCGGCCGGCGACCGTCCACTGTTCGAGGTTCATCTGCTTCCGGCCGCGCGCGGCGAGTCCGATGACCACGGCCAGCGCCACCACGGCCAGCGCGACGACTGCGCCCGCGTTCATCGCTGCTCCTGCTCGGTTTCGGCGGCGCCGGGGCGCCGGATGCGGTCGGCGACGCCGAGGAACACGGGCGTGAGGGCCACCCAGAGGAGGATCCAGAACCCGATCTCGGGCAGGAACCAGATCCGGCCGTCGCCGCTGAACCAGGGCAGGCCGGCGATCATCGCCACGTAAGGGGTGAAGGCCACCGCGGCCACCACTGCGGAACGCTTCATCGCGCACACCCTTCGTTGTTTGGTATACCATAAGCGCGGCCGGTGGCGGGTTGTCAAGGGCGCGGCCGGGAACGATGCGGGCTCGCGACCCGGGTGTCCGGCCGGGTGCCGTGATTTGTCCGATTTGGACGCCGGGTCGCCGGGGGTGTGCTTTGGTAGACCGGATCATGCGTGCTGAGCCGAGGTAAAACCGGTCGCTGGCGGGTCCTTTCGGCAGCTAGCTTGTGCCCTCAAGAAGGGGGGGCGAGATGGACAAGCCGACGACGGAGCTGTGGCGCCCGACCGGCCCGGCCGAACTGGAGCTGGTGCGCCGGTCCGGCTGGCGCGCGTGGCCGCCGCGGCTGCCGGATCAGCCGATCTTCTACCCGGTGCTGAACGAGGACTACGCGGTGAAGATCGCCCGAGACTGGAACGTCCGGTTCGACGGCGCCGGTTACGTGACCCGGTTCCGGGTGGAAACGGCGTTCCTCGACCGCTACCCGGTGCGGCAGGCGGGTGGCGAGACGATTCTGGAGTTGTGGGTTCCTGCTGAGGAACTGGACGAGTTCAATGCGCACTTGGTCGGGGAGATCGAGGTCGTGCACGAGTTCCGCTGAGCAGTGCCCGAGGCGGGTCACTCACAGGGCCGCACTGGTCTGCGCTGGGTGAGGGCGGCGATCCGCCTCCGGGGTGGTTGACGTCGGCACCTAGGCGACGGTGAGTGACCGCACGGGCTGGCTTGCGTCACCGTGGACAGATGGATGCGGCACTGGCAGGGCTTTCCGGGCGGCTCCTGATCCAGTGCCGGCCCGCGCAGTCCGAGGAACTGCTCGGCGTCTGCGCGGCGCACGACACCGGGCTCGTCCTGACTGGGAGGTCGGCGCCGGATGCCGTCAAGAGCCTGCGCGAGAAGGGGTTCGACGGGCCGCTCCTGTGCGACGCCGAGCGTTACGCAGGGAAGCGGCGGGTACTCGCCGGGGCCGGAACGCATCCGGCGTGGTGCCGGAAGCAGCGGGAACTCGGGTTGCTGCCGCTGACGGATTCCGGCTATCTCGCGGCGCGCGACTGGACGGGTTTGCGCGGCATCCTGCTGGCCGCCGCGAGGAAGCCCGCGGCCGTTGCGACGCTGCCTCTCGCTCCTTGGTGGTTCGACCACGGATCGATCGCCGCCGCGCTGGCGAGGGAGGTCAACCGGCACGGGGTGCCGGTCGCGATCGTTCTCGAGCACCGGACTGATCCGTTCGGGGTTCAGAAGCTGCTGCGCGCGTTTCTGCGTTTCCTGGCCGGCTGCGCGGTTCCGGTGCTGGTGTTGCGCTGCGACATTTCGGCCGCAGGCCTTCTCTGTCACGGTGCGCACGCGGCGGCGGTGGGCACGAAAAGCTCGTTGCGGCACCTGTATCCGGCCTCCGGCGGCCGCCCGGGCGAGCCTTCGGTGTTCGTGCCTCGCCTGCTCAGCTACCACCGGATCGAGACCTGCGCGAAGATATTCGGCCGGACTCCGGAGATCGAGCAGCTGTGGACTTGCCCGTGCCCGGTCTGCGAGGACCGGACCCCCGTCGGTCTCGACCGGTCTTCGGCGGTCCGGCACGACCTCGACCGTCAGCTGGCGCTGCGGGACGAGTTGTTCCGGCGGCCGCTCACCGCGGAGCAGCGCCGGAGTTCCTGGCACGAGACGTGCAGCCACGCGAGCTTTGTCCATCGGCAGGTCGCCGAGGCGGTGCGGGGATGGACCGAACCGGCGAACCTCAGGGCCTGGTATCGGGTGACCGAGGATCCGTTGCCGCGCAACATCCCTGGTCAGTCGGCGACGGGGGCCGCCAGGACGAGCGGTGCCGGCAGGCGGAGGGTGTCCGATCGCGGGGCACGCCGATCAGACGTCTAGGCAGCTGTCCTCGGCGCGGAAAGGTCAATGGTCTCGCGAGACGTCGAGCCCGCTCGACAACCCGCGGAAACACCGCACCGCCAACTCCACCGGTGCGGCCTTCTCCTCAGTCCCAGCCCACAGCTCCAGCGAGATCCGAATCGCATCCGTCGCTGCGGCCGCCACCAAATGCACCGTCACCTCGTCCGTCTCCGGTGCCAGCCGCGCCAGTACCGGTCGCAGCCGGGTCTCGGACTCGCCGTTCACCCGGTGCCACACGGCCGCCAGCGCCGAGTCGTCCCCGCTGGCGGCGCGCAGCAAGCCGCGGGTCCAGCTGAATTCCTGGGTCGCGTCCGCGGCGGAGATCGTCTTGTGGATCGCGTCCTCGACCGCCTTCAGCAGCGGCGTTCCTTCGGGCGTCGACGCGAGGTGGTCCCGCCACGAATCGGCGCCCACGACCAGCAGCGGGGCGACCGCGTCCTCTTTCGTGCGGAAATAGCGGTAGAAGGTGCGCGGCGCGACGCCCGCCGCGGCGGCGATCGCTTCCGCGGTCGTTCCCTGTGCGCCATGCTCGGTGAACAGGCGTGCGGCGGCGCGGGCGATGTCGAGTTGCGTCGCCGCTTTGCGCCGTTCGGTCAGGGTCGGGGTCTTTCCGCTCACCGCGACCACGCTACCCGATCACTGTCAAGCATGCAGATCTCGTCAAGGTGGCACAGTGTGCCAGGTAGGCGTAAGGTGGCGGCAGATGAAAGGAGCGGACCATGAACCGTTACGAAGGACGCCGGGTGCTGGTCACCGGAGCGGGCTCGGGCATCGGGCAGGCGACGGTGCTGCGGATGCTGGCCGAGGGCGGGCGCGTCGTCGCCGCGGACGTGAGTGAAGCGGGTCTGGCGGACACCGTCGAGAAGGCGGGCGACGCGGCGGACCGGCTGAGCACCGTGGTCGTGAATGTCGCCGATGAAGCATCAGTGAAGGCTGGGGTCGCGTCGGCGGTCGAGCAGCTCGGCGGGCTGGACGCGCTCGTCAACGCCGCGGGCATCCTGCGGTCGGCGCACACCCACGAGATGCCGCTCGAGGCGTTCGAGCAGGTGCTGCGCGTCAACCTGGTCGGCACGTTCCTGGTGATCCGCGAGTCGATCCCGGCGCTGCGCGAGGGCAGCGGCCCGGCGGTGGTGAACTTCAGCTCGACGTCGGCGATGTTCGCGCACCCGTACATGGCGGCGTACGCGGCGAGCAAGGGCGGCATCCAGTCGATGACGCACGCGCTGGCGTCCGAATACGCGAAGGACGGCATCCGGTTCACCGCCGTGCAGCCCGGTTCGATCTCCTCGGGCATGACCGACGGCAGCGGCAAGAGCAAGCAGAGCGTCGGCCCTGGCTTCCCCGAGGACGCCGACTTCACCCTGCTCGGCAAGCTGCTTCCCGCGCTGGGCCAGGGCTTCGCCGGTCCGGAGACGGTCGCGTCGGTCGTCGCGATGCTCGCCAGCGAGGACGCCGCGTTCGTCACCGGCACCGAGGTCCGCATCGACGGCGGCACGCACTTCTGATGCGCGATTTGTTCAAGAACTAGCCGCGGGCCGGGTCGTAGCGTCGCCGCATGACAAAGTTTTCGACCACCCGATGCGGGGTGCGGCGATGATCCTCGTGACCGGCGGCCTCGGCATGATCGGCGCGCACACGGCCCGGGCGCTGGCGGATCTGGGGCAGGACGTCCTGGTCACCGGGCACCGGCGGACGGACGTCCCCTCGTTCCTGGCGGGCCGGGTCGCCGTGGAAACGCTCGACGTCACCGACCGGGACGCGTTCCTCGCGCTCGGCGACCGGTACGACATCACCGCGATCGTCCACCTGGCGGGCAGCATTCCCGGCGACGACCCGGTCGCGTTCTTCCGGACGGACCTGACCGGCCTGGCCAACGCCCTCGACGCGGCCCGGACGTGGCGGGTGCGGCGGTTCGCGGTCGCGAGCAGCCTCGGCGTGTACGTCGGCCGCGACGAGCCGAGCTGGCACGAGGAGCTGCCGCTGCCGACCGCGGATCTGCCGCATCTGATCGTGGCGTTCAAGAAAGCCGTCGAACCGCTGACGACGCACAGCCTGCGGGGGAGCGGTGTCGAACCGGTGGTGCTGCGGATCGGGACGGTGTGGGGTCCGCTGGTCGACCCGGAATCGCCGTTCTTCCCGATCCCGTCCTACCTCAACGCCGGGCTCCGCGGTGACCCGCCGCCTCCGCTCGTCGCCGACGAGGGGTTCGACTGCTGCTACGCACCGGACGCCGGCCGCGCGATCGCGTTGCTGACCACGGCACCGTCGTTGAAGCACGACACATACAACGTGTCGAGCGGACAGCCGGTGACGAACCGGCAGTTCGCCGAGGCGCTCGCGGAGATCGCGCCGGGTGTGCCGGATCAGCTGCAGCCTGGCGGGGCGACCGGACCGTATCTGGATATTTCGCGGCTCAAGGAGGAAACGGGCTTCGCGCCGGAGTTCGACGTGCGGGCGGCGGTGGCGGATTACGCGGCGTGGCGGAAGACGAACCCGCGCTGACATCGGCCACAGTGGACGGTCCGGGCGGTGGTGCGAGAATGGCCCGATGGCAGCGGAACAGGGCGGCGAATCCGAGACCGAACGGGTCGTCCGGCAGCTCCGGGACGAGATCCTGGACGGGGTGCGCACACCGGGCAGCAAGCTCGTCGAACGGGATCTCGCCGCGGATCTCGGGGTGAGCCGGGTCCCGGTGCGGGACGCGCTGAAGGCGCTGGTCGCCGAAGGCCTGGTCACGCCGCGTCCCCGGACGTGGGCGGTCGTGCGCGAGTTCACCGCGAGCGACATCGCCGACCTGCAGGAAGTGCGCGCGGCGCTGGAAGTCCTGACGTTCAAGCTCGCGGCGACCCGCCATTCCCGCGCCGGGCTGGACCAGCTGCGGGCTGCGTTGGACGAGGAAACGGCCGCCGCCGCTGCCGGTGACGCGGTAACCGCTCACCGCGCGGCGGCGGATTTCCACGAGGCCGTGACGGCGATGGCGGGGAACGAGCTGCTCAACGAGCTGGAACTGACGCTGCGCAGCCGCATGCGGTGGCTGCTCGGCCAGCACGAGGATCTGGAGCGGGTGGCGGGGGAGCACCGGGAGCTGTACGACGCGATCGCGCGGCGGGACGTGGATGCCGTGGAAGCGTTGCTGATGGAGCACATGGAGAGCGGACGGCATTTGCGCGGGCTGGGGCGCGAGCGCGGCTGACAGGCAAAGGGAAACCCTCCGGGTGTGATGGGGGTTTCTCAGTGGCGCGGGTGCGGCGATGCGCGGCATCGGCGCGGCGGCCCCTCAGTTCGGATGCGAGATTTCGACGTAATGCTTGCCGTTCATGGGAATGCACACGGCACCGTCGGCCGTGGGGTCCGGCGGCAGGGCGCGCAGTGCACGGACACAGTCGTCCGGGGTTTCGTACGGCCCTTTGTACTCGAGATGGCTGGCGAACGCGGTGCCGCTCAGCACCAGCGCACCGCCGGTCGTAGCGAGGCAAACGGCAGCTGTGACCACGAATTTCCGCATAGGCGAATCCCTCCCGTTCCGGCGGTCGCGCCGACCGCCTCTTCACCATCGCTACCCTCGGCTGCGCGCGGCGAAGCAGTCCTTGCCTGTTCGGCACAACGGAATTGATCGAACGGGCACCGGACGCAACCCCTTGCCGGAACGGCAAGTTTCCGTGCCATTGCCGGTCCGGGCTGGCGAAACTGACCGCATGATCACCGCATCCCGGCTGGTGCCCCGCTCCGTCGCGGCGCTGGCGCTGTCCCTCCTGCTCACGGCCGGCGGCGTGGCCTGTTCCGCGCCGCCTGCCGAGCCTTACGCCGCCGCCACCCAGAACGATCCCGCGTTTCAAAGCACCTTCCGGCACGAATTCGCCGATGTCGACGGTGTCCGCATGCACTACGTCACCGGCGGCAGCGGCAGCCCGGTTGTCTTGATTCACGGGTGGCCGCAAACCTGGTACGGCTGGTGGCCGGTGATGCCCGAGTTGGCGAAACACCACACCGTCTACGCGATCGACCTTCCCGGTTTGGGCGACAGCACCGGTTCGCCGAGCGGATACGACAAAGCCACACTGGCGCGTTACGTGCATACCCTGGTGGCTTCGCGGCTCAAGATCCGGAACGCCGCGGTCATCGGACATGATTTCGGCGCTGCGGTGGCATTCCAGTACGCGAGCCAATTCCCCGGCGACACCGCGCGTCTCGGCTATTTCGATTTGCCGCTTCCCGGGCCCGCGATCAATGCCACCGTATACCGGACGTTGAGCTGGCACATCGCTTTCCACTCCCAACGTCGCGTTCCCGAAGCGGTGGTCGGCGACGATGTGCGGGAATACCTCGCGCTGTTCTATCCGCAGGTTTCCTTTGGCGGGACGGCTTTCGGCGGGAATTCGGAGCGGTCGCCGTTCAGTGAGGCGGAGGTCAACGAGTATGCCCGGACCTACAGTCGTCCCACGGTTTTGTCCGGCGGGTTTGAGCTTTATCGGGCGCTGGACAAGGATGTCCGCGACACCGTGGCGGCAGCGCCGGTGAAGGTGCCGACGTTGCTGCTGACGGCTCAGGGCCAGCTCGACGCGATCCGGGCCACGGTGGCTCCGCGGCTGACTGACATCGTCCAGGCGGCGGACGTGCCGCATGCCGGGCATTGGCTGGTCGAAGAGAATCCGCAGTTCGTCGCGGGGCAGTTGGAGCGCTTCCTGAACGGCTGACGCTCGCGGAACCAGCCCCGATCCCCGGACACGGCCGTCCGGGGATCGGGGCGAACTCGTCCGGAGCGGTTCAGTCAGGCACCGGACACCGCCACCACACCGGTCATCGTGCCCACGTAGGCGTGATCGCCGGACAAAGTGGGCGAGGCGAAATGCGGAAGAGCGCCGACGTCCAGCTGAGCCAGTACGGTTCCGTCAGCCGGTGACAGCGCGTACAGCACACCGTCGTTCCAGTCCGTCACCCATACCGCGCCGCCGCCCACGGTCGGCGAGCCGTTCGCGGTCCCCTCGGCGTGCCACGCCACGGTGGGGGTGCCGTCCGCTGCGATGCGGACCGCGCGGGGGCCGTCGTTGCACGGCAGGTACGCGGTGTCGCCCTTGGTCGAGCTGCCGCCGAAGGACTGGCAGATCTCCGCCTTGGCCTGCTGCCCGCCGATTCCGCCGAGATTGTCGTGGTGCAGCACGTATCCGGTGCCGCGTTTGCCGACCGCGATGACGTGATCGCCGAGCAGGGTCGGGCTGGACGAACCGAGATCGAGGTCCTGCGCGTTGTCGTCGGCCCAGGTGTCCGGGGCGAACAGGTCCACCCGCTGCAGCGTCGGCGACAAGGCCAGCACGGAATCGCTGTCGTCGTAGCCCGTGGTGGATTCGCCGTTGCCGACCGCGTAGAGCAGCCGCTGCCCGTCGACCACGCCGCCGCCTGGCGCCCAGATCCCGGCTTCCCTGGTGGTCGGCACGCTGTAACCGATCGGGTTAGCCCCGCTGGTGGTCGCCGACACTACGGAACCGATGTAGTTCGCGCAGTCGCCGGCCAGCCCGCCGTACGCCACGTACACGCGGTCGCCGAGCACGGTCAGCGCCGCTCGCTGCTGGTGCGCCAGCCGGTCGCCCTTAGGCGGTTCCAGTTCGGTGCGCACCTCCACCGCGCCGGTGGTGACGTTCACCCCGACCAGCACGTGCTGCCCGCCGGTGAGCTCGGCCAGCGCGAAAACCCGGGACGTGGCCTGGTCGTAGGCCATGGTGCCGGTGATGCCGAGCGGGTCGATGTTCCCGCACGGCAGCTCGGCTCTTCTCGCCGGTTCGCCGATGTGCGCCGACCAGCGGACCGCGCCGGTGGCCGGGTCGAGCGCGTAAACGGTGTCATTCTCCGTGGCAGCAAGGATCTGACCGCCGACCACCAGCGGCTGTCCGTACACCGCACCGTCCAAAGTGGCCTGCCAGGCCGTGCCGAGAGTGCCCAACGGAGCGAGATCCACGGCTTCGCCGGTGCGGGCGTTGTCGTGGTGATAGGTCGGCCAATCGCCCGCGGCGAGCTGCTGCCGGGCATGGCCTGCGGTCGCCGATGCTGGCGCCGGCGGACCGGCGCCGAGGGTGACGACTGCGATCGCGAGAACCGTGCGGAGACAATTCCTGTTCATGAGGTATCACTCCTGGTCGCTGACTAGCGACTCCCCGTATCGCAGTATCCAGCGGGGCTTCCGGTCGCGATACCTCCGAACGGCAGAACACGCGGTCACCGGGCGATCTCGACGGTGTGCGCGCGATCGGCACGATCCATCAGATCACTGGGCCTCCGCCACGTCCGCCGAGGAGCCGCGAGCAGAAGGCTTGGAACAGCGCTGATCCAAGCCTCGGCGGCTGGGTGAAAGCGGGACCTCCTCCGCCGATTAGGTCTAGACATCCGATGGATACCCGACTTACGCTCCCCGCCGTCACCGTTCGGTCACGGATCCGACAGGAGGACCGCCGTGTCGATTCCCGCGAGCCTGGCGCTTGCCGCGGTACTGGCGGCTGGGGGCACCGCCGTTCCCGCCGCCGCGGAAACCGCCGCCTGCCATGGGCCGATCCGGCCGGCCGCGATTCAGGCAGTGCAGTCGTGCGACGGCATGGACCGGATTCTCGCCAAGGCCGCCGCGACCGTGCCGCGCTCCGGGCAGATTGCCTGGCAGCAGCGGCCGGTCACCGCGTTCACGCACTTCGGCATGAACACCTTCACCGACCGGGAATGGGGTTCCGGCGCGGAAAAGGAGTCGACGTTCGCGCCTACCGCGGTCGACACCGACCAGTGGATGCGGTCGATGAAGGCGGCCGGCGTGACGCAGGTGATGCTGACCGCGAAGCACCACGACGGGTTCGTCCTCTATCCGACGCGCTACACGAATCACTCCGTCGTCGCGAGTCCGTGGTGGGTCACGCCCGGATGTGCCGACGACGCGGTGACGAAGGCCCGTGCAGCGGCGCAGAACGGGCGGGCGCAGGATCCGTCCGCGTACTGGCAGGTCCGCGCCGCCGGGTGCGCCAATCCGCGGGGGGACATTCTGCGCGACTACGTCGATTCCGCGCGGAAAGCCGGGCTGAAGGTCGGCGTTTACCTGTCGCCGGCGGACGGCGCCGAGTTGCCCAAGGAGTTCTTCGCGGACCAGGTGAAACGGGTCGAGGCGAAGGTCGCCGCGGGGCAGCCGTTGAGCATCGAGGAGCAGGCGACTTACGACGACCGCGCGAACACGCCTGCTGGTCAAGGGCGGTACGGCACGGGCAGCGCGGCGAAGGTCCGCACCATTCCGTCGCTGGTCCCGAACGACGACCGCGCCGCGGCCCTCGCCGCCGGGAAACTGCCGAAATTCACCGTGACCGAGGACGATTACAACACCTATTACCTGAACCAGATCTACGAACTGTTCACGCAGTACGGGCCCATTGACGAGCTGTGGCTGGACGGGGCGAATCCCTGGCGCGGCAACGGAATCAGCGAAACCTACGACTTCACGGCCTGGTTCCGGATGATTCACGCGCTGTCGCCGGACACCGTCACGTTCGCCGGACCGGCGGGCGTGCGCTGGGTCGGCAACGAGCGGGGCCAAGCTCGGGAGACCGAGTGGAGCGCGTTGCCGACCACGGGCGATCCGAACACCGCGCACAACGAGGAGTTGTTTGTCGGCGGCGCGGAGGGCGCCGATCTCGGGTCGCGGCAGGTGCTCGCCGACCCGTCCGTGCGGTACCTGGAATGGGCACCGGCCGAAGCTGACGTATCAATCCGGCCGGGCTGGTTCTACCACCCGGACGAACAACCGAAAACGCCCGCGCAACTCGTCGATCTTTATCGCGCCTCGGTGGGACGCAATGCCTCGTTGCTGCTGAACGTTCCGCCTGGCCCGGACGGTCGCGTTGCTCCGGCCGATGCCGCCGCGTTGGCGTCCTTCGGGCAGGCCATCGCCAGGACACAGTCGGTGAACCTCGCCGCCGGCGCGCGAGGGCTGGACGCGGTCACGGATTCCTCGCTGACCACGTCGTGGTCGCCGCCGCGCGGTGCGCTCGCCGGGACGATGGACGTGGTGTTGCCGAAGGCGGCCACCTTCGACCAGATCCGGCTGGGGGAGGACATCACCCACGGTCAGCACGTCGAGGGCGCGACCGTACAGGCCGAAGTGGACGGTTCCTGGCGCACGGTCGCGACTGTCACCACGATCGGCGCCAACCGTCTCGTCACCCTCTCGTCGCCGGTCACCGCCCGTCACCTGCGCGTGGTCGTCACGCAGTCGCGGGCGACGCCTTACCTGGCTACCTTCGCGTTGTACCGCACTGTCCCCGCCGCCTGAGAGGAAGTCATGACTCTACGCCGCAGAGTTTGGCTCGCCGCTGCTGTCGCGACGAGTGCCCTGACCATCGTCCAACCGGCCTCGGCCAAGCCAGGTCAGATACCAGTGGTTTCCCCGACGCCGCAACAGATCGACCGCGATGCTGGCGACGTATCGCTGCCGTCCTCGGTGGGACTGGTCACCGACAGCACGACTGACGGCCCGGCCAAAGATCTCTTGCTCGACCTGTTGAAACAGCACGGAGTCAAGAAGTTCAACACGGGATCGCAGCGCGGGTTCGTCATCCGGCTCAGCAATAGCGGAGACGCGCCAACGCAGGCGGAGGGCTATTCGCTTGCTGTGCGCCGCGACGGCGTGACGATCAAGGGCAGGGATGCTGCCGGGCAATACTACGGCGTGCAGACGTTGCGGCAGCTGTTCGTCCGAAGTGGACACAGCTGGGCATTGAGCGGTGTCGCGGTACGAGACTGGCCGAACATGGCGCTGCGCGGGTCGATCGAAGGCTTCTACGGTCCGCCGTGGACGAACGACGACCGGGTGCGGCAGATCAAGTTCCTCGGCGAAACCAAGGCGAATACCTACATCTACAGTGCAAAGGACGACGCGTATCTGCGGGCACAGTGGCGGGATCCGTATCCGCAGCAGGAGCTGGCCGCGCTCGGTCAGCTTGTCCGCACGGCGAACGCGAACCACGTCGACTTCACCTACGCGTTGTCGCCCGGGGTCTCGATCTGCTTCTCGTCGCCGCAGGACGTCGCCGCGGTGAAAGCGAAATTCCAGGCGGTGTACGACCTCGGCGTGCGCTCGTTCTCCCTGCCGTTCGACGACATCTCGTACACCAAGTGGAATTGCGCCGGCGACCAGGCGGCGTTCGGCGCGCCCGGTCAGGCCGCCGCGGGCAAGGCGCAGGTTTCGTTGCTCAACGAGATCACCAAGAACTTCGTGAAGACGCACGACGGCGTCCGTCCATTGCAGACGGTGCCGACGGAGTACAGCGACCTCAAGGACTCGCCGTACAAGACGCAACTACGGGAGAACCTCGACCCGTCCGTAGTCGTGCAGTGGACCGGTACCGCGGTGGTGCCGCCGAGCGTCACGAACGACGAAGCACAGCAGGTGTCCACTGTGTACGGTCGAAAGGTGTTCCTCTGGGATAACTACCCGGTCAACGATTACGAGCAGTCCGCCGGACGGTTGCTGCTCGCGCCGTACGCGCATCGCGAAGCGGGGCTGTCGAAATATCTCAACGGGATCGTCTCGAATCCGATGAACCAGGAGGCGGCCAGCGAGGTCGCCGAGTTCGGGGTCGCCGACTTCTCCTGGAACGACCAGCGCGCGACCGCCGCGCTGAAAGTGTTCGCGGACCTCGAACACCTGGCACCCGTCTTCGGGCCGACGCCGTGGCAGCCGCAAGCGCCGGTTCTCGCGGCCCGGGTCGCCGAGTTCTGGCAGCACTGGAATGCCGGCGACCACCGTGCGCTCGGCAAACTGCGCTCCTACGCCGAACAGATCCGCAACGCTCCCGCCGTGATCCGGGGCGGGCAGGTGCAGAGCGCGTTCGTCAGCGAGGCGGGCCCGTGGCTGGACGCGACCGCGCTCTGGGGCGACGCGATGGTGACCCGACTCGACGCCCTCGCCGCAACGACCCGCGGTGACGACGCCACGGCCCAGCGTCTGACCGCGGCCGCGGACGCGCTGGTCAAGCGGGCGGAAGCGGTGAAGACCGGCAAGAGCAACCGGTGGGGCGTGCGGCAGGCCCTCGTGGGCGACGGCGTGCTCGACGCATTCCTCGTCCAGGTCCGCGCGGTGACCGCCGGATGAGCGGGGGAGGGATGGACGTGAGCAGGAGGAGCTTCCTCGGCGGCGCGGCCGCGGTCGCCGCGAGCACGGTGTTCGCCGGACCGGCGGGTGCGGCCGGCCGGCGCGGGCTGAGCGTGTCCGGCGACCGGTTCTTGCTGGACGGCAAGCCGTTCCAGATCGTTTCCGGCGCGATCCACTACTTCCGGCTGCGCCCGGACCAGTGGCACGACCGGTTGTCGCGGCTCAAAGCGCTGGGCCTCAACACGGTCGAAACCTATGTGGCGTGGAATTTCCACCAGCCGGCGCCCGGCCGAGCGAATTTCCGCGGCGACCGCGATCTCGCGGGATTCATCCGGCTGGCGGGCGACCTCGGATTCCAAGTCATCGTCCGCCCGAGCCCGTACATCTGCGCGGAATGGGAATTCGGCGGCCTGCCCGCCTGGCTGCTCGCCGACCGGGACATGGAGCTGCGCTGCGCCGATCCGGCTTACCTCAAGGCCGTCGACGCGTGGTACGACCAGCTGATCCCGCAGCTGGCCCCGCTGGAAGCGCAACACGGCGGCCCGGTCGTGGCCGTGCAGATCGAGAACGAATACGGCAGCTACGGCAACGACACGAGCTATCTCGCACACCTGCGGGACAGCCTGCGCGCACGCGGAATGACGAGTCTCCTGTTCGTCGCCGACGGTGCTTCCGAATTCTTCATGCGCTTCGGCGAGCTGCCGGGAACACTGGAGGTCGGCACCGGCGACGGCGACCCAGCGCCGAGCATCGCCGCGCTGAAAGCCTTCCGTCCCGGAGCGCCGGTCATGATGGCCGAGTACTGGGACGGCTGGTTCGACCACTGGGGCGAGGCGCACCACACCACCGATGCGCAGCAAACCGCCGCCCACATCGATCAGCTGCTGGCGACGGGCGCGTCGGTAAACCTGTACATGGCCTGCGGCGGCACCAACTACGGCTTCACTGCTGGCGCCAACACCTCCGGACTGCAATATCAGCCCACCGTGACCAGCTACGACTACGATTCCCCGGTCGGCGAGGCAGGCGACGTCGGCGCGAAGTTCACCGCGTTGCAGTCGGTGATCACCAAGTACACCAAGCAACCAGTGGTCCCGCCGCCCGCTCGCTCGCCGCGCCAGCCCGCGCAGTCGGTCACTCCGTCCGGCTCAGTGTCCCTTCTGGACTCGCTGCCCGCACTGTCCACAGTGGTCCGCTCGGCCCAGCCGGTCTCCATAGAACGACTGGGACAGTCGACCGGCCTGATCCACTACCGCACGACTGTGCAAGGCCCGCATTCCGGCCCGCTGAGCATCCACGGCCTGGCGGACCGGGCACTGGTGTTCGCCGACGGGGTGCAGCTGGGGATCCTGGACCGCAACCATCCGGACGGGACGCTGGAGCTGAAGCTGGAGAGACCGCGGACGCGCCTGGACATCCTGGTCGACCCGATGGGCCGGGTGAACTACGGCCCGTACCTGGCCGATCGGAAGGGCATCGACGGCTGGGTCGCGATGAACACCCAGCAGAAGCTGTTCGGCTGGGAGATCCGTCCGCTGCCCCTGGACGACCTGTCCCGGCTGCGGTTCTCGTCCGCTCCGCCGGGCGCCGGCCCGGCCTTCCACCGCGCGACCGTCGAGGTCGCCGAGCCCGCGGACGGGTTCGTCGCCCTGCCCGGCTGGGAGAAGGGCGTGGTGTGGCTGAACGGGTTCAACCTCGGCCGGTACTGGAAGATCGGGCCGCAGAAGACGCTGTACGCGCCGAAGTCGTTGTGGCGGAAGGGGAAGAACGAACTGGTGGTGCTGGAAATGCATCATGCGGGGACGGCGATCGAGATCCGTCCGGAGGCCGACCTGGGCTGAGGGCGAGCCGTCCCGGCCGATGGCCGAGGGGTCACTGCTCCCCGGCGAGGTTCTCGATCGCCCGCTTCCGGCTGTGGTCGAACACGATCGAACTGCGGAACTGCACGACCTCCTTGCGGCTGCTGAGATCCTCGACGAGGAACGTGTGCAGCCGGGAGACGTCCGGGACCGCGACGTGCAGCAGGAAATCGTCGCCGCCGGCGAGCACGAAGACGGCCATCACCTCGGGCATGGCGAGCGCGTCGCGACGGAAGCGGTCGATGATCGGCTGGCTGAGCGGGCGGATCTGGGCGAACACCATGGCCTGCACCGACCGGCCCAGCGCGGGCAGGTCGACCTCGGCGTGGAATCCGGTCAGCACCTGGCGCGCCTGCAGCCTGCCGATCCGGTCGGAACAGGTCGACGCCGCGACGCCGACGCGCTCGGCCAGGTCGCGCATCGGGATCCGGGCGTCCTGCTGGAGTTCGCGGACGATGAGGCTGTCGATCCGATCGAGGTTCGGAGATTCGCTCATTTGCCGAACATATCACCGTCGGTGCTCCGACCAGGCGGTGGAAGGGGCAGTGTTGCGTCCGTGAACCGAACAGAGAGTTTTGCCGGGGAAGCACTGCAGGTCGTCCGCGGGGCTAGGTCGGGGGTCGCGATCGCCGTCGCGATCCATTCGACGGCGCGCGGTCCGGCGATCGGCGGGTGCCGGATCAAGGCGTACCCGTCGTGGCGGGACGGGGCGGACGACGCGCTGCGGCTTTCGGCGGCGATGACCACGAAGTGCGCACTGGCCGGTCTTCCCTACGGGGGTGGCAAAACCGTGGCGGCGCTGCCCGCGGATGGGATCGACCCGGCGCGGCGGCCGGACCTGATCGCCGACATCACCGAGGCGATCGCCGCGCTGGGCGGGCGGTACCGCACCGGGCCGGACATCGGGTCGACGTCCGAGGACATGGCGGAGATCCACCGGCTCGCGCACGGCTGGGCGTTCTGCCGTCCGGAGAGCCAGGGCGGCAGCGGGACGTCGAGCGTGGCGACGGCGAGGGGAGTCCTGGCGGCGCTTGAGGCCGGGGTCGCGCCAGGCTCGGTCGACGGGTCGCGGATCGGCGTGCTCGGGTTCGGCAGCGTCGGGCGGCTGATCTGCGAAGCGCTGATCGAGCGCGGCGCGAAGGTGGTGGTCACCGACGTCGACAACGGGCTGCGGCCGGTCGCGGAGCGGCTCGGTGCCGCTTGGACCACGGCCGACCTGGTGCGGGAGCCACTGGACGTGCTCGTGCCTGCGGCGACGGGCGGCTTGCTGACGGTCGAGTCGGCCGCCGCTTGCGGTGCGTCGCTGATCGTGGGACCGGCGAACAACCAGATCGCCGCCGAGGAGGTAGCGACGGTGTTGCGCGACCGGGGAGTCACGTGGATTCCGGATGTCGTGGCGAGTGCGGGCGGGATCATTCACGCGGTCGGCCGCGAAGAACTCGGAATGGACGAGGCGGCGGTGAACGCGAAGATCGACGCTATCGGTGACACGACGAATTCAGTACTGGCGCTTGCCCGGGAACGGGAGTGGACGACAGTGCGGGCTGCCCGGGAACTGGCGGCGCTCGCCTGAACGAAGAGCACGCCAAGGCTCTGTGAGCCTTGGCGTGCATTTCCTTTTCCGTGCGGTCAGTACCAATGCGCGCGGCCGCCGATACGGCGTCCGGTCCCGCCGAGCACCGCCAGGATCGCGCCGATCACTACGAGGGCGATCCCGATGCTCCACAAAATCTGGATCGAGGTGATGAACCCGATCACGAGCAGAATGACGCCGAGAACAATCACGGGGAGAACCTCGTCTTTCTTCTCTCGGTGGGGAATGTCGCGTGCTTACTCCCGGATACCCTCACTCGCTCGAGTGAAACATGACTTCGGCGGAGAATGCGGTCCGCGGGCATTCCCGGACACGCACCGTGAATTTGTCACCGCGTTGATCGGTTCGACGGCAGGAATTCAGGCAAATGGCGTAAGGGAGCGCGCCGGCTCCGGGGCCGCCGGGAAACCGGACGAAGCGGCTGATTCCCCGCTCGCCTGCGTCGGCGGGCCCGGACGGGCATCATGGGGTGGTGGCCGGGCCGCCTGCCCGGCAGGAACTACCGAGGACGGGACCGTGACGATGGACGAGCCGACCGACCCCAGTGCCGACCCGGTGCCCGAATTCCGCGTCGAGCGGGAGGACCGGCCCCCGGTCGCGGTGCTGGCGGTGTACGGCGAGGTCGACATGGTCACCGCGCCGCTGCTGACCGCCGCGGTCGACGAGGCGCTCGCCGGGGCTCCGCCGGTGCTGGTGCTGGACCTCGCCGCGGTGGAATTCCTGGCCTCCGCCGGGCTGACCGCGCTGGTGACCATCACCCAGCACCGGGCGTCCGGAGCCAGCCTGCGGATCGTCGCGTCCGGCCGGGCGACGATGCGGCCCATCCAGCTCACCGGGCTGGAGCAGACCCTGCCGCTGTACCCGACCGTCGACGCGGCGCTGGCCGGGTCCTGACCTGGGAAGTCTCCTTCGGACAGACAGCACGGGTGAACTCGCCCCGCACCGGGTAACCGGGCGGCGGAGAGGTTCCGGGGCAGCCGCAAGCGCTGGCGCCGCGAGCAGAAAGCCCGTCGAACGGGGGAGAACATGCGCATCGGCTACACCTTGATGACTGAACAGACCGGGCCGCGCGAGCTGGTCGGCTGCGCGACCGCCGCTGAGCAGGCCGGATTCGACTTCGCGGCCTGCAGCGACCACTATTCGCCGTGGCTGGCCGAACAGGGGCACGCACCGTACGCGTGGAGCGTGCTCGGCGCGGTGGCCCAGGCGACCGAACAGCTCGAACTCATGACGCTCGTGACCTGCCCGACCATGCGGTACCACCCGGTGGTGGTCGCGCAGAAGGCGGCGACGGTGCAGTTGCTGTCCGACGGCCGGTTCACCCTCGGGCTCGGCTCGGGGGAGAACCTGAACGAGCACGTCGTCGGCATGGGCTGGCCGTCGGTGTCGGTCCGGCACGACCGGCTCGCCGAGGCCGTCCAGATCATCGGCGGCCTGTTCGACGGCGGAACGTTCACCTACACCGGAAAGCACTACCGGGCCGACGGGGCGAAGCTGTGGGACCTGTCGCCGACCCGGGTGCCGATCGCGATCGCGGTGTCCGGCCCGAAGTCGGTGAAGCGGTTCGCGCCGGTCGCCGACGCGATGGTCGCGGTCGAGCCGAAAGCCGAGCTGTGCACGGAATGGGACCACGAGCGGCTCGGACCGCCGACGCGCAAGATCGGGCAGCTGCCGGTCTGCTGGGACCCGGACCGCGGGGCGGCGATCCGGCGGGCGCACGAGCAGTTCCGGTGGTTCGGCTCGGGCTGGCCGGTGAACGCGGAACTGCCGGGAACGCAGGCGTTCGACGCGGCGACCCAGTACGTGCGCGAGGACGACGTGGCGGCGGGGATTCCGTGCGGTCCGGATGCCGGGCCCATTGTGGACGCGGCGAAGCAGTTCGCGCAGGCGGGGTTCACGGATCTGGCGTTGGTGCAGATCGGTGGGCCGGAGCATCAGCCGGAGTTCATGAAGTTCGCGGAGCGGGAGTTGTTGCCTGCGTTGCGGTAGCGGATCGAGGAAGCTGGGCCCGGGTGTCGAGGCGCCCGGGCCCAGCTGTGTGTCACGGGTGGCGCAGCAGCGCGCCGAATCCATCGGTCAGGTCGAGGTGCTCGTCGTGCAGGCCGGGTTCACGGATCTAGCGTCGGTGGGCCGGAGCATCAGCCGGAGTTCATGAAGTTCGCGGAGCGGGAGTTGTTGCCTGCGTTGCGGTAGCGGATCGAGGAAGCTGGGCCCGGGTGTCGAGGCGCCCGGGCCCAGCTGTGTGTCACGGGTGGCGCAGCAGCGCGCCGAATCCATCGGTCAGGTCGAGGTGCTCGTCGTGCAGGCCGGGTTCACGGATCTAGCGTCGGTGGGCCGGAGTATCAGCCGGAGTTCATGAAGTTCGCGGAGCGGGAGTTGTTGCCTGCGTTGCGGTAGCGGATCGAGGAAGCTGGGCCCGGGTGTCGAGGCGCCCGGGCCCAGCTGTGTGTCACGGGTGGCGCAGCAGCGCGCCGAATCCATCGGTCAGGTCGAGGTGCTCGTCGTGCAGGCCGGGTTCACGGATCTAGCGTCGGTGGGCCGGAGTATCAGCCGGAGTTCATGAAGTTCGCGGAGCGGGAGTTGTTGCCTGCGTTGCGGTAGCGGATCGAGGAAGCTGGGCCCGGGTGTCGAGGCACCCGGGCACAGCTGTGGGTCACGGGTGGCGCAGCAGCGCGCCGAATCCGTCGGTCAGGTCGAGCCGTTCGTCGATCACCACGACGTCCGCGCCGACTGCCACCGCCGCGTAGGGCAGGGCTTCGTCCGCGCGTCGACGGGCTGGGTCGGCCACGCCGAGTGCGTCCAAACGGGATTGGGCGACGCCGACCTGCGTCGGTTCCGAACCGGTGTACACACTGGCCTCGCCGGAGTCGCCGACTAGCAGCGTCTCGACATTCGCCTCCGCCAGGGCAGCGGTGACGGCGGACAATCCCGTGACCGCCAAGGCCGATTCGCGAGCGGCGTCGGCACGGAAGCGTTCGGCAAGATCGTCCAGCTCGCGCAATCGTTGCCCGGTAAGCACTTCGTGCACGGCCCGGTTCAGGTCGGCCCGGCCGGCACCGGAGGCTCGGCTGCCCGCGTCGACCTCCGCGGCGAGCGAACGGGCCGGTTCGGGCAGGCGCTCGTGCAGTTCGGTGCGGGCTTGGACCTCGCCGGCCAGCACGATCGCTCGCGGCCGCACGCGTTCGGCGGTCTTCGCGAGGTGATCGGCGATCTCCGAAAGGTTGTTGTGCGCGGTCTGCTCGGCGTGCGACTGGATGTCGCGGTGTGCGGGACCGCCGCCGCGAACCTTGTGCACCGGGTGCTCCTGCCCGTGCACGGTCTCGGTTTCGACACTGCCGTCCGGTCGGTGCACCTCGATGTCCGCGCCGGTCCGATCGACGAGCACGACCAGATGCGCGGGCGCTTCTTCCAGATGGCTCACGGTCGGCAGGAAGTACGGCAGCGCGGAGAAACGCGCCACCTGCGTCGGCGGCGGAGCCGCGAGCCGCCGGTCGAGCAGGACGTTGCCGTGCGCGGCGACGAGCGTGCGCCCGGCCCGGCCGACCGGCGGCGAGCTTTCTTCAACGGCGCGCAGGACGGCATCGACGCTCGGCCGGTCAGCGCCCTGGTCCTCGAGCGCGGCCTCAATCTCCTTGAGCCGCAACCGCAATTGCTTCGCCGCGTCCTCGGTGTCGTGCGATTCGTCGAAGTGCACCGAGACGAACGGTCCGTCGGTCAGCAGCGCGCGCAGTTCGTGTGTGTCCATTTCGGATTCTTCCTCCCAATTTTCGGGACAGCCTCACCGGGTTCGCGGCAGCTCGGGCGAGGCGGTGTCCAGCGGGACCGCGCCGGAACGGACGAGTCCCAGCTGGACAGTCTGTCGCCGGCCCGCCTTCTCCAGCGCCCAGTCGGTCGCGGTGCGCAGGCGGTTTCCCGGCAGCGACAGCAGGTGGTAGCCGCGGGTCACCAGCCGGGCGGGAAGGCCCGCCAGGGGGATGTGCAGCGGATTGGCCGCGCCCTGGCCGGACCCGAGGTCGACCGCGAAGCCGAGGTCGTGGTGCCGGTACTTGCGCGCGCGGCCGACGCCGAGCGACGCGGCGACGTTGTTCCCGGCCAGTTTTCCTTGCCGCTGCGCGTGTTGCGCGGTCATCGGCGTGGTTTCGCCGGGACGGGTCAGGTCCGGCACCGCCGCCGCGTCGCCGCAGGCGAACACGTCGTCGCGGCCCGGCACGTTCAGCTCCGGCGTGACGACCAGCCGGCCCTTCACGGTTTCCAGGCCGAGGTCGGAGACCAGCGGATCGGGGCGGACGCCCACGCACCACACGAGCGTGTGCGTCGGGACGGCGTCGCCGGTGGTCAGCGTGACGCCTTCGACGTCCGCCTGGTCGACCGAGGTCTTCATCCGGACCTCGACGCCGCGCTCGCGCAGCACCCGGTCGGCGGTGGCGCCGAGCCGGGGGTCCAGTTCGGGCAGCACGCGTTCGGCGATGTCCAGCAGCAGCCAGCGAATCTGCTGCCCCTCGAGTTCGGGGTGGCGGCGCGCGAGGGCAGCGGTGAACTCCGGGCCCTGTGCGGCGACCTCCGTGCCGGTGTACCCCGCGCCGACGACGACGAACGTGCACCGGGCGTCGCGCTCGGCCTGGTCGTCGGTCGCGGCGGCCAGTTCGATCTGCCGGGTCACGTGGTCGCGCAGGTACAGCGCTTCGGGCAGGCCGCGGAATCCGTGCGCGCACTCGGCGACGCCGGGGATCGGCAGCAGCTTGTTGACGCTGCCCGCGGCGAGGATCAGCCGGTCGTAGCCCAGCTTCCGCTCGCGGTCCTCGGGGTCGGTGTAGGTCACGGTGCGGGCGTCGAGGTCGACCGATCCGGCGGTGCCCAGCGCCAGCCGCACGCCGCGCAGAGTGTCCGGAATGGACACCGCGACGTGCCGGGGGTCGACGATCCCGCTGGCCACCTCCGGCAGCAACGGCAGGTACAGGAAATAGTCGGTGGGGTTCAGCACGACGATCTCGGCGCGGTCCCCGAGGCTGCGCAGCAGTTTGTGCGCCGCGTGGTACCCGGCGAACCCGCCGCCGACGATCACGACTCGCATGGGCGGCCTCCTTTCGCTCGACGGGTACCCGGAGCGCGGCCGCGCAATCGCGCCGGTTTCGCCCCGCCGCGTCCCGGGCACCCGGGTCCGGTACCCGATGGCGAGGAGGAGCGCATGAGCAGCACGATCACCGAAATCGTGGACGTGGACGTCCCGGTGCCGACCGCGTACAACCAGTGGACGCAGTTCGAATCGTTCCCCGAGTTCATGGAGGGCGTGGAGGAGATCCGCCAGCTCGACGCCACGCACACGCACTGGGTGACCCGGTTCGGCGGCGTCGGCAGGGAGTTCGACGCGACGATCACCGAGCAGCACCCGGACGAGCGGGTCGCGTGGCGCTCGGACTCCGGGCCGGACCACGCCGGGGTGATCACCTTCCACCGGCTGGGGGACACCAAGACGCGCGTCACCGCGCAGATGGAGCTCGACCCCGAGGGCCTCGCCGAGAACGCCGCCGACAAGCTCGGCATCCTCGACCGGCGCGTGAAGGGCGACATGCTGCGGTTCAAGCAGTTCATCGAACAGCGCGGACGCGAAACGGGTGCGTGGCGCGGCGACGTGGAACGTCCGAGCTGACCGCGGGGTAGCGAACCCCGCACAAGATCCGTAGCGAAAGGAGAACAGCATGGCCCGCGTGGCAGTGCTCGTGGACGAAATGACCGAGGACGACGAATTCCGGGTGCCGTGCGAGCGGTTGCGCTCCGCCGGGCACGAGCCGGTGGTGGTCGGCCTGGCGAAGGGCAAGAAGCTGACCGCGTTGCACGGCACCGAAATCACGACCGACCAGGCCGTGGACGACGTGGCCGCGGCGGACTTCGACGCGGTCGTGGTGCCCGGCGGGTACTCGCCGGACAAGATCCGCACCAGCGAGCCGATGGTCGCGCTGGTCCGGGAAACGGCCGCCGCGGGCAAGCCGGTCGCGGCCGTGTGCCACGGTCCCTGGCTGCTCGCCGAGTCCGGATTGGCGCGCGGCCGGACGGTGACGTCGTGGCCGTCGCTGCAGACGGACCTGCGCAACGCTGGTGCGGAGTGGGTTGACCGCGAAGTCGTGACGGACGACGGCGTGATCACGTCGCGGAATCCGGACGACCTGCCCGCGTTCTGCGACGCGCTGCTGGAACGGCTGAAGTAAGGCGAACTCAGCAGCGGTCCGTGAACGGCTCCTCGAGGGAATCAGATTCCCTCGAGGAGCCCTTCACGGACCTGAAGGCTCAGGACAGCGCGAACCGGATGCCGAAGTGGTTGAGCGTCGCGGGGAGCCGTCCCGGCTGGAGGTCGGCGGCGGTGCCTCGCGGCGCGAAACCCGCTTGCTGCACCAGCGCGGCGAGCAGCGTTGAGGCGGTGAAGAGCACGACGTCGCGGCCCGGGCACACGCCAGGTCCGGCGCTGAACGGCACGAGCGCGGGATTGGCTTTGGCGCGGCCGTCCAGCCAGATGTCCGGGACGAAGGAATCCGCGTACGGCAACGTTTCCGGGTCGCGATGGAAGAACGGCGTGTAGATCAGGAACGACGTTCCCTCGGGGCCCCACGCGGTGTCCTCGGTGCTTTCGCGCAGCAGGGCGGGTGTCGTCGGCCAGAGCCGGATGGACTCCAGGACACAGGCGCGCAAGTACGGAAGCTGTTGCGGCTTCGAGAGATCCGCTTCGGCGACTTCCCGGCGGGCCTCGGCGAGCTCGTCGGGATGCGTTGCGAGCAAGGCAAGTGCGCGCAGGGTGGCGATCGCGGCGGCGTCGAAGGCGAACAGCCAGTGCGGCACCTGCCCGGTCGGATCGTCCTCCGCAGCGGCCGGCTGGTTCGCCATCGCCGCGCCGAGGCTGCCCGGGCGGTCCAGGCCGAGCTGACGGTCGAGCAAAGACTGGAACTGGCGGCGCTGGTCCTCGCGGCGCGGGTGCGCGAACGCCCAGTTGGCGTTGAGCCGCAGCTGGTCCAGCAGATCGGTGACGCGCCGGTCGGCCGTGGTGTCGCCGCCGAGCACGATCTTGCGGATGATCGTCCAGAAGTGCTCGGTGAACTGGGTCGCGTCGAGGTCGGGGAAGCCGGAAAGCATTTCGTGCGCCTCGGTGCGGATGGTGTCTGCCCAGGTGCCCGCGAGTTCGTGTGCGGCCCGGCCTGGTTCGAGGACGGTTTCGTTGAGCTTCCGCCGCCGCGCGCGGTTGGCACCGCCGGAGATCAGGACGCCGTGCGGCTGGAAATGGCGCAGGGCCGCGTCTTTTTCGGTGGTGTCCGGACTGAACGGGCTCGGCGTGCCCGCCAGCAGCGAGCCGACGTGGTTCGCCTCGAGCACCAGGCGGAACGAGCGGCCCGGGACCGGCAGGTCGAGCGGACCGGGCCCGTAGCGGGCGCGCAGGTCGTGCAGCAGGCGGATGCCCGAGCGGTCGACGTGCAGTTTCTGCGCCGCGGCCATCGCGCGGGGACGGCGTTTGATCAGTCCGATGCCGACGGTGGGGGCGACCACCCGCGCGAGGATGCGTCCGGTGTCGCGGGCCGACGCCCGCTGCGGGCGGATGTCGGCCGGGGGCAGTTCGGACAAGTCCGGGCTCGCGGTCGCGTGGATGGTCGCCATGCTGTTCGGGTACCCGGGCCGGTCCGGGCGAAACCTCGCGGGTTCGAGTCCATTGTGGACGATCGGAACCGCCGGGTGCGGAACGGTTCCACGGGCGAGGACGCGGCCCGGACAGTCCACAGTGCTGCCGACGGGGCCGGATTCGGGCTGGTCGCGGGCACTGCGCTGCGGTACGGTCGGTGCAGGAGCGGTTCAGCCCACGTGCCGTCGCCTGACCCCAAGCGGCCCGCTTGACCCGGGCCCGGGGCCGGGCCGCACTGATTCGGCCCGGTCTCGCATCTGCGAGGAGGGCTCGATGCACGAAACGTTCGCTTGCCTGCCGGGCGCATCGGCGCGCACCGTAATCACCGCCACCGCGGACGAAACCGTCGTCGCGGTGTCCGACGAACTGGACCGGCGCTGCACCGACCGGCTCCGGGACGTCCTGGCCGAGGAGACCGGGCTGGCCCCGCGGGTCCTGGTCGTCGACGTCTCCGGGCTGACGTTCTGCTCGGTCAGCGGCCTGGAAGTGCTGGTCGAAGCCGCGCGGGAGGCTTCCCTGGCGGGCGTCGCGTTCGTCGTGGTCGCCGCACAGCGCGCCGTTCTGCGGCCGCTGCGCGTTCTCGGGCTCGACCGGGAGCTGCGAGTGGTCGCACGCCTTGCCGATGCCGTCGAATCGACTGCCGCCTCGCGGACGCTGGCGGCGGAGGTCGGTTAACCCTGTTCACCCGGCCCGGCCCTCGCGGAGGGGCCGGGCCTGAACTGTGCCCGCGAGCTGGGCGGGGCTGCGAAGGGGACTGCCGCGCGTCCGCGATCCGAGTACTTTGGCAGGCGCTGGGAAAGTCCGGGCCGGAGGAGAGGGAACTGTGGAAGGCGGAAGCGGCGGGAAGGTCGATTGCTCGGCCGTGGTCCGGCTGAGCGGCGACCCCGCGGGGTTGCGCGGCGAGGTGGGCGAGGCGCTGGCCGCGGAGCCGCGAATGGTGGTCTTCGAACTGAGCGAGCTGACCTCGTTCTCCAGCGAAGACCTCGCCGCGCTGCGCGAGACCGCCCAGCCGAGCGAAGCGGTATTCGCGTGCCGGGAGGGCGGGGTGGCTCGCCAGGTGCTCGAAGAGGAGGGCGTCCCGTTCTCCGAGTCGGCGTCTGAGGCGCTGGCGTTCGAGGACGAATCGCTGCGACCTTCCGGCGAGGAGTTCCGGTCGCTCACGGAGATGCTGCTTGCCGCACAGAGCGTCGGCGACGTTTTGCAGTTGATCGTGAGCGCGACGGCGTCGCTGGTGCCCGCCGCGGACCTGGTGTCGATCACCCTGCGCGCGCCGGACGGCAACTTCCACACCGCGGCCTACACCGATCCGGCGGCCGCCGACCTGGACCTGCTGCAGTACAAGCTCGAGGAAGGCCCGTGCCACGACGCGGCGGTGCCGGACCGATCCGAGTTCCTGGAAGCCGCTGACCTGTGCCGGGACGCGCAGTGGCCGCGGTGGTCCCCGGCGGCAGCCGAGCTGGGCTGGCGCGCGGTGCTGGCGACCGCACTGGTCGACGACGCCGTGTCGCGGTTCTCCGGCGCGCTCAACCTCTACTCGCGCACTCCCGGCGGCTTGACCGACGCCGACCGCGACGTCGTGCTGCTCCTGGCCACCCACGCGACCCTCGCGGTGGCCGAAACGGACGCGGTAACCCGGAACGAGCTGAACCAGGCCCAGTTGCGGCGCGCGCTGGACAGCCGCGACGTGATCGGCCAGGCGAAGGGCATCATCATGGCCCGCCGCGGGCTCGACGCGCAGCAGGCGTTCGACCTGCTGCGCCGGACCTCGCAGCAGCTGAACGTGAAGCTGGTGCACCTGGCGGGCACGCTCGCCGCCCGGCACGAGGAACTGGACGGGCCGGTCGCGGAGCTGGGGGAGCCCGACCCGGTGTGACGGCCGGGTACGCGGGCGGGGTGTCGAGGGCACTGGCCGGGCGATCGCGTGGCGGGGATGGGTTTTTGCCGGTTGAGCAGCGGCTGGCTTCCGGCTCTCTGCGTGGGGAACGGCCGGGGACGTGGGCTCGGGTGATCGCGAGTCGGGCACGGCTTGCTGAGCTCCGGGCGCGGGCTTCCGGCTCTCGTCGCGGTCGGGGGCGTCCGATACGGGTTTCGCTTCCTCAGCAGCAGACGCAGCATGCGGAGCACGGACTCGGTTTCCCCACTCGGGCAGCGCGACCGACCGCCGGATCCGAGGTGTCCGGAGCCGCTCCGCCGGGTAGCCGGGTACGGAGGATTCGACTGAGGAAAGAGCCCGTCATGGTGCACCCCGTGCCGCCTGGACCGGAGCCCGTCCCGTCGCCGCCGGAGCCGGTGCCGCCGTTCCCGCCGGAGCCTGCCCCGCCGCCGCGTCCCGGGCCGGGGCCGTTGCCGCCGCCGGAGCCGCCCGTCCCGCCGAAGCCGCGGTGACGGGGTAGCCAGCTTGGGCGCGGGGCCCGATTGCCGGGCGAGGCGACCGGGTACCTCCCGGGAAAGCGCCGCACGGGAACGGAGGCCGGTGATGGACGAAGCGGACCGGGCCGAACCGGGAGTCGTGGTCGGGGACGACGGATCCGACGGCGCCCGCCTGGCCGTCGACTGGGCGGCCGCCGAGGCGGAGGCGCTCGGGACCTGTCTCGTGCTCGTCCGGACGATGACGCTGCCGATGCCGAACGTGGACTTCGTGCCCGGCGTGATCACCCCGGTCGCGGGCGAGATCGTGGCCGATCAGTCCGTGGTGGACTACGCGGAGAAGGAACTGGCCGCTCTTGCCGCCGAGATCGGCCGGAAACGGCCGGGGCTGCCGGTGCGCACCCGGGTGCGGTTCGGCCGGGCGAGCTGGGAACTGGCGGACATCGGACGGCAGGCGGAGCTGATCGTGGTCGGCGCGTCCGGCCGCGGCGGGCTGCCCCGGCTGCTGCTCGGGTCGACCGCCTCGCAGGTGGTGCACACGGGCGCGCGTCCGGTCGTCGTGGTCCGTCCGTCGGGGAAGAAGACCGGGCGCGTGGTGGTCGGCGTGGACGGATCGCCGGCGAGCGTCGCGGCGGTGCGGTACGCGTACGACTTCGCCGACCGGCACGGATGCGCCTTGCACGCGGTGCACGTGTGGTCGGAACCGCCGGAGGACGTCTTCGGCCCGGCCCGCTCCGGCGGCGAGGGGCAGCAGACCCCGGAGGACGAGGGCGAACGGCTGCTCGCGGAATCGCTCACCGGTCTCGGCGAGCGGCATCCGGACGTCGTGGTGCGGCGGGAGGTCGCGCTCGGCAGCGTGGCCGAGGTGCTGCTGGACCACGCGGAATCGGCGACGCTGCTGGTGGTCGGCGGGCACGGTCGCGGTGCGTTGCGGGGTGCGTTCCTCGGTTCGGTGAGCCACGCGATGGCCTATCACGCACCGTGTCCGGTCGCGATTGTTCGGGAGGGCGTCGAGGAACACCCGGGCTAGCGCTGCAAGCTCCGCCGCACCAGCGCTGCGGCCAGCCGGGCCGAATCTTCGCCAGGCACCAGTTTCGCCAGACGTTTCGGATCGGTGGGCAGACCGGCTTTCTTCGCGCCGGCCAAGGCTTTTCGGTCGAAGTACGGACGCAGCCACGGCCACACCGCCTGTGCCTCGCGGCAGAAGATCTGCGCGCCGGTCGGGCCGATCCGAGGGAACTCGGCGATAAGCTTTTCCAGCTGTCGCGGGTCGCCGTCGGCGGCGTCGGCCATGCGGCGCAGGTCGTCTCGATACTGGTCGCGGATGAACTCGGCGCCTTCGCCGAGGTGGTGCGAAGTGCTTTCGTCGTATCGGACGTAGTGGGCGCGGCCGAGTGCGTCAACGCGTTGCTGCCACGTGGAATCGCGCATCGCGGCTGGGGAGCGCCAGCCCGAACGGGAGAGTTCGCGTGCGGCGGCGACCGCGATGCCGGCGCTGATCCGCGTCGACAGCAGGGTGGCGAGGACCAGCAACCGGTACAGCGGCTGCGGTTTGTCGGCCAGCTTGATCCCGGCTTCCTCGGCGAACGTCGTGCCGTGTTCGGCGAGGAGTTCGTCCACTCGGCGCATGCGGGCCGGTTTCCCGTTCGGGCGGAAGCAAAACTCAGCGCTGGTCAGGGAACGGTTCCTTGGCGAACTCGACGCACAGCCGCCAGCCGTCCGTGCCGGGCGCGGGTTCGGTCCAGGCGTCGAGCGCGTCGGTCAGCGCGCGCAGGATGTGCCAGCCGACCTCGTCCGGTCCGGGAGGGAATGCCCACGACGAAGTGGTGGCGACGGTGACTGTCATCCGGCCGGCGCAGCGGAACGCGCATTCGAGAACCGCGCCGTCGTCCGCCCGGCGGGCCTGCGCCGCGACCGCCTCGTCCACGGCCAGCCGGAGATCGGCCACCTCGTCGACGGTGAACTCCGCCGAGGCGGCGACGTCCTCGGCCACCAGCCGGGCCAGGAAGAGCAGTTCCCCGTGTGCCGGCAGACGCAGCTCGACCACGGGAGAAGCCGCGGTCAGCACGCCGTTCCGTTCGTGTCGCGCTGAACCATGCGTTTCGGGTTACCCCGCCCCGCGCGCCGCCAATCATCCCCGTCCGGCGGCACCCGAACGGCCCGTTTCCGGCGCGGCACGGCGGGTAACCGGGGGATCGGAGCACGCAGGGAAAGGAGTACCCGGCATGAGCACCAACGCATACCTCTCGTTCCTCGCGATCGGGATCGCGCTGGTCCTGGTGGACGGCCAGATCATCTACCGCAGCGGCCGCCGTTACCTCGCGAACGCCTACGGGGACCCCGGAGCCGGCGCGTCGATGACGCGGCTGGTGACCGTGTTGTTCCACCTCGTGACCCTGGGCGTCCTGGCCCTGGTGTCGCTCGTCGACCTCGGCGGCAGCGACTTGCCGGGCGTGGTCGGCCGGGTGGGCGTGCTGTTGCTGATCCTGGCGTTGGCGCACGCGGCGACGCTGGGTGCGCTGGCGCGGATTCGCGGGGAGCAGGACGTGGCGGACGCGATCGCGCATCGGGACGAGCGGCGGGCGCACCGGTCGGAGACGGACCTGCAGGCTCCGACGGTGACGCCGGTGCCGGGTCAGGAGGGCCGGCATCCGGATGTGAGCCCGTCGTTGGAGCAGCGGTCGCCGTATACGGCTTGAGTGAGTGCACCGGGACCGGTGCGTTTCCGCGGAACACCGCGGGAACGCACCGGTCTCTCTGTATGCCGCCGCACTGTCTACAAGCGAGGGTCGACCGGCTCCGATTCCAAGGCCAGCACGGCGAAAACGCACTCGTGCACGCGCCACATCGGCTCGTCGCGGGCGAGGCGGTCCAAGGCTTCGAGGCCGAGGCCGTACTCCCGCAGCGCCAGCGATCGCTTGTGGCCGAGGCCTCGTTGCCGCAGCCGGGTCAGGTGGCGTTCCTCGGTGTAGTCGGGGCCGTAGATGATCCGCAGGTACTCCCGTCCGCGGACCTTCAGCCCCGGCTGCGCCAGCCCGCGCGAGCCGCGGACCAGGTTGGCGGCCGGTTTGACCACCATGCCCTCGCCGCCGCTCGCGGTGAGTTCGGTCCACCAGTCGACGGCCGCCGCGACCGAGGCGGGGTCGGTGGTGTTGACCGGCAAACGTCCCGTCGGGGCCAGGAAACCGTCGCCGCTTTCGACAAGCCGGTCCGCCAGGGCGAGGTGCCAATCGTGCGGCCGCTTGTGGTGGGCCTGGCCCGCCGACGCCAGCACCTGGAACGGCGCGAAGCGCACGCCGTCGAGGCCGTCGGTCGGCCAGCAATAGCGTCGGTACGACTCGGCGAACGCGTCCGCGTTGGTGGCGCGGGAACGCGTGCGCTCCAGCAACGCGGACACGTCGAGGCCGGACGCGTCAGCGGCGGCCAGTGCGCTCACGGCAGCCGGGAGCGCCGAGCGCGCAGCAGCGCCGACCGCCGCGTACTGGTCGCGCAGCAGCTGTTCGGCCTTCACGCTCCACGGCAGCAGTTCGCCGTCGAGCAGCAGCCAGTCTGAGCCGAGTTCGTCGAACAGACCGGCCTTCTCCGCGGCCGCGCGGATGCGGTCGACCGCTTCGGCCGTCAGCGCTTCGGGGAAGAAATGCCGTCCGGTCCGCGTCCACACCGCGCCGAGGGCGTCGCCGGGTGCGCCGAAGCGGGCGCGGGCCGCGTCGAGCGAGCGGCACACCAGGGCGACGGCGCGCGAACCCATGTGCTTTTCCTCGCACACCACGGAATCCACGCCCTCCGCGCGGAAATAGTCGAACGCCTGCGAAGGGTGTTCCAGCAGCCCGTCGGCCGTCGCGGTGGCGACCGGCGACATCGTCGGCGGCAGGTAGACCAGCCAGCGCGGGTCGATCGCGAACCGCGACATCACCTCCAAAGCCGCCGCGGCGTTCTCCTCGCGGACGCCGACCCGCTTCTGGTAGGCAGTCTCGATCACGCGGCGGCCCAGGACGTCGGTGACGTCGAGAACGCCCGGGTCGCGCCGTGCGACCGGCTCCGCGGCGGCCGGGTTGGCGGGGAACGGCTTGGCGGGCTCGTAATAGACCTCGGCCGCCGGGACGGAGACGATCTCCTTTTCCGGATACCGCAAAGCAGTGAGCGTCCCGCCGAATACGCAACCGGTGTCCAGGCACAGGGTGTTGTTCACCCATTCCGCGGAGGGCACCGGGGTGTGGCCGTAGACGACCATCGCGCGGCCGCGGTACTCGTTCGCCCACGGATAACGCACGGGCAGGCCGAATTCGTCGGTCTCGCCGGTGCTCTGCCCGTACATGCAGAAGCTCCGCACCCGCCCGGACGCGCGGCCCTGGAAGCGTTCGGTGATCCCCGCGTGCGCGACGACCAGCTTGCCGCCGTCCAGGACGTAGTGGCTGATCAGGCCGTCCATGAATTCCTGTGCTTCGGCCCGGAATTCGGCCGTCTCCGCCGCGAGCTGCTCGATCGACTCCGCGAGCCCGTGGGTGACCTGCACGTTCCGGCCGCGCAGCGCACGCAGCAGCTTGTGCTCGTGGTTTCCGGTGACACAGAAGGCATTTCCCGCGCGGACCATGCCCATGACGAGCCGCAGCACGCCCGGTGTGTCCGGGCCGCGGTCGACGAGATCGCCGACGAACACCGCCCGTCGCTCCGGATGCCGCGCCCCGATCGCACGGCCCTCGTCGTCGCGCTCGACGGCATAGCCGAGTTCGCCGAGCAGCGCTTCAAGCTCTACGCGGCAGCCGTGGATGTCGCCGACGATGTCGAACGGTCCGGTCTCGTGCCGCAAGTCGTTGTACAGCGGGACGCGCGTGATCGTCGCCTCTGCGGTCTCCTCCGGCGTACGCAAGACGTGCACTGTCCGGAAGCCTTCCTTCTGCAGACTCCGCAACCCGCGGCGCAGCTGATCTCGCTGCCGCCGGACCACGTGCGCGCCGAAGGTCCGGTCCGGGCGCTCGGCGTTGCGCGCGACGCACAGTGATTCCGGCGGGTCCAAAACGATCGCCACCGGCAGGACGTCGTGTTCCTTCGCCAGCGCGACCAGCGATTTGCGAGACTCGGGCTGCACGTTGGTGGCGTCGATCACGGTCAGCCGTCCGGCGGCGAGCCGCTTGCCGACGATGTAGTGCAGGACGTCGAACGCGTCGTTGGTCGCCGACTGGTCGTTCTCGTCGTCGGACACCAGCCCGCGGCAGAAGTCCGACGAGATCACCTCGGTCGGCTTGAAATGCGCGCGGCCGAACGTCGATTTGCCGGACCCGCTCGCGCCGACGAGCACGACGAGGCACAGATCGGGGATCTCAAGGGTGCTCATGCCGCGTCTCCTTTCGTGAACAGGGCCAGCTGCGTCGCCGGACCGACCTCGGGGTCGTCGGAACCGACCGGCAGCATCCGCACGCCGTAGCCGTGACTGCTCGCGACCCGCTCCGCCCACGCGCGGAACTCGGCGCGCGTCCACTCGAAACGGTGGTCGCGGTGACGCAGCTTGCCCGCGGGCAGCGACTCGAAACGCACGTTGTACTCGCGGTTGGGCGTGGTCACGATGACCGCACGCGGCGCGGCGAACTCGAACACCGTGCGCTCCAGCGCTTCGAGCCGCGGCGGGTCGACGTGCTCGACGACCTCCATCAGCACCGCCGCGTCGAGCCCGGCGAGCCGGTCGTCGCGGTAGGTGAGCGAGGACTGCAGCATTTCCAGCCTCGAACGCTCCATTTCGGACCTGCGCTCCAGCCGCAGCTTCCGCGCCGCGACCTGCAGCGCGCGAGCCGAGACGTCCGTGGCCACGATCCGCTCCACCGACTTCTCGGCCAGCAGGTCGCGCACCAGCGCGCCCTCGCCGCAGCCGAAGTCGCCGACCGAACGCGCTTGCAGCGACCGGAGGACGGCCATGATCGTGCCGCGCCGCTGCTCGGCCAACGGCACCGGACGATCCGGCGCTTCGAGGACCGCGGGCGCAGCGAGCGCGTTGTCGATTTCCTCGGGCTCGGAATCGTCCACTTCGGCCAGTCGCGTCAACGCAGCGGTCGTCAATGCCCGGCGATGCGCGAGGTAGCGGCGGGTGATCAGCTCCTTCTCGGGATGCCCGGCGAGCCAGTCGCCGCCGGCGCGCAGCAGCTTGTCGATCTCCTCTTCGCTGACCCAGTAATGCTTCGCGTTGTCGAGGACCGGAAGCAGCACGTAGACGTGGTTGAGCGCGTCGGACAGCCGGAACTCGCCGGTGAGCCGCAGGTCGACATAGCGTGAATCGCCCCACTGCGGGAACTGCGGATCCAGCGGAAGCACGGCGGCCTCGACCGTCCAGCCGAGGGGTTCGAACATCCGCCGCACCAGGTCGGCGCCGCCCGGACAGGCGGGCACCCGGATGTCGAGCGGGATCGCAGCGGCCGCCAGCTCCGGATGCGACTTGCACCGCCCGGCGAGCGCGGTGCGGAAAACTTCCTTGAGCGCCACGGAAAGCAGGCTCGACGCCGCGTAGGGACGGTCGTTGACGTACTGGCCGAGCGTGAACCCGTCGCCGGCACCGGTCTTGCCGCGCACCAGCGCCACTGGGTCGACCTCGAGCATGAGCGCGGCGGTGCACCGCTCGTCGGACGTCTCGGGGTAGAAGACGTGCGCTTGCCCGGCGGAAAGCTCGAACGACTGCACCCGGCCTGGGTGCTTGTGCAGCAGGTACCCCAGGTCGGACGCGGGCTGGTGGGTGGTGGTGACTGTCAGGAACACCAGGGGAGTATTCCGGATGCAATTCGTCCGTGTCGCGGGAGTTTCCGTGATGTGTCTTTGATGACGTCCAGCGCCGGTAACGATTCTCGAAACCGGAAAGATCTACCACCGAGCACGAGACGGGGAGTTCTTTCAGGCGGCAACGGTGCACTGCTTGTGCGGCTTACCCGAGCACTGTCGATTTCTTCGACGACCACGGCTGGTCCAGAACAAGGAAACACGATGAGCGACCAGGACTCCGCCGCACCGCGCACGGATCGCCGATACCGGCTGGCGACCGCGGCGGTCGTGCTGGCCGTCACAGCCATGCTGGGCGGTTCGGGCTGGTGGCTGTTCAGCGGACGCACCGTGGCCGGGTACGCGCTGCCGGACGGCGCGATCCCGATCGGCGACCGTGACGTCTGCGCCAACACCGTGACGGTCATGCTCGGCACCGACGCCGAGATGATGGCGGTCGCCCGGGCGCTGCGCGGCGATCCCCGGGTCCTGCGGTCCTACACCGAGACCAAGCAGGACGGCTACGTGAGGTTCCGGAAGATGTTCGCGAACGAGCCGGAGCTGCTCGAGCTGACGTCAGCCGACGCCCTGCCCGCTTCGGTGACCGTGGTGCCGAAGGACCAGACCGACACCGAGGGCATCGCCGAGCAGCTCCGCGTCCAGTTCCCCGAGGCCCGGAAAGTCAGCGACAACACGGAGCTCCGCAGCAGGATCACCGGCCCGGGCTATCGGGATCCGACGTGCCCGCCCAGCGGAGAACGCTCCCCCTGAGCAGCCGCGGGCTCCGGACGCTCCGCACACAGCCAATCACCGGGAATAAACTTCCCATTAACTGGGAAAAGCGGCTAGGAACCCGCCCGTCCGCGACGTAGCGTGCCCGCCATGACAAGCGCGGATGCCAACCGGAGAGCCGGGACCAGGGCGGCGCGGATCCTGGCGGTGTTCGCCGAGCGGGAGAGCGCCACGGCGGAGGAGATCTCCGTCGGCACCGGGATCCCGTCCAGTGCCGTGTACCGCTACCTGACGACGTTCGTCGAGACGGGCCTCGTGCACCAGTCGCGCACCCGCGGCCGGTACTGCGCGGGCTCGCTCACCGTCCAGATGGCCGAGAACTACCGCCGCGAGGCGCTCGGCCAGGGCGGCGTCAAGCGGCGGCTCCGGCAGCTCGCCGCGGACACCGACGAGCTCGCCGCGTTCCTCATCGCGCGCGACAACGACGTGCTCTGCGTCGAAGCGGCCGAGGGGACCCGCGTCATCCGGTGCAGTTTCTCGCCGGGGCTGAGCAAGCCGCTCGTCTTCGGGGCGAGCGCGCAGGCGTTGCTGGCGCACCTGCCGGAGGACCGGGTCGCGAATTCGGCGAAGGCGCACGGGCTGAGCGGGGAGCAGGTCGCGAAGCTCGAAACCGAGCTGCGCCGGGTCCGGGACCAGGGCTTCGCGGAGAGCGTCGGCCAGGTCGACCCGGGGGTGTGGGGCGTGAGCGTGCCGGTGCTGGACCGGCACCGCAAGCTCGTCGGCGCGGTGAGCACGATGGCCCCGGATTTCCGCGTGCGTCCGCGCCGCGATTCCCTCGTCACGCTCACCCACGCCGCCGCGCAGGACATCAGCCGATTGCAGGAGCACGTGTGAGCACCAGGAAGTGGACCGGACGCGAGGACGGCAGCGGTCCGGAACATCGCCGATGGCACCACGCCGTCAACGAATTCTCCAGCGGCCCCGGGGTTTCGCTGATCGGGTTCGCCAGCGACGCCGGGGTCCGGCGCAACGGCGGACGGCCGGGAGCGCGCGGCGGGCCGGAAGCGATCCGGCAGGCGCTGGCGTCGTTCGCGATCCGGCCGGAGTTCGTGCTCAGCGACGCTGGGGACGTCGTCGTCGAAGGCGACGAGCTGGAAGCGGGGCAGGAAAACCTCGGCGAGCTGGTCGCGAAGCAGCTCAGCGACGGAAACCTCCCGCTGGTGCTCGGCGGCGGCCACGAAACGGCGTACGGCTCCTACCTCGGCCTCGCCCGCAGCGGCCGGCTGGACGGCCGCCGCCTCGGCATCCTCAACCTCGACGCGCATTTCGACCTGCGGACAGCCGACCGGGCGTCCTCGGGCACCCCGTTCCGGCAGATCGCCGCCGCGGAAGCCGAACGCGGCGCGGAATTCGCCTACGCCGTGGTCGGAATCAGCGAACCCGGCAACACCGCCGCGTTGTTCGAGACGGCCGCCGGGCTGAACGTCCGCCACCTCCTGGACGTCGACTGCCAGGAACGCCGTCTGGAAAGAGTTCTCGCCTTCGTCCGGGCCTTCGTCGCGGACGTCGACGCGCTGTACCTGTCGATCGACCTCGACGTGCTCCCCGCCGCGCAGGCGCCGGGCGTCAGCGCTCCCGCGACCCTCGGCGTACCCGCCGCGGTCGTCCTCGAGGTGTGCCGGCTGGTCGCGAGCGACCCGAAGCTCGCCCTCGCCGACCTCACCGAACTGAACCCCGTCTACGACGTCGACCACCGCACAGCCCGGATCGCGGCCCGTCTCGCGCACACGCTCGTGACGAGCCGTCCGGTCCCGGAAGGACAGTGACCATGCCCCCTCAGCGAATCTGGCCGCGGCTCGGCGCCGTGCTGCTGGCCTGCCTGCTCGCGTTCCTGCCCGTGAGCGCGGCGAGCGCGGCCGAGCCGCAGGGCGGGAAGCTCGCCGCGCTGCGGTCCGGGCAGACCGCGCTCCGGGTCGGCACCGACGCCACGTTCCCGCCGTTCGAGTTCACCGACGCCAAGGGCGGCCAGCTCGGTTTCGACATCGACCTCGTCCGGGCGCTCGCGCAGCGCGCGGGCATCAAGAAGGTCGACTTCGTCCAGATGCCGTTCGGGAACATCGTCCCGGCGCTGCAGGCGAACCAGATCGACGTCGGCGCGTCGGCGATCTACATCAGCCCCGCGCGGGAGAAGGCCGTCGACTTCTCGGACATCTACTATCCGGGCGGGCTCGCGGTTTTCGTGTCCGACAAGGACAACTCCGTCACCTCGCTCAAGGATCTCGCCGGCAAGCGGGTCGCGGTCCAGGTGGGCACGAAGTCGGTCGACTGGCTCACCCAGCACCAGCCCGCCGCGCAGCTGATCACGGCGCAGACCAACGAGCAGATGTTCTCGTCGGTGAAGCTGGGCCAGGCGGACGCGGTCGTCACCGGGGCTCCGGCCGGGAAGTACTTCATCGCGCAGCAGGGCGGCCTCAAGCAGGTCGGCGACCGGCTGACCGAGGAGAACTACGGCTACGCCTTCCAGAAGGCCGACACCGAACTGCGGACCGCTTTCAACACCGCGCTCAAGCAGATGCGCGACGACGGCACTTACAAGCAGTCCACCGAAAAGTGGTTCGGCGCGGAAAGCACCGCTGCGAAGTCGGGCGGGCACTCGCTGTTCAACATCTCCACCATCGTCGACTCCTCGGGACAGCTGTGGCAGGGCCTGCTGGTCAGCCTTCAGGTGATCCTGCTCGCGCTGGCGCTGAGCCTGCTGCTCGGCACGCTCGGCGGATTCGCCAAGCTCAGCAAGATCGCGCCGGTCCGGTGGATCGGCAACGTCTACGTGTCGGTGATCCGCGGGACGCCGTTCGTGGTGCAGCTGTTCTTCATCTACTTCGGACTGCCGCAGCTCGGCCTGCAGCTCCCGCCGATGACCGCGGGCATCATCTCGCTCGGGCTCTACAGCGGCTCGTACGTGACAGAGATCTTCCGCGGGGCCGTGCAGTCGATCGACCGCGGACAGCTGGAAGCGGCGCGGTCGTGCGGCATGTCGCAGGTGTCGGCGATGCGGCACGTGATCATCCCGCAGGCGTTCCTGCGGATGCTTCCGCCGCTGGGCAACGAATTCGTGTCGCTGACGAAGAACTCCGCGCTGGTGTCCTTCGTGACCATCCACGAGCTGTTCCTGGTCGGGCAGACCATCATCTCCCGCACCTTCGACGCGCTGACCGTGTACCTGTTCATCGGCCTGCTGTATTACCTGCTCACCAACCTGATCAGCGGCACCACGCGCACCCTCGAGAAGAAGATGGCGGTGTACATCTGATGGCACTGTTGGAAGTTCACGGCCTCGCCAAGTCCTACGGGGACGTCCAGGTGCTCGACGGGATCGACTTCGCGATCGAACCCGGCCAGGTCGTCGCGGTGATCGGGCCCAGCGGCGGCGGGAAGTCCACCTTCCTGCGCTGCCTCAACCTCCTGGAGACCCCGACGTCGGGCCGCGTCTCGTTCGACGGCGAGGAACTGACCGGGCGCGGCGTCGATCTCGACCGGCTGCGGTCCCGGATGGGCATGGTGTTCCAGCACTTCAACCTGTTCCCGAACATGACAGTGCTGCGCAATGTCGTGCTGCCACAGATGAACGTGCTCAAACGGTCCAAAGAGGAGGCCGAGGCGAAGGCGCGCGCCCTGCTGGAACGCGTCGGCATGCTCGAACGCGCCGGCGCTTATCCGAACCGGTTGTCCGGCGGGCAGAAACAGCGCGTCGCGATCGTCCGCGCCGCCGCGATGGACCCGAAGCTGATGCTGTTCGACGAACCGACCTCGGCGCTGGATCCCGAGGTGGTGCAGGACGTCCTCGACATCATGTCCGAGCTCGCGAAGGACGGCATGACGATGCTCGTGGTCACCCACGAGATGGGGTTCGCCCGCAAGGTCGCCGACCGCGTGGTCTTCGTCGACGGCGGGAAGATCGCCGCCGACCTGCCGCCTGCCGAGTTCTTCTCCGCCGGCAACGCGAATCCGCGCGCCCAGGCCTTCCTGGAAAAGGTGCTCTGACCGACGCGTGCTCGCGGGCTGCTTGACGCCCGCGAGCACGCCGCTTAATCTTGCGTTCTCAGACAGGCACAGACGAAGAGCCACTGTCAGCGGTCTTCGTCGTGTCTGTTTTTTGTATGCCGGGATCGCTGACAGCCAGCGCAGAAAGTTGGCGGTCCATGAGTTCACCCACGGTCGCAGCGCCGCGATCGATCGCGAATGTTTCGCAGGTCACCGCGCTGATCAACACGTTGTCGAAGTTGCCGCGCAAGGCGAACCTGCTGTGGTACCTGGTCCTGGGCGGGCTGTTCCTCGACGCCTACTCGAACGCCGCGCTCGGCGCCGGCCTCGCTCCGATGACCAAGGAACTGGGGCTCAGCGCGGGCCAGGTCGGCCTGCTCACCGCGACCGCACCCGCGGTCGCCATCCTGTTCAACCCGGCGGGCGGCTGGCTGGCCGCCCGGATCGGCCGGGTCAAGCCGCTGATCGCGGCGAAAGCGATCGCCGGGCTCGGCGCGGTGCTCACCGCGACCGGCGGCAGTTTCGAGGCGGTCTGGGCCGGTCGCGCGCTGGTCGGCGTCGCCTACGGCATCGACTTCGCGGTCGCGATGGCGCTGCTCGCCGAGTACACCCCGGCGAAGCTGCGCGGACGGCTGAACCTGTGGCAGTCCGTCTGGTACGTCGCCACCACGGTGAACCTCGCCCTGACGCTGCTTTTCTACCAAGCCGGCGTTTCGGTGGAGATCTGGCGCTGGTCGGTGGGTTCGGCCGGAGTCTTCGCGCTCGCGCTGCTGGTGCTGCAGATCGCGTTCCTCGCCGAAAGCCCGTCCTGGCTCGCGTCCAAGGGCCGCCTGGCTGAAGCGGCGCGCAGCCTCCGCCGGATCTACGGTTTCGACGTGGAGCCGGGAACGGCCAGCGGCGCCGACGCCGCGGCCGAGGAGCGCAAGATCGGGTTCCGGCACGCGGGCGTGCTGTTCCGCAAGCCGTACCTGCAGCGCACCTTCCTGTCCACGGCGATCTCGCTGACCCAGGCGATGCAGTACTTCGCGATCGGCTGGTACCTGCCGGTGATCAGCCTCGCGATCTTCGGCAACGAATTCGAGACGGCCACGCTCGGGTCGATGGTCTTCAACGTCGCCGGGATCGTCGGCGGCGCGCTGTCGGCGTGGTTCGGCCGGAAGATCGGGCTGCGGGTCAGCTCGGCGGTCGGCTACGCCTTCGCGTTCGCCATCCTGCTGGTGATGGGGCTGGGCTTCGGGAAGCTGCCGATCGCGATCGGGTTCCTGCTGCCGTTCCTGTTCATCTTCTTCCATTCCGCCGGCCCCGGCGCGAACGGCAAGTCGATCGCGGCGCTGTCCTACCGCAGCGACGTGCGCACCCTCGGCACCGGCGTGACCGGCATGCTCGGCAGCTTCGGCAGCGTCATCGGGCTGTACGTGTTCCCGCAGATCAAGGAGGCGATCGGCCTCGGGCCGACGATCGCGCTGCTCGCCGCGGTGCCCGCGCTCGGCCTGGTGTCCTGCCTGGTCGTGCGCTGGGACCCGACCCGCAGCGGCGTCGACCCGGACGACGAGGAGATCTCGCTGCCGGGGAGGACGGCGTGACGCGGCGCGGAATCCTGGCGGTCGACGAGGGTTCGACCGGCACGAGGGCAGCGGTGGTCGGCGAGGACGGGATGTCCGGTCCGTCGTTCTACACCGCCGTCGACGTCGTCCATCCGGAACCGTCGCGGGTGGAGCAGGACGCGGCGCAACTGCTGGAGCGCACCGTCGACGTCGCCCGCCAGGCGATCGCGTGGGCGGGGGAGAACGGTGTCGAGATCGTGGGGATGTCGGTGTGCACGCAGCGCGCCACCGCGATCCTGTGGGACCGCGAGACCGGGCGGCCGCTGGCTCCGGCGGTGGTGTGGCAGGACACCCGATACGCGGACGAGCTGGCGAAGCTCGCTCCGGAGTGGGATCCGGTGCTGTGGGAGCGGACCGGCCGCCCGGTCGGCACCCGCGCGCCGTTCCTCTGGGCGGCGCGGCAGCTCGACCAGCTCGACGTGCCCGCCGAGCGCGTGTTGTTCGGCTCGGTCGACACCTGGCTCGTGTGGCATCTCAGCGGCCGCACCAGGTATGTCATGTCGGCGACCAACGCTGTCGCCTTCGGCGGGTACCGGCTGCGCGAGCACGCGTGGGACCGGGAATGGCTGGCCGCACTGGGTTTCCCGGCCGAGCTGGCCCCGCCGCCGGTCGACGACGACGGCGATTTCGGGCGCACCGACCCGGGTCTGCTCGGCATCGAGGTGCCGATCGCCGCGGTGATGGGCGACCAGCACGCCTCGCTGATCGCGCTCGGCGCGCTGACCCCGGGCCAGGGCACCTGTGTGCACGGCACCGGCACGTTCGTCGGCGCGCTGGCCGGGGACGAACCGCCGGCCGGGCTCGGCAAGGTCGACGGCGTGCTGTGCCTCGTCGGCTGGCGCAGCGCGGGACACAGCCGGTTCAGCCTGGAGGCCTACACCTCGACCACCGGTTCCGCCTTGCGGTGGCTCACCGAGGATCTCGGGCTGTTCCGTTCCGCCGCCGAGATCAGCGAACTGGCGGCGGCCCAGCCGGGCAGCACGTCGACCTGGTTCGTGCCGACGCTGGCCGGGCTGCGCACGCCGGTGCAGCGGCCCGGAGCGCGCGGATTGCTGACCGGGCTGAGCCTGGCCACGACCCGCGACGTGGTGGCGCGGGCGGTGCTCGACGGGATCGCGCACGCGGTGAGCGACACCGTCGACGCGCTGCGGACGACGATGAACCGGCCGGTGACCCGCCTGCGTGCCGGCGGCGGATTGGCCGCCAGCGACGTCCTGCTGCAAAGCCAAGCCGATTTCGCCGGAGTCGAGATCGAGAGAGTGGCCGATTCGGCGACCGCCAGCCTTCGGGGTGCCGCGTATCTCGCGGGCGTCCGGCTCGGCGTGTGGCCGTCGTTGGCCGAAGCCGTTGCGAACCTGGGGAACGGCGAGGTCTTCGAGCCTCGGCTGCCCGAGGACGAACGGCGCGAACTGCGTGCCCGCTGGCAGAGCGTGCTCGCGGCTTCGCTGTCCTGACCGTCCTCTGTGGACGTTTTCAACTTTTGAGTGGAGAGAACAAGCTCATGTTCACACTGCCGTCCCGACGGCCGAACGCCGTCGCCGCGAGGGCGACCCTGTCCGCGCCGTTGCGGCTGGACCGCCGCACCGCGCTGACCGACCTCGAAACCGGCACGTTCGACGTGCTGGTGATCGGCGGCGGCGTCACCGGCGCCTACACCGCGCTCGACGCCGCCTCCCGCGGCCTCAAAGTGGCGCTGGTGGAGCGCGACGACTTCGCATCCGGAACCTCGTCGAAGTCGTCCAAAATGGTGCACGGCGGGCTGCGCTACATCGAGCAGGGCAACCTCGACCTGGTCCGGCATTCGCTGCTCGAACGGCAGCGGTTCCGCCGCAACGCCCCGCATCTGGTGCAGCGGCTGCCTTTCCTGTTCCCGATCCTGGCCAAGGACGGCGTGTTCGACGCGCGCATCGCCAAGGCGTTCGAGAGTCTCTTGTGGACCTACGACCTCGCGGGCGGCTGGCGGATCGGCAAGCTGCACCAGCGGTTGACCGTGGACGAGGTGCTCGCGCACGCTCCGACGTTGCGCGCGGAGAACCTCAAGGGCGGCCTGATGTATTACGACAGCCGTGCTGACGACGCACGGCTGACGCTGGCGATCGTGCGCAGTGCCGCCCGGCTCGGCGCGGTGGTGGTCAACGGCGCCGAGGTGACCGGATTGCGCACCGCGGGCGGACGGGTCACCGGCGCGACCGTGCAGGCCGACGGCGAGCAGATCGACATCCGGGCGCGCGTCGTGGTCAACGCGACCGGCGTGTGGGCGGACCGGGTCGAGGGCATGGCCGACAGCGGGCACCAGCCGCAGGTCCGTCCGGCCAAGGGCGTGCACATCGTGCTGCCGTGGTCGAAGATCCGCAACGACTGCACCGTCACTGTCCCGATCCCGGGCCGCGCGCGGCGGGCCACCTGCACGCGCTGGGGCGACGTCGTCGTGGTCGGCACCACCGACACCGACTACACCGGCTCGACCGACGACGTGCACTGCACCCGCGAGGAAATGGATTTCCTCCTCGAAGGCGCCCAGATCGCCTTCGACACCAAGCTCGACGCCAGCGACGTGCTGGGCAGCTACGCGGGCCTGCGTCCGCTCGTCGGCGGCAAGGAGGGCGCGACGCTGGACATGCGCCGCGACCACCACATCACCGTGTCCGCGGGAATGGTCACGGTGACCGGCGGCAAGCTCACCACGAGCAGGCACATGGGCGAGCTGGTCGTGGACAAGGCGCTCGGGCTGCTGGGCCGGAAAGCCAAGTGCCGCACCAAGAATCTGCCGCTGATCGGCGGCGCCGGATACGACGCCGAGGCGACGGCTGCGACCGGTGGCGTCGCCGCGCACCTCGGCGGCCGGTACGGCACCGAGGCGCGGTTCGTGAGCGCGCTGGTCGACGAGAACCCGGCGCTGGGGGAGCCGCTCATCGAGGGGCAGCCGTTCCTCAAGGCGGAGGTCGTGTTCGCGGCGCGCTCGGAGATGGCGCGTTCGGTGGACGACGTGCTGTCGCGGCGGACCCGGCTGCGGCTGTTCGCGCGGGACGCGTCGGTCGAGGCCGCTCCGCTTGTCGGCGAACTGCTCGGTGCGGAACTCGGCCTGAGCCCGGAAACCGTTGCGGCGCAAGTGGAGCAGTACCGGGCGGACGTCGCCCGGGAGAAGTCGATCCTGTTCGGAGACAACCTGTTGGGAGCCAACGCATGATCAGCCGTCAGACCGTCACGCACCCGTTCAACCGGGGCAATTACGTGGTCGGCGCGCCGACGCCGCCGCGCTGGGGCGGACGCACCGAACCGGGCAAGGGCGACGCGTCGCTGCAGACCGCCGCGGTGGCCGTGCCCGCCGCGCTGATCGAGGCGCTGCGCGAGCTGGCGGACGCGGTGCACACCGAACGCGACGAGGTCGTGCTGCGCACGCGCGACTGGTGGGCGGGCTCGATGATCGGCGAGACCGCGGGTGCCCCGGCGACCCCGGACGCGGTGGTCGCCGAGGTGAGCACCGTGGAGCAGATCCAGGCCGCGGTGCGGCTGTGCGCCGAGCACCGGGTGCCGCTGACCGTGTCGGCGGGCCGCAGCAACGTCACCGGGGCGGCGCTGCCGGTGTACGGCGGGGTCGTGCTGGATGTGTGCGGTCTCGACAAGATCGTGTCGTTCGACGCCGAATCGCAGATCGTCGAAGTGCAGGCGGGCATGTTCGGCGACCTGTTCGAGAAGGAACTGCAGGAAACGCACGGCGCGACCACCGGGCACTGGCCGTCCGCGTTCGCGATCTCCACCGTCGGCGGCTGGGTGGCCTGCCGCGGCGCGGGCCAGCTGTCCACCCGGTACGGGAAAATCGAGGACATGGTCGTCGGCCTCGACGTCGTCCTCGCCGACGGCACGCTGGCCCGCTTCGGCGACTATCCGCGCGCGGCGACCGGCCCCGACCTGCGGCAGCTGTTCGTCGGCTCGGAAGGCACCCTCGGCGTGATCACCGCGGTGCGGCTGCGCACGCACCCGCTGCCGACGTACTCGAAGGCCATCGCGTACGGCTTCGAGACCTTCGCCGCCGGGCTCGACGCCTGCCGCCGGATCATGCAGCGCGGCGCGACCCCGGCCGCGATGCGGCTGTACGACAAGCACGAGAGCGGCACGCACTTCGGCCAGCCGGACACCAACCTGCTGCTCATCGCCGACGAGGGCGACCCGGTGCTGGTCGACGCGATGATCCAGGTCAGCGCCGAGGAATGCGCCGCGACCGGGTCCGAATTGGACGGTCAGCCGGTGTTCGACCGCTGGCTGGACGAGCGGATGCTGGTCGGCAAGTCCGCCGACGGGTTCACCCCGGGTCCGGGCTTCGTCGCCGACACCCTCGAGATGGCCGGTGCGTGGTCCGCGCTCCCGGCGATCTACGACGAGGTGGTAGCCGCGATCCAGGCCGTGCCGGGGACTTTGGCGGCGTCGGCGCACCAGTCGCATGCTTACACCGACGGGGCCTGCCTGTACTTCTCGCTGCGCGGCGACGTGGAGCCGGAGAAGCGGCGGCACTGGTACCGGTCGGCGTGGGATGCCGCGAACGCGGTGCTGGTACGGCACGGGGCGGCGCTGAGCCACCACCACGGGTCGGGGCTGCTGCGCGGCCCGTATCTGGAGGATGCGCTCGGCAGCGGGTTCGGGACGTTCGTCGAGGTGAAGCGGGCGCTGGACCCGGCCGGGCTGCTGAACCCGGGGAAGCTCGGGCTTCCCACCGACCTGGGCCCGAACCCGCTGGACTCGGCCGGCTGACCCGGGCTTGAGGTCCGTGAAGGACTCCTTGCGGGAACCAGATTCCCTCAAGGAGCCCTTCACGGACAGCGGCGGGAGTCCAGTGGGTTCGCGAGCTGACCGGCCGCGGCCGGCGGGGCTGTGCCGGTCCGTGAGGGCCACCCGCACGGACCTTCGAGGCGGCGGGGACGGGGGAGCGGCAGCGGGCATGAAACGGTGGAGGCCATGAACGAGAAGATCACGGCGGCGTTCGAGGACGTCCCGGTGTGCGCGTCGGTCGTCGGCGTCGCGAAGGTGCCGGATTTCGTGGCCGCGGCGTCCCGGGTCGGGATCCTGGCGTCGGTTCCGGTCGGGCAGCTGCCGAAGATCGTGGCGGCGCTCGCCGGGCGGGACAAGCTCGTGTTCGTCAACATCGATTCGTGCCCCGGGCTCGCCACCGACCGCGCGGGCGTGGACTTCCTCCAGGAGATCGGGGCGGCCGGGGTGGTCAGCACCCGGGTCGCGCCGATCGAACGGGCGCGGGCGCTGTCGATGCTGACCATGCACAAGGTGTTCGTCACCGACCGCTCGAACCTCAACCGGAGCCTGGAGGCGGTCAAGCGCAGCGGGCCGGACCTGGTGGAGCTGATGCCCGCCCCGATCATCCCGTGGATGTCCGAGTCCGCGAGGGAAGTCATGTCGCCGTTCGTCGCGGCCGGTTTCGTCACCGACCGCGACGGGGTGGCGCATTCGTTGGCGATGGGCGCGGCGGCTGCCGCGTCCTCCGATCCGGGGCTGTGGTCGCTGACCCGGTCCCGGCTGCGTACAGGAGAAGAATGAGTTTCGTAGTGGTGGCCCGGTATGCAACCGCGGAACGGGACCGGGTCGTCGAACTGCTCGGCCCGATGGCGGAGGCGTCGCGGCGCGAGCCTGGATGCCTGCGGTACACCGTCCACACGGGAATCGAGGACGGCGTCGTGGTGATCGTCGAGGAGTACGACAGCGAGGCGGACTTCACCGCGCACTGCGCGTCGGAGCACTTCGCCCGGATCGTGCTCGGCGAGGTCGTGCCGCTGTTGTCCGACCGGCAAGTCACCCGCTGCGTCCCGGTCGGCGCGTGATGGAGGTCCGCGGCGCGGTGCTGCGCGAGGTCGGGAAACCGCTGGAGATCGAGACGCTGACGCTGGCCCCGCCCGGTCCCGGCGAACTGCTGGTGCGGGTGCGCGCGGCCGGGCTGTGCCATTCGGACCTGTCGGTCATCGACGGGTCGAGGCCGCGTCCGGTGCCGATGGTGCTCGGCCACGAGGCCGCCGGCGAGGTCGTCGAAGCGGGGCCGGGCAGCGACTTCCGGCCCGGCGAACACGTAGTCCTGACGTTCGTGCCCTCCTGCGGCGATTGCGCTCCGTGCACGGCCGGCCGCCCCGCGCTGTGCGGTCCCGCCGCGGTGGCCAACCGCGAGGGCACGCTGCTGGGCGGCGACGTCCGGTGGTCGTCGCCGGCCGGGAAACCGTTGCACCACCTCGGGGTTTCGGCGTTCGCCTCGCACGTGGTGGTGTCCGACCGGTCGGCGGTGCGGATCGACGAAGCCCTGCCGTTCGACATCGCGGCATTGTTCGGGTGCGCGGTTCTGACCGGCGCCGGAGCGGTGTTCAACGCGGCGGACGTGCGTCCCGGCGACAGTGTGGCCGTGTTCGGCCTCGGCGGAGTCGGCCTCTCCGCGCTGCTAGCCGCGAAGGCCGCGGGTGCCAGTACGCTGCTCGCGATCGATCCGGTCGCGAGCAAGCGGGAACTGGCGCGTTCGCTGGGCGCCACGGTGGTGAGTGACGTCGCGGAGATCCGCGAGCGGACCGGTGGCGGGGTGGATCACGCCGTCGACACCACCGGCGTGGTCGCCGCGCTGAGCCAGGCTTACGACGCGACCCGGCCCGGCGGGACCACCGTCACCGTGGGCCTGCCGGACCCGTCCGCCGGACTGACCCTGCCCGCGCAAAGCCTGGTAGCCGAGGAGAAAACCCTGCGGGGGAGTTACCTGGGTTCGTGCGTGCCGCGGCGGGATGTGCCCCGGTTCATCGCGCTGTACCAGGCGGGGTTGCTGCCGGTGGAGGCGTTGCTGACGCATTCGATCGCGCTGGACGAGATCAACGCCGGTTTCGCCCGGCTGCGGGACGGGGGCGCGGTCCGTCAGGTGATCACTTTCTGAACCGCGCCCCCTGCTCCGCTACGAGTTGCCGCGCAGCGAAGCGGTCGCGATGGTCGCCGCCTCGATGGCGGTCTCGGCGGCCTGGGTGGACGAGTTGGCGTCGAGCTCGGTGAGCGATTCCTTGTTGAGCGCGTGGACGGCCCACTCGTAGGTGTGGTTCGTCGTGCACGGCCCCTGGTATCCGAAGAAGTTCGCGCTGCCGCGGTAGTAGGCCTGCCGTGACCCGGCAGGAACCGAGGGCTGGTACGCGTGGTCGACGTTCTGCGGCAGCTCGGCGACGGTCGCCGGGATGTCGTAGATGACCCAGTGGATGATGCCGTTGTCGAGGTCGTGCATGACGATCGCGTAGCTCTTCGCCTGTTCCGGCGCCCCGGACCAGGCCAGCGGCGGCGACTCGTCCTTCTTCTCGGGGTCGCCGTCGCCGCTGCTGGCGCAGTCGTGGACCTTGGGAATCATCCCGCCGTCGGCGAAGGCGGTGCTGGAGAGCGCGAAAGCGGCGCGCCCCGGACTCGCCGACGCGGCGGCGGGGCTCGCGGCGCAGAGGACGAGCAGGGCGAAGAGAACGATTCTGGTGCGTCTCACTGGAAGCTCCCGAGGCGGCTGGTGGTCTCTTGTCCTTTCGTGGGAAGAGTGTGCGCCGCAATCGGCGAGGACCGGCGCGCCAGCGGCAGGGAGTACCACGTTTCCCGCCAAGAGTGACATGCGGCGCGGCGGTAGGGTGCGAAAGTGAGCAAAACCCGGGGGAGGCTGGGCCGTCACGACCTGGCCGAGGTAGCGTGCGCGGCGTTCGGTGCCCGCGAATTGGTGTCGGCGGAACGATTGCGCGGCGGTTCGAAGAAGGGCGTCTACCGGCTGACGCTCGACGACCGCACGACCAGCGTCGCCTACGTCTGGAACGCTGACGAGGACTACTGGCCGGACGCGGCATCGCCCGACCAAAGCGATCCCTTCGGGCACAGCACGGGAATCGGGTTGTTCGAGGCCGCGCACGCCGCGCTGTCCGGGGCTGGCGTCCGGGTGCCCCGGATCTTCCTGCTCGACCGCAGCAAAACCCTCCTCGCCGGTGACGTCGCGGTGGTCGAGGACGTGCGCGGAGGCACGCTGGAAACCCTCGGGGACCGCCCGCGCGTGCTGGCCCGCCTCGGCGACGCGGTCCGGTCCCTGCACCGCACCCGGCGTGCTCACTACGGCCGTCCGGGTGCCGATAAGCCTGGCTTGCCGGTGCAAGACGTTGTGCTGCGCCGCGCACTGGATCACCTCGCCCAGGCCGCCGCCCGGGTGCCGGAGATCGCGGCCGTCGAACACCTCCTCGCCTCGCTGCTCGGGGAACGGCACGCAGCAGTGGAGCCACGCACCGAGTACGGGTTGATCCACGGCGAACTAGGCCCTGACCATGTCCTCGTCGACGAGCACGACCAGTCGGTGCTCATCGACATCGAGGGCGCGATGTTCTTCGACGTCGAATGGGAACACGCTTTCTTGGAATTGCGCTTCGGCGAAAACTATCGCTATTTCCATGCTGCGAGCCTGGACGACCGCCGAATGCGGTTCTATCGCCTCGCGATGTATTTGTCCCTCGTCGCGGGACCATTGCGGTTGCTCGACGGCGACTTCCCGCACCGGGAAGCGATGCTGGACATCGTGGACCAGAACGTCGTCCGCACTCTCGGCCAGCTTGGCTGACGGCGCAGACATTATTGTGGCGCCCCACAATCCGGCCTTCTCCCGCCCTTCGCGCAGGTATCGTAGGACGACCGGCCGATCCCGGTGACTTCCCGTCAGACGATCAAGCGGAGGACAGGTGCCGGTGGCGACCTCGGCCGCAGCCGCGCGCTCGTTCGACGGCGGCGAATGGTGGCACGCCGGCCGGGTCGCGGCCGGGCTGCTGATTCCCGGGCTGGCGCTGCTCGCGGCGGGACGTCCGGACTTGATCATTTTCGCCGCGTTCGGTTCGTTCGCCGGGATGTACGGCCGGGCCGAGTCGCGCGCACTCCGCTTCCGGCACCAGCTCCAGGCGGGTGCGGTGCTCCTGAGCGGCGTCTCGCTGGGCGTGCTGCTGTCCGCCTGTCACGCGCCGCCTTGGCTCCTGGTCGTCACCGAGGCCACGTTCTCGTTCGGTTGCGCACTGGTGACGAATCGCCTGGACTTGAGTCCGCGCGGACCGTTCTTCGGCATCTTCGCGCTCGGTGCGATCGCGTTGGTGCCCGCTGGGCGGGTCGAACCGTGGGCTGGAATCGCTTTGTGTGCGGGCACAATCGCTGGTTGCGTCCTCATTGGACTGACCGGTCCGGAACGCCCGCCCACGCCGGGGACGCCGACGTGCGCCCCGGAATGCGGTGTCGCCTGTGCCGTCGTGCACGCCGCCCGGTACGCGTTGGCGATCGCCGCTGCGGGTGCGGTCGGTCTGCTGCTCGGCGTGGACCACGCGAACTGGGCGATGGCGTCGGCGGCGGTCCCGCTGGCAGCGGCGGACCCGCGCAGCCGGTTGCATCCCGGCCTGCGCAGCGTGCTGGACCGCAGCGCGCACCGGGTCGTCGGGACGCTCGCCGGACTGGTCGTCACGGCCTTGCTGCTCTTGCCGGGATTCGCGGCCGCGCCGCTGGCGTTGGCGGTGGTCGTGCTGCTGTTCCCGACGGAGCTGTTCATGTCCCGGCATTACGGGATCGCGCTGGGGTTCTTCACGCCGCTGATCCTGGTGATGACGGAACTGGCCGCCCCCGCCGCCCCCGCGACGCTGCTGACGGCGCGGGTGGCGGACACCCTGGTAGGCGTGGCGGCGGGCATCGGGGCGGCGGTGCTGGTCCGCGCCCCGTGCCGGACCGCGGTGCTCAGGCGGAGCGTTCGACCGTGACGTTGCTGTGTTCGCCGGTGGCGCACAACACGTTCATCTCCGGCCGCGCAGCTGCCCGCCACTCGGGCGCGGTGCTGGTCCGCGCCCCGTGCCGGGCCGCCGCGCTCAGGCGGAGCGTTCGACCGTGACCTTCAGATGCTTCATCAACGGCTGATCGCTCTGCGTGCTGTAATCACCAATCGCACACAACACGTTCATCTCCGGCATATACCCCGCCGCGCACCCGCGCGGGATGTCGTACGGGATCGCCCGATAGCGCTGCACCGAACGCGTCGTCCCGTCCTTCGCCGTGGCCGTGATGTCCACCTCGTCGAACTCGCTCAGCCCCCGGTCCCGCATGTCCTCGGCGTTCAAAAACACCAGCGTGCGGAGGTTCTTGATGCCCCGGTACCGGTCGTCGTCCGAATAAATCGTCGTGTTCCACTGGTCGTGCGAGCGCATCGTGCCCAGCGCCAGCGTCCCGGCGGCGGGGACGACGTCCGGCAACTCCGCGGTGGAGAACTCGGCCCGCTCGGACGGCGTGTGGAAGACCCGTTCGCGCGCGGCCTGGTGGATGCGGAAGCCTAACGGTTCGCGGACCCGCGTGTTGAAGTCCTCGAAACCGTCCAGCACCCGCGCCATCGTGTCGCGGATCCGGTCGTAGTCGCCGACGTAATCATCCCACGGCGTCGGGCTTTCCGGCAGCGTCGCGCTCGCCATCCCGGCGATGATCGCGGGTTCGGACAGCAGGTGCGGCGAGGCGGGCTTCTTCATGCCGGTGGACAGGTGGACCATGCTCATCGCGTCCTCGACGGACGTCGACTGCAGGCCGGCCGTCTGGAAGTCCTTTTCGGTCCGGCCGAGGCAGGGCAGGATCAGCGCCTGCTTGCCGTGTTCGAGGTGGCTGCGGTTGAGTTTGGTGCTGACCTGCACGGTCAGTTCGCACTTGCGCAGCCCGGCCGCGGTGTAGGGCGTGTCGGGCGCGGCGAGGGCGAAGTTGCCGCCCATGCCGACGAATACGCGCACGTCGCCGCGGTGCATCGCTTCGATGGTGCCGATCGTGTCGAGCCCGTGGTGGCGCGGCGGGTCGATGCCGCAGACCTCGGCGAGCTTGTCGAGGAACTCCTGCGCCGGGCGGTGGTCGATGCCGCAGGTGCGGTTGCCCTGCACGTTGCTGTGCCCGCGCACCGGCGACGGGCCGGTCCCGGGGCGGCCGATGTTTCCGCGCAGCAGCAACAGGTTCACGATCTCGCGGACGGTGTCCACGCCGTGCTCGTGCTGGGTCACGCCGAGGCACCAGCTGATGACCGACCGGTCGGCGTCGCGGTAGATCTTCGCCGCCGCGCGGATTTCGGACTCGGTCAGCCCGGACTGCCGCTCCAGTTCGGCCCAGGACGTGGTTTCGCAGACGATCCGGTACTTCTCGACGCCGCTGGTGTAGGTCTCCAGGAACTCCGAGTCGATTGCCCCGGGATCGGTCTCGGCCATCTCGAGCAGGGCTTTCGCCATGCCGCGGATGAACGCCAGGTCGCCGCCGATGCGCGGCTGGAGGTTGAGCGTGGACGTCGGGGTCGCCTGGAAGGTCGCCATCCGGACGAAGTCGTGCGGGATGATCGTGCGCGTGGCCCCGGCCTCGACCAGCGGGTTGACGTGCACGATCTGCGCGCCGCGCCGGTGCGCTTCGGCGAGCGCGGTGAGCATCCGGGGCGCGTTCGACGCCGCGTTCACGCCCATGATGAACAGCGCGTCGGCGGCCTCCCAGTCGTGGATGTCCGCGGTGCCCTTGCCGGTGCCGAGGGCGGCCTGCAGCGCGCGGCCGCTCGCCTCGTGGCACATGTTCGAGCAGTCCGGCAGGTTGTTCGTGCCGAACTCCCGCGCCCACAGCTGGTACAGGAAAGTCGCCTCGTTGCCGAGCCGTCCGGAGGTGTAGAACGCCGCCTGGTCCGGGGAGTCGAGACCGCGCAGCGTCGCGCCGACCAGCTCGAACGCCTTGGCCCACGAGATCGGCACGTACCGGTCGGTCTTCTCGTCGTAGCGCAGCGGCTCGGTGAGCCTGCCCTGCGCCTCGAGCGCGGTGTCGCTCCAGCCGTCCAGTTCGGACACGGTGTGCGCGGCGAAGAATTCCGCGCCGACGCGTTTCCGCGTCATCTCCCAGGTGACGTGCTTGATCCCGTTTTCGCAAATGTCGAGATGCAGGCCCTTGGTGTCGTCCGGCCACGCGCAGCCCGGGCAGTCGAAGCCGCCGTTCTCGTGGTTCATCTTCACGATCGCGCGCGGACCGGCGACGAGTTCCCGTTCCCGGACGAGGAACTGCGTCACGCTTTTCGCCGCGCCCCAGCCCGCGGCCGGGTGGTGGTATGGCTTGAACTCCGGCTGACCCTCGCGCTGCTCGTCCACCGTAACCCTCTCGACCGCGTCTGTGCTTCCCTGCCGATTCAAGCACGACGGCCCGCTCCGGGCATCCGGGCGGGGAATGCGAACAGGCTTATTGTGGAGCGCGACAAACATTTCTGTGCCGGCCCACAAAATGCGCGGGAAAACGGAGAACGTTTCCCCGGGAGGGAAATCCGCGTGGGCGGCCGCTCCGGGACGCGGGTACGATCCCGGACGTGGCCGACCGGGAGGAAAACGCTGTGCGGACCGCCGCCCTGACCGAACTCGTCGCCTGGGCCGACGAACGGCTGCCCCGGCTGATCGACGACGTCTGCGCGGCGAGCTGCGAGCGGATCGGGATGTACCGGGACGAGAAGATCGTCCCGCGCGCCGACCTGCACCGCTCGATCGCGGTGAACCTCCGGTTCATGGTCGACGCGCTCAGCGGCGGCGAGGCGCCGGACCAGCGCGCGCCGAAGGAGACCGGCCGCCGCCGGGCGCACCAGGGCGCTCCGTTGCCCGAGGTACTGCAGGTGTACCGGATCGCCTGCGCGATGCTGTGGGACTTGCTCGTGGGCCGCGCCCGCGAAACCGGGAGCACCGACGTGCTGATCGACGTCGCGAGCCTGTTGTGGCAGGTCACCGACGAGCACGCGGTCCGCGTCACCGAGGCGTACCGGGCGGCGAGCGCGGAACTGCTGGTCGCGCAGCAGCGCCGGCGGTCCGCGCTGGCCGAGGCGCTGCTGACCGGCGCGCGCGGCTCCGATTCCGGGCCGTGGGAGGCGGGACGGCTGCTCGGCCTGTCGCTGGACGGCAAGCTGACCGTGGTCGCCGCCGAGACGCGCGGGCTGGCCGAAGAAAGCCTGGTCGGCGTCGAGCGGCGGCTCGGGCAGCTCGGCATCGTGTCGGCGTGGCATCTGTCGCCGACGCTGCAGGCCGGCGTGGTGTCGCTGCGCGAGGAGCAGTACGACGCGATGCTTGGCCTGCTTCGCGAACTGGCGCTGGCCCGCACCGGCGTCAGCCCGCTGTTCCGTTCGCTGACCGAAACCCCGCGCGCGGTCCACCTGGCGCGCACGGCGCTGTCCGGCATCCCGCCCGAACGGGGCGAGGTCCGCGCGTTCGACCCGAGTCCGCTGGCGGCGTTCGTCGCCTACGACCCGGACGAGGGCCGCCGGCTGGGGGAGCAGGTCTTCGGGGCGGTGCTGGAACTGCCCGCCGAGGAACGCGACGTGCTGCTGGAGACGCTGGACGCGTACTTCGCGCACGGCGGCTCCTCCGAACGCGCGGGGCAGGTGCTGCACTGCCACGCCAATACCGTCCGGTACCGGTTGCGCCGGATCCGGGAACTGACCGACCGGACGCTGACCGATCCGCGGGACCTGGCCGAACTGGTCACGGCGATGCAGGCGCTGCGGGTCGATTCGGTGCGCTCGATCGATTCTCTTGGGAGCTGACGATGTCTGAAGAGTGGTACTACAACACCCGCACGAACGAGGTCGAGCGCGGCCGCCAAGCGCGCGGCGTCGACCGGCTCGGCCCGTACCCGGACGAGGCCACCGCGCGGCAGGCGCTGGAGCTGGCGCGCGAACGCACGAAGGCGGAGGACCAGGCTGACGCGGAGTGGAACAACCCGCAGTGACGGAACCGGATTTCCGCGGCGCGTCGACCGTCGGCGAGGCGATGCTCCGGGCGCCGAAGGTGCTCGACGCGTCGGCGACGGTCGACGAGGTGCGCGCGCTCTTCGAGGACGATCACGTGCACGCCGCGCTGGTCGTTTCCGGGGGAACGCTGCTGAGCGTCGTGGAACGGCCGGATCTGGACGGGCAGCCGGACGCGCTACCGGCGTACCGGGCGGGCCAGTTGACCGGCCGGGTCGTGGCCCCGGAGGCCGACCTGTACGCGACGTGGCTGGGAATGTCGCGGCGCAGGCTGGCGGTGGTGGACGCGAGCGGCCGGTTGCTGGGGCTGCTGTGTCTGAAGCGCAGCGGCCGCGGATTCTGCTCGGACGCCGACGTGGCGGCCCGCGCGCAAGACCGGGAGAGCGGTTGCCGGGGCGGCCCGTCGCGGACCGCCCCGGTCAGTTTCAGCGCCAGTCCACTTTGAACACCCACGCGTGCTTCCCCGCCGCACGCGCCGCCGCCGGAACGTCGATGACCAGCCGGCCGTCGCTCTGACTCCAGTGCAGCGGACCGCCGTAACCGAGCATGCTCACGCGGTCGCCGCGGCGGATCGGGACCGGGGCGTCGACCACGAGCTGCGAGCCGGGCGCGACGAGCGACATGACGTAGAACGCCGAACCGGGCCGCACGGTGAACCGCAGGTCGCCGAGCTGCGCCATGCGCGACCAGTACGTGGTGCCGTAGATCGCTTCCCCGTTCGTGCGCAGCCAAGCCCCGGTCTCGCGCAGCCGCTGCTGCATCACCGCCGGGATGGTGCCGTCGAAATCGGGGCCGATGTCCAGCAGGAAGTTGCCGTTCTTCGACACCACGTCGACCAGCGTGTGCACCACGTCGTCGGTGGTCATGTACTTGTCGTCCGGTGTCGCGCGGTTGTAGCCGTAGGAGAACGGGTCCAGGCCCCGGCTCGACTCCCACTTGGCGACGACGGTGTTCGGGTACGTCGTGTACTCCGGCGTGGTGAAGTCGTGGTCCGGGATGCCGCCGCGGTCGTTGTACGTGACGTCCTTGGGGCGACGCCGGTTCTTGGCCCGGTTGAAGTATTCAGTGAGCACTTCGCGGCTGTCGTTCACGCCGCCGATGTCGAACCACAGCACGTCCGGGTCGAAGCCGGAGATCAGCTCCAGCACCTGCGGCGCCTGGAGGTCCTTCACGAAATCGCGTCCGGCGGTGTACCCGGTGTAGGGCAGCGGCGCGCCGGTGTACGGATTGCGCGGCGCGTGGCCCATCCACGGGTTGTCCGGGTTGAACCATTCCGGCAGCGAGAAATACAGGCCGTTGCGCAGGCCCGGCGTGTACTTGCGCGAGGCGGCGAACAGGTCGGCGACGAGGTCGCGGCGCGGGCCTAGCTTCTTGGCGTTGCGGCCGCTGACTTTGGTGTCCCACAAGGCAAAACCGTCGTGATGCTTGGACGTGAGCACGTAGTACTGCGCGCCCGCGTCCTCGATCAGACGCACCCACGAACGCGGATCGAACCGGGCGGCGGTGAACTTCGGGATGAAGTCGTCGTAGACGAACGATTCGCCGTAGGTCTTCGCGTGATAGGCGTAGGTCGCTCCGTGGGGATCTTGCTGGTTGTTCCAGTACCACTCGGCGTACTGCTGCCCGACCGGAGCCCACGCGGGCACCGAGTACACGCCCCAGTGGATGAAGATGCCGAATTTGGCGTCGCAGAACCAATACGGCGCGCGGTGCGCGGACAGCGACGCGTCGGTCGGCCGGAAATCCGGGATGCCGAGCGGCACCGGCAGGGTCCGGGTGGCGATCGTCGACCGGTCGGCGAGCACCCGGATCCGGCCGGTCGCCGGAGTCCCCGCGGGCAGGCCGCGGTCGGCGGTGAGGCCGAGCCGCACCGTGGTCTGTTCGCCGGGCGCGAGGCGGGGGATCGGCGCGGGCGTGCGCACCCGGCCGCCGGGGACGTCGAGCGTGACGGTGATCCGGTCGCGTGTTTCGAGCCAGACGGTGCCGGTGTTGACGATCGTCGCCTCGACGGCCTGCGGACCGCCGTCCTGCAGCAGGTTCGCGGTCGCCCGGGCGTCGAGGACCGTCGCCGAACGGCCTTGCGCGATCGGCTGCAGCGTCAAGGCGAACACGTGCAGGCTCGCCACGTTCACCGCCGGTGCGGCGGTCTTGGGCAGAGTCAGCGCGACCGCTTCGCGCGCCGGGTCGATCCACACCTGCGCGGTGCTGATCGACACCGGGTTCTGGTCGGTGACGCCGCCCGGGCCGTAGCGGAAGGTCGAGACGACGGCGCCGCCGGAGCCCCACCAGTCGGAGCCGGACAGGGTGGCGGTGCTGGTGCTGCCGTCGGCGTAGTGGACGGTCGCGTCGCCTCCGGTGCTGCCGTAACTGCACGCGACGAGGAACGCGGCACCGTAGTACCGGCCCTTCGGGAGGTCGATGCGCTGGCCGAGCGCGATGACGTTGTTCTTCGCCCCGGCCGCCGCCGAGCCGAGCAGATACGGCACGCCGCCCGCGGTGACCGTGCTGCCCGCCGGGATCTGCTCCGCCGGGAAGGTGTAGCCGGAGCCGTCGAAGTTCCCGTCGTGCGCGCTCGCGGAGTCGATGCCGTCGTTGTCGAACCACGCGTCGAGCGGGACCGGCACCGGCGGGGGCGGCGGCACGACCGGCGTGCCCGCCCCGTCCGTCACCACCGGCTGCGCCGGCCCGCCCGCCGCTGCCGCGGTGCTCGGCAGTCCGAGCAGCACCGCGCCGCCGAGTGCCATGCCGAGTGCGTGCCGACGAGGATAGGTCGTCATGGAACCTCCACAGTGAAGTCCAGTGGTCCGATGCCTAGCGCGGAATTTCTCGATCATCCGGGGAATCAGGGCAAGCGAGTGGCCGATACATCTGATGAATCATCGTCGGCGCGCACTGGGGTGCTGTCAAGGAGATCCCGCTCAGCGGAGCACCGCGAAAAGCCGACCACCGCAGGGGTGATCGGCTTTTCGCGAGCGAGGGTCAGGAGCGCAGCCAGACCGCCGTGTCCGTCGGCAGTTCGGCGGTGACCGGGTCGCTGGCCAGCAGGATTTCCGCGTGCGGCGGCAGCGGGACCGGGGAACCGGAGAAGTTGAGGACGAACGTGAATCCCGGTCCCCGGCGGAAAGCCAGCACGCCGTCACCGAGCGAAAGCCACTCGAGCTCCCCGCTGAGATTCGCGCGCAGCCGCAGTCCGGCCCGGTACAGGCTGAGCATCGACGCCGGGTCGCCTGCCTGCGCTTCCGCCGTGTACGCCTGCCAATCCGCGGGCTGCGGCAGCCACGCGCCGCCGGGGCCGAAGCCGAACGGCGGCGCGTCGCCGGACCACGGCAGCGGCACCCGGCAGCCGTCCCGGCCGGGGTCGGCGCCGTTCGTGCGCGTCCACACCGGGTCCTGCCGTAGTTCGGCGGGAATGTCCTCGACCTCCCACAGCCCCAGCTCTTCGCCCTGGTAGACGTACATCCCGCCGGGCAGCGCCATGGTCAGCAACGCCGCCGCGCGGGCGCGCCGGGTGCCCAGCACCAGGTCCACCGAACTGCCGTGCAGCCGGTCCGCGAACGAGAACCCGGTGTCGCCCGCCCGCCCGTACCGCGTGACGTGCCGGGTGACGTCGTGGTTCGACAGGACCCAGGCGGGCGGCGCGCCGACGGCGTCGTGCGCTTCCAGCGTCCGCTCGATGACCTCCCGGAAGCGCGCGGAGTCCCACGGGCAGACCAGGAAATCGAAGTTGAACGCCGAATGCAGCTCGTCGCGGCGCAGGTACCGCGCGGTGCGGGACATGTCCGGCAGCCACATCTCGCCGACCAGCACGCGCTCGCCCGGGTAGCTGTCGGCGATCTTGCGCCACGACCGGTAGATCTCGTGCAGCCCCTCCTGATCGGAGAACGGCGTCTCGTCGCCCGCCTCGACGTCCGGCAGCCGCGCGTCCTTCACCAGCCCGTCGGCGACGTCGATGCGGAAGCCGTCCGCGCCGCGGTCGAACCAGAACCGCAGGACGTCCTCGAACTCCGCGCGCACGTCCTGGTTGTCCCAGTTGAAATCCGGCTGCCGCGAGCTGTAGAGGTGCAGGTACCACTCGCCGTCCGGCACCCGCGTCCAGGCGGATCCGCCGAAGCGCGACTTCCAGTTGTTCGGCGGCTCGGCGCCGTCCGGACCGCGCCCCGGACGGAACCAGAACCGTTGCCGCTCAAGCGAACCCGGACCGGCGGCGAGCGCCTCGCGGAACCAGCGGTGCTCGTCGGAACAGTGGTTCGGCACGATGTCGATGATCACCCGCAGGCCGCGTCCGTGCGCCTCGGCGATCAATGCCTCGGCCTCGGCGAGCGAGCCGAAAAGCGGGTCGATGTCGCGGAAATCGGCGACGTCGTAGCCGCCGTCGTCCATCGGCGACGGGTACCACGGGGTGAACCAGAGCGTGTCGACGCCGAGCGCGGCCAGGTGGTCGAGCCGGGCGCGGACGCCGGCGAGATCGCCGATGCCGTCGCCGTTGCCGTCGGCGAAACTGCGGACGTAGATCTGGTAGATCGCCGCGGTGCGCCACCAGCTGTCTTGTCTTCGCGATGCGGTCACGGAAAAAACCCTCCTCGTGGTGGGGGAAAGCGAGAGGTGCGGGCGGGCTCAGCCCTTGAGCCCGCCCGCGGTGAGCCCGGACAGGATCTGCCGCTGGAACACCAGGAACAGCGCCACCATCGGCAGGCTGGCGAGCACCATCCCGGCGGTCAGCACGTTGAGCGGCATGTCGATCGCGGCCCGTTGCAGCATCACCGAAAGCGTCTGCTTGCCGCTGTCCGGGAACACCAGCAGCGGCCAGATGAAGTCCTTCCACGCGGTGACCACCGCGAGGATCGACACGACGGCCAGGATCGGCCGCGAGATCGGCAGCACGATCCGCCACAGCGTGCGCACCGGTCCCGCGCCGTCGAGCCGCGCGGCCTCGATCAGCTCGTCCGGGATCCGGTCGAAGAACCGTTTCAGCACGTAGACGTTGAACGCGTTCGCGGCGGCGGGCAGCCAGACCGCGGCGGGGGAGTCGATCAGGTTCAGGTGCAGCAGCGGCAGATCGGTGATGGTGACATAGGTCGGCACCAGCAACGCGGCCGCGGGCAGCATCAGGGTGGCGAGCATGATCCCGAGAACGGCATTGCCGAACTTCGGCCGCAGCTTCGACAGCGCGAAGGCGGCGGGCACGTCGATCGCCATCTGCGCCAGCCACGCGCCGCCCGCGACGACCAGGGTGTTGAGGAAGTACTTGCCGAGGTTCAGCTGGTCCCACGCCTCGCCGAAGGTCTCCGGATGCCACTCGTGCGGGACGAGCGTCGCCGGGGTCTGCGCCAGTTCCTGCGGCGTCTTCATCGCCCCCGTCACCGCCCAGTACAGCGGGAACAGGAAGGCGAGCACGAACACCAGGAGCGTGCAGGCGAAAACGGCGCCGTAGACCACCTTGCCGCGGCGGCTGCGCAGCGCGCCGGGCGAGACGAGCGTCCTCATGCCTGGTCCGCCTTCCTGGTCAGCCGGACGTACAGCGCGGAGAACACGCCGAGCGCCAGGAACAGCAGCAGGCTCATCGCGCTCGCCGAGCCGAAGTCGTTGTAGACGAAGGCGTAGCGGTAGAGCAGCAGGAGCACGGTCACCGTCGAATCGTCCGGGCCGCCGCCGGTCATCACGTACGGTTCGGTGAACACCTGCATGGTCGCGACGATCTGCAGCAGCAGGAGCATCAGCAGGACGAACCGGGTCTGCGGGAACGTCACGTGCCGCAGCCGCTTCCACATCCCGGCCCCGTCGAGTTCCGCGGCCTCGTACAGTTCGCCGGGGATCGTGCCGAGCGCGGCCAGGTAGATCAGCGTGGTGCTGCCCATGTTCGCCCAGGTCGAGACGAACACCAGCGACAGCATCGCGGTGCCGCTCGAATCGAGCCACTGCGGCCCGGACAGGCCCACCGCGCCGAGCGCGGAGTTGAACAGGCCGGAACCCGGGTCGTAGAACCACTTCCACATCAGCGCGGTCACCACCGGCGGCAGCATCACCGGCAGGTACACCGCGAGCCGGAAGAACGCGCGGGCGTGCCGCATCTCGTTGAGCAGCACCGCGGTCAGGAACGGGACCGCGAACCCGAAAACCAGCGCGAGACCGGTGAACAGCAGCGTGTTCCGCCAGGCGACGCCGAACAGCGGGTCCGCGAACAGCCGGGCGAAGTTGTCGAGCCCGACCCAGGTGGGCGGGTTCACGAAGTCGACCTGCTGGAAGCTCAGCAGCACTCCGCGCACGATCGGGTACCAGGAGAACATCGCGAACACGACCAGCGCGGCGCAGAGCAGGCCGTAGGCGGTGAGGTTCTCCTTGAGCTTGCGGCGCAGCCGGGCCCGGCGCCGCGCGGCGGGGGAGGCGGCCGGTCGCCTGGCCGGCGACGAGGACGTCGCGGGCCAGGCGAGGAGGCTACTTGACCTGGGCGAGGACACTGGTGACCTTCGCCGCGGCGGACGAGAGCTGCTGGTCGATATTCGCGTTCCGATCGGTGAGCACCGCCTGCATCACGCTGTCCAGGATCGCGTAGACCTGCTGTGCGTTCGGCGGTTCGACGCTGCCCTTGATCGTGCCTGTGGAGTCCACATAGGACTGGTAGTTCCGCGCGGGGACGTTGGCGTACTTGGCCTTCAGCGCCAGCTGCTGGTCGCGCACCGCGCCCTGCCAGACGTCCGGAGTCGGCTCGGCCGGGAGCCCGACCGGCTGCTTGCCGTCGACGTACTGCTTGATGTGCTTCTCGAACCGGTCCGGGTTGAGGTACTTCCACTGGATCCACTCGAGACCGGCCTTGATCTTCTCCGGCGACGCCTTCGGGTTGATCATGTAGCCCTCGCCGCCGAGCAGCGTGCCCTTGCCGTCCGGCATCCCGGCGATGCCGTAGTCCTCGTACTTGCCGTTGAACTGCTTGACGAGCACGGGGACGTTGTCCGGGGCGGCCATGTACATGCCGAGCTGGCCCGCGCCCATCATCCGCTGCACGTCCTGGGCCTCCAGCAATTGCTTGCTGCCCATGGAATCGTCGGTCCAGCGCAAGTCGTGGAGCATGGTGAGCGCCGCTTTGCCCTTTTCGTTGTCGAAATCGGCGACCCATTTGCTGCCGTCCTTGCGCGCGACGGAGCCGCCCATCGACGCGAGCCAGCCGGTGAGGTGCCAGCCGCCCTGGTTGTTCTTGCTGTAATCGGCGTATCCGACGATTCCGTTGCCCAGCGCGGAAATCTTCTTGGCCGCCGCGCGCACCTCGTCCCAGGTCCGCGGCGGTTTGTCCGGGTCGAGCCCGGCCTTCTGGAACAGCGGGCGGCTGTAGAGCAGGCCCATCGTGTAATTCATCGTCGGCAGGCCGTAGAGCTTGCCGTCCGGGCCGCGGAAATTGTCGAGCAGTTCGGGTTTGATGTCGTTGATGTGCGGGACTTTCTTGACCGCTTCGGTGATGTCCGCGGCCTGGTGCCGGGCGATGATCTGCGCGGGATCGGTGAAGTAGACGTAGTAGACGTCTTCGAGCTGCCCGCCCGCCAGTTTCGCGCCGAACGTCTTCGGGTCCATGAACCCTTCGTGCGGTTCGATGCGGATATTCGGGTGCGTCGCCTCGAATTCCTTGACGTCGGCGTCGAACACGCCGCGTTCGAACGGCTGGCTCGTCGGCGGCTGGCCGGTGACGGTGATGGTGACCTTGCCCCCGGCGGAGCTCCCCGGATCGCCGCCGCCCCCGCACGCGCTGGCGCCCAGGAGCAGGCCCGCCGCGGCGAGCAGGGCGAACGTCCGGCGGGGAACGGCGGGGGACCAGGGTCTGCTCATCTCAAGCCTCATCTCGCGGGGGAGCACAGCAGGTGATGGCGGTCACCCTAGAGCCGCGGACGGTGTCTCCGCAAGAAGTTGATGAGAATCTGCAATTTGTGGACATTAGCGGTGGTGCGGGTGCGGGGGGTGAGTCGTGAGTGTTTATGCCGGTTAGAACCGGCATAAACACTCACGAGGTCCGGCGGGCGGTGGAGCCACGCACCACCAGCTCCGGCGCGAACAGCAGCTCCTCCACCGCGACCTCCCCGCCGTTGATGCGTTTCACCAGCAGTTCGACCACCGCCCGGCCCATCGCCTCGATCGGCTGGCGGGTCGTGGTCAGCGGCGGGTCGGTGCAGTTCATGAGCGCCGAGTCGTCGTAGCCGACCACCGAAATGTCGCCGGGCACAGACAGCCCCTGCCGCCGGGCCGCGCGGATCGCGCCCAGCGCCAGCGGATCGCTCGCGCACAGCACCGCCGTGGCGCCGCGCGGGTACAGCCGCGCCGCGGCCGCGTGCCCGCCCTCGATGGAGAACATCCCGTGCTCCACCAGTTCGTCGAGCACCGGGAGCCCGAGTTTCGCGGCGTGCACCCGGAATGCCTCGAGCTTGCGCCGCGACGGCACGTGATCGCTCGGCCCCAGCACCAGGCCGATCTTTTCGTGGCCGAGCGAGCTCAAGTGCCCGACCGCCTGCTCGACGGCCACCGCGTCGTCGCACGACACCTGCGGCAGCCCGAGGTGGTCGACGGCCGCGTTGATCAGCACCGTCGGCAGCCGGCGTTCCACGAGGTGGTGGTAGTGCGTGTGCGCGGCGTCGGCCTGCGCGTACATCCCGCCGGCGAACACCACGCCGGACACCTGCTGCTGCAGCAGCATCTCGACGTACTCCGCCTCCGACACCCCGCCCGCGGTCCGCGTGCACAGCACCGGAGTGAAGCCCTGCTGCGCCAGCGCGTTGCCCATGACCTCGGCCAACGCCGGGAAAATCGGGTTCTGCAGCTCGGGAAGCACCAGCCCGACGAGCCGGGCCCGCTCGCCGCGCAGCTGCGTCGGCCGCTCGTAGCCCAGCACGTCCAGCGCGGTGAGCACGGCGGCCCGGGTGCTCGCGGACACCCCGGCCTTGCCGTTGAGCACCCGGCTGACCGTGGCTTCGCTGACCCCGACCTGGCGGGCGACTTCGGCAAGACGACGTGTCATGAGTGAAAGTTACCGCAAACCAGCGCAAGTTTCCGACGAGGCGGCCGGTTTGCTTGCTCTCTCCGTGAAACCGCTGGTCGGGCGGGGCGCTGATCGACGAACGGCGTTGACTTACCGCCGTCGTTGGGCTGTAATTCTTGAACGAATCAGTGAAAATCCCTGACGAGATCCCGGGCAATCGCGGCAAGCGTCCTGCCCTGCCTCAACGAAGAGGTGCCATGTCGACCGCTCCGCGCTGTTCTCGTGCGCCCCCGGACCCGGTTCCCGCCGGTCCGCTCCCTGGTCCCTGCCGTCCCGCGCCACGCGGGGCGCTTCTTCCCGAGTCGTCCCCTCCTCCTTGGATCAGAGGAAACCCATGAGAACGAAGCGACTACTCGCGCGCGCCGCGATTGCCGCCCTGTCCCTGCTCCTGACCGCGCCCGCCTGGCCGGCGAGTGCTGCGCCGGCTCCGGCCGCGAAGCCAGCCGTCCAGCCCGCCGCCCAGGCCGCCACCGCGACGTACACCGCCAGCAGCCAGCTCCCCGGCTATCCCGTCGCCAACGTGGGCGACGGCAACCAGGCCACCTACTGGGAAAGCACGAACCACCAGTTCCCCCAATGGATTCAGGCCGATCTCGGCGCCGCGACGAACGTGGCCCAGCTCGTGCTCAAGCTGCCCGCGAACTGGGAGGCCCGCACCGAAACCTTCGCGGTGCAGGGAAGCGCGAACGGAGCGAGCTTCAGCGACCTCGTGCCGTCGGCCGGTTATCGGTTCGACCCGGCGACCGGCAACACGGTCACGGTGAACGTCACCGGCAGCACCCGCTATGTCCGGCTGAACATCACGGCCAACACCGGCTGGCCCGCCGCGCAATTGTCGGAGTTCGAGGTGCACGGCCCGGCGGGCGGCGACACGCAGCCCCCGTCCGCGCCCGGCAACCTCGCCTACACCGAACCGGCGAGCGGCCAGATCCGGCTGACCTGGTCGGCGTCCACCGACAACACCGGCGTCGCCGGCTATGACGTGTACGCCAACGGCCAGCTCCGCGGCAGTGTCGCGGGGGATGTGCTGACCTACACCGACAATCAGCCCGCCAGCGCGAGCGTTGCGTATTACGTCCGGGCTCGCGACGCGGCGGGCAACCAGTCGGCGAACAGTGCCACGGTGACCCGCAACGGCGCCCAGAGCGGCACGAATCTCGCGCTGCACAAGCCGATCACGGCCTCGTCGACCCAGCAGACCTACGTCGCGGCCAACGCGAACGACGACTCGGCGACCACGTACTGGGAGGGCAGCGGGGCGTACCCGAACCTGCTGACCGTCGCGCTCGGCGCGCACGCCGACCTCGACCGGGTCGTCGTGAAGCTCAACCCGGACCCGGCGTGGAGCACGCGAACGCAGACGATCGCCGTCGAGGGCCGCGACCAGGGCGCGACTGACTTCACCACGCTGGCGCCCGCGCAGCCGTACACCTTCGACCCGGCGAGCGGCAACCTCGTGACCATCCCGGTCAGCGGCCGGGCCAGCGACGTCCGCCTGCGCTTCACCGCCAACTCCGGCGCGGGCGGCGGCCAGGCGGCGGAATTCCAGGTCTTCGGCGTGCCCGCGCCGAACCCGGATCTGACGGTCTCGGCCGTGTCCTGGACGCCGCAGAAACCGGTGGAGACCGACGCGATCACGGCGTCGGCGACCGTCCGCAACGTCGGGACGGCCGCCTCGGGCGCGACTGACGTCAACCTGTACCTGGGCAAGACGAAGGTCGGCACGGCGGCGGTCGGCGCGCTCGCGGCCGGAGCGTCCGCGACGGTGTCGGCGAACATCGGCGCCCGGGACGCGGGCAGTTACGACGTGACCGCGAAGGTCGACGAGGCCAACACCGTCGTCGAACAGAACGAGGACAACAACTCCTACACCAGTTCGGCGCCGCTGGTCGTCAGCCCGGTGCAGAGTTCCGACCTCGTCGCGGCCACCGCGTGGTCGCCGAACAATCCGGCGGCGGGCAACACGGTGACCTTCACCGCGACCCTGCGCAACCAAGGCACAGTCGCCTCGGCGGACGGTGCCCACGGCGTCACGGTCACGGTCGCCGACCAGAACGGGACGGTCGTCAAGACGTTGAGCGGTTCCTCCGCCGGTGTTCTCGCGCCCGGAGACACCGCGTCGGTCAACCTCGGGAACTGGACCGCCGCGAACGGCCGGTACACAGTGAAGACGGTCGTCGCGAACGATGCCAACGAGCTTCCGGCTAAACAAGGCAACAACACCAGTACGCAATCGCTGTTCGTCGGCCGCGGTGCCAACATGCCGTACGACATGTACGAAGCTGAAGACGGCGTCGTCGCGGGCGGTGCGGCGGTGATCGGTCCGAATCGGACGATCGGCGATCTCGCGGGCGAGGCGTCGGGCCGCAAAGCTGTGACGCTGAACGCGACCGGCTCCTCGGTCGAGTTCACCACGCGCGCGGCGACCAACACGCTCGTCACCCGGTTCTCGATGCCGGACGCCGCGGGCGGCGGCGGGCAGAACTCGACGCTGAACGTCTACGTCGACGGCACGTTCCTCAAGGCCATCGACCTGACCTCGCATTACGCGTGGCTCTACGGCGCCGAAGCCTCGCCGGGCAACTCGCCGGGCGCCGGACCGGCCCGCCACATTTACGACGAGGCCAGCATGCTGCTCGGCACGACAGTCCCCGCCGGGCACAAGATCAAACTGCAGAAGGACGCCGCGAACAGCTCGAACTACGCGATCGACTTCGTGAACTTCGAGCTGGCCGCCGCGACCGCGAACCCGGATCCGGCGCACTACGCGGTCCCGGCCGGGTTCAGCCAGCAGGACGTGCAGGCCGCGCTGGACAAGGTCCGCCAGGACCCGAACCTGACCGGCGTCTACCTTCCGGCCGGGCAGTACCCGATGACGAGCAAGGTCACCGTGTACGGCAAACCGGTCACGGTGCTCGGCGCCGGGCCGTGGTTCACCAGGTTCACCGCGCCGTCCGGACAGGAGAACACCGACATCGGATTCGACGCGCAGGCCAGCGCGAGCGGGTCGACCTTCAGCGGGTTCGCCGTGTTCGGCAACTACACGTCCCGCATCGACGGCCCGGGCAAGGTCTTCAACTTCACCGGCGTCACGAACATGACCATCGACAACATCTGGGTGGAGCACCAGATGTGCCTGCTCTGGGCGACCAATGTGGACAATTCGACGGTGAAGAACTCCCGCATCCGCGACACCTTCGCCGACGGCGTCAACTTCACCAACGGCAGCACCGGAAACCACGTCACCAACAACGAGGCCCGGTCCACCGGCGACGACAGCTTCGCGTTGTTCGCCGCCACGGATCTCAACCAGGGCAACCAGTACGACAACGTGTTCGAGAACCTGACCGTGCTGCTTCCGTGGCGCGCGGCGGGCATCGCGGTGTACGGCGGGTACAACAACACCTTCCGGAACCTCTACATCGCGGACACGCTGACGTACTCCGGGATCACGCTCAGCTCGCTCGACTTCGGCTACCCGTTCCTCGGGTTCGGCCCGCAGCCGACGACTGTCCAGAACGCCTCGCTCGTCCGCACCGGCGGCCATTTCTGGGGCAAGCAGACGTTCCCGGCGATCTGGATGTTCTCCGCGTCCAAGGAGTTCCGCGGCATCCGGGTGTCCGATGTGGACATCCAGAGCCCGACCTACAGCGGCATCATGTTCCAGACCAAATACGACGGCAGCCAGCCGGAGAACCCGGTCCAGGACACGGTGCTGACGAACGTGTCGATCAGCGGGGCGCACCGCAGCGGCGACGAGTTCGACGCCAAGTCCGGCATCGGGATCTGGGCCAACGAACTGCCCGAACCCGGCCAGGGCCCGGCGGTCGGGTCGGCGACGTTCACCGGGCTCGCGTTGAGCGACAACGACCAGGACATCCGGAACACGACGACCACGTTCACGATCAACCGCACCTGAGCGCGCGGGTGCCCGCCCGGTCCTCCCGGCGGGCACCCGCCCTTTCTCCCCGTCCCCGCGAAAGAAGAGAAGACGCTATGACACGCATGCGTTTGTCCCGGCTCGTCACCGGATTCCTGGCCGCAGGGCTGCTCGCGGCAGGCCTCACCCCAGCCGCCGCGGCCGGCGGACCCTCGCCAGGTCCGGCTCCGAACGCCGCCGACGTGCCGTTGACGCGCACAGTCTCGGCGAGCAGCGTGCAGCCCGGCTACCCGGTCGCCAACGCCTTCGACGGCAACCAAGCCACCTACTGGGAATCGGCCAACAACGCCTTCCCGCAATGGATCCAAGCCGACCTCGGCTCCGTCAAGCCGCTCTCGCGGATCGTGCTGAAACTGCCTGCCACCTGGGAATCCCGCACCCAGACGCTCACCGTGCGCGGCAGCGCCGACGGCACGTCTTTCACCGACCTGGTCCGCTCGACCGGCTACACCTTCGCCTCCGGCACGGTGACCATCCCGGTGACCGCGTCCGCGCGTTACGTACGGCTGGACGTCACCGCGAACACGCAGTGGCCCGCCGCGCAGCTCTCGGAGTTCGAGCTGTACGGCCCGGACACCGGCGACACGCAGGCACCGACCGCGCCCGCGAACGTCACGCTGACCGAACCCGCCTCCGGGCAGGTCAAGCTGACCTGGTCGCCCTCGACCGATGACGTCGGCGTCACCGGCTACACCGTCTACCGCGACGGCACGCCCGTCACCACCGTCACCGGCACCGCGTTCACCGAGCACCGGCCGGCGGGCACGCGGATCGAATACTTCGTCCGCGCCAAGGACGCGGCCGGGAACGAGTCCGCGGACAGCAACCACGTGGTCCGGGCCGGGACGCAGACCGGCCAGAACCTCGCCGCGGGCAAGCCGATCGAAGCGTCCTCGACGGTCGGCGCGTTCGCGGCCGCCAACGCGAATGACAACAACACGGGTACTTACTGGGAGTCTTCCGCAGGCTACCCGAACACCCTGACAGTAAAGCTCGGCGCCGACGCAGACCTGTCTTCGGTCGTCGTGAAGCTCAACCCGGACCCGATCTGGGGCGCGCGGACGCAGAACTTCGAGATCCTCGGCCGCGCCCAGGGCGCAGGGGAGTTCACCACGCTGTCCGCACGAGCCGACTACCGCTTCGACCCGGCCGCCAACCAGAACATCGTGACGATCCCGGTCAGCGGCCGCGCCTCGGACGTGCAGCTGCGGTTCTTCGCCAACTCCGGCGCGCCCGGCGGGCAGGCCGCCGAATTCCAGGTACTCGGCACGCCCGCGCCCAACCCGGACTTGGTCGTCACCGACACGACCTGGACCCCGTCGAACCCGACGGAAAGCAGCGACCTCGCTGTGTCGGCGACCGTGCGAAACGCGGGCTCTGCCGCTGCCGCCGCGACGACGGTCAACGTCAGCCTGGGCGGCACCGTCCTCGGGTCCGCGCCGGTCGGTGCACTCGCCGCCGGAGCGTCCACCACGGTGACCGTGCAGGCGGGCAAGCGACCCCAGGGCACCTACCGCGTGGCCGCCACCGTCGACCCGGCCGACTCGGTGATCGAGCAGGACGAAACCAACAACACGTTCACCGCGCCGACGCAGCTGGTGATCGCGCAGGCCCCGGGACCGGACCTCGAGGTCACCGGCATCACGTCGAACCCGCCGAACCCGGCCGTCGGCGCGCCGGTGTCGTTCACCGTCGCCGTGCACAACCGCGGCACGAGCGGCGCGGGAGCCTCGGTGACCCGGCTGACCGCCGGTGAAACCACTCTGAACGGCGACACCCCCGCGATCGCAGCCGGGGCGACGGCGAACGTCGCGCTGCCCGGCACGTGGACCGCCGCGAACGCGACCGTCACCGCGACGGCCGACGCGACGGACACGGTCGAGGAAACCAACGAAGCCAACAACATGCTTTCGCAGGCGATGGTGGTCGGCCGTGGCGCGGCGCTGCCGTACGTCGAGTACGAAGCGGAAGCCGCGCAGTACCAAGGCCAGCTGCTGGAGACCGATCCGCTGCGGACATTCGGGCACACGAACTTCGCCACCGAATCGTCCGGCCGGAAGTCCGTGCGCCTGGCGAACCAGGGCCAGTACGTGGAATTCACCTCGACGAACCAGGCGAACTCGATCGTGGTCCGCAACTCGATCCCGGACGCACCCGGTGGCGGGGGACAGGACGCGACGATCAGCCTGTACGTCAACGGCGTCTTCGCGCAGAAGCTGAACCTGTCGTCCACGCACAGCTGGCTCTACGGCACCACCGACGACCCCGAAGGCCTGACGAACACTCCCGGCGGCGACGCGCGGCGGCTGTTCGACGAATCGCACGCGTTGCTGACGCAGTCGTACCCGCCGGGCACGAAGTTCAAGCTGCAACGCGACAACGGCGACACCGCGGCGTACTACGTCATCGACCTGATCGACCTCGAACAGGTCGCACCGGCCCTGCCGAAACCGGCCGGATGCACGTCGATCACCGACTACGGCGCCGTGCCCGACGACGGGATCGACGACTCGGCGGCGATCCAGCGCGCGGTCACCGACGACCAGAACGGCGTGATCAGCTGCGTCTGGATCCCGCCGGGCCAGTGGCGGCAGGAACGCAAGATCCTGACCGACGACCCGAACGTGCCCAACGGCGGCGGGCAGTACAACCAGATCGGCATCTCGAACGCCACGATCCGCGGCGCCGGGATGTGGTACTCGCAGCTGTACTCGCTGATCCAGCCGCAGGACGCGGGCGGCATCAACCATCCGCACGAGGGCAATTTCGGGTTCGACATCGACAAGAACGTCCAGATCTCCGACCTGGCGATCTTCGGCTCCGGACGGATCCGCGGCGGCGACGGCGGGGCGGAAGGCGGCGTCGGGCTGAACGGCCGGTTCGGCACCGGCACGAAGATCTCGAACGTGTGGATCGAGCACGCGAACGTCGGCGTGTGGGTCGGCCGGGACTACAGCAACATCCCGGCGCTGTGGGGCCCGGCCGACGGGCTGGAGTTCAGCGGCATGCGGATCCGCGACACCTACGCCGACGGCATCAACTTCACCAACGGCACCCGGAACTCGCGGGTGGTGAACTCGTCGTTCCGCACCACCGGAGACGATTCGCTCGCGGTCTGGGCGAACCAGTACGTGAAGGACCCGGCCGTCGACATCGCGCACGACAACGTGTTCCGCAACAACACCGTCCAGCTTCCGTGGCGGGCCAACGGAATCGCGGTCTACGGCGGGTACGGGAACAAGATCGAGAACAACCTGGTCTCCGACACGATGAACTACCCGGGCATCATGCTGGCGACCGACCACGACCCGCTGCCGTTCTCCGGGCAGACGCTGATCGCGAACAACGCCCTGTACCGCTGCGGCGGAGTGTTCTGGGGCGAACAGCAGAAATTCGGCGCGATCACGTTCTTCGCCCAGGGCAAGGACATCCCCGGCATCGTGCTGCGGGACACGGAAATCCACGATTCGACCTACGACGGAATCCAATTCAAAACCGGCGGCGGCTCGATGCCGGACGTGACGATCAGCAACGTCAAGATCGACAAGTCGAACAACGGCGCGGGCATCCTCGCGATGAGCGGCGCCCGGGGCAGCGCGACGCTGTCGAACGTGACGATCACGAACTCGTCGACCGGCGACGTGGTCCGCGAACCGGGCTCGCAATTCACGATCACCGGAGGCCCAGTCCCGGCGGCGGCGGCGCGGGGCCGGCGCGGGACGCGGTAAAGGGGGAGCGGTCCGGCGCCGGGACGGGTGACCGTTCCGGCGCCGGGCGTGCGCGATCCTGGGTATTTCCGCGGATCCGCCGGTACCGTGTCGAAATCCCGCGGCCAGGTTCGTACCTCGAGGTGAACGTCCCGCCCGATCCGAAGGAGAACCCGATGAAGACCGGCGAACTCGACGAGAAATTCACCGCGACCCTGCGCAAGAGCCCGGCCAAGGGCGGCCACACGTACCTGATCTGGCCCGGTTCCGCGGAGTTCTTCGGCACCCGCGGCCTGGTGAAGGTCCGCGGCACCGTCGACGGCGAACCGTTCCGCAGTTCCTTCATGGCGCTCGGCGACGGCACCCACAAACTCCCGGTCAACGCCTCGCTGCGGAAAGCGATCGGCAAGGAGGCCGGGGACACGGTGACCGTCGTCCTGCTCGAACGCCTCGCCCGCTGAGCCGTTGGGCTGATCGGGTGGTAGTCCGGCCGCCGGGTAAACGCCCGGCGCCCGGACGAGCGTTTACCCCATCAGACGTGTGCGAGGGGACGCACACCGAACTCCTGGGGGAGACATGGGGATTCTCAGCGGCCGTCCGGCATTGCCGATCGCCGAAGCAGCGGAAGCACGTCCGGAAGCAGCGCTGCAAACCGGAGCGTTCGATCCGCACCAGCGCTGGAGCAGGCTCGTCGGCGGAGGCGACGGGATCGTCTACGCAGTGCAGGCGGACGGCGCGCTTTACTGGTACCGGCACCGGGGCTGGGCCACCGGCGCGTTCGACTGGGCCAACCAGGGCAGCGGGCTGCTGATCGGGTCCGGCTGGCAGGACTTCGTCACGGTGCTGGGCGATCTGAACGGCGTCCTTTACGGCGTGCGCGCGGACGGGACGGTGCTGTACTACCAGCGGCTCGTCCCCAACCTGGACACCGGCGCGGGGAGCTGGGCCAACAACGGCACCGGGGTGGTCGTGGGCACCGGATTCAACGCCTTCCCGCGCATTTTCGGCGGCCCGGGCGGCGTCATCTGGTGCGTGGACGCCAACGGGATCCTGTACCGGTCGCGGCGGATCAACGGCACGTTCGAAACGCCGCAGGCGCTCGGCGACGGGTTCAACGTCGCGCGCTATCTGTTCTCCGACACCGCGAACGTCATCTACGCGGTCAGCGGCACCGGCGCGCTCACCTGGTTCCGCTACCGCGACGGCAGCGGATGGGCGAACAACGGGCAGCCCATCGCGATCGGCGACAACGACTGGTTCGAGCTGTTCCGCCGGGACCTGTTCGCCGGAGGCGGCAACGGCGCGGTCTATCTCATCCGGATCGACCACTCGACGGTGCCGGGCGACGACGGCGATCTCGTCGAACTGCGCCTCACCAACCACGAGACGGTCGACACCGACGGCGGGCCGCGCTGGATCAACAACGGCACCGGGATCGTCGTCGGGCACGGGTTCACCGTCGAACGCAGCGCCGGGCTGCAGGGGTACCCGCAGCAGCAGAGCGTGCCCGCTGGCGGGCGGGTGTCCATCGCGCTGTCGACGGCGTTCAGCACGGTCACCGCGCAGCTCGTGCGCGTCGCGCCCGGCGGGGACACCCCGGAGGCGGTCACCGGGACGACCACCGTCACCGGCGGCCTGCAGATGGTGGGCGCGAACTACCGGTCCGCCGGATGCGGCTGGGCCGAGCGCTACGCCGCGGACATCCCCGCGACCTGGCCGTCCGGGGTGTACGCCGCGCGGTTGACCGGCCGGTTCGGCCGGGTGCAGCACATCCCGTTCGTGGTGCGGCCCGCGGCGCCCGCGCAGAAGATCGCCGTGGTCCTGCCGACCAACACCTACCACGCGTACAACGGCTGGAGCGGGCACGACCAGTACTCCGAGGGCCAGGCCGGCGTCCGGCGGGTGATCTCGTTCCTGCGGCCCAGCTACACCTGGCTGATCGCGCCGAAAGGCCAGTACGACCTGGAGCTCTACAGCGATCTGGAACTGCTGCGCTGGCTGAGTGCCGAGCAGGTCGGGTTCGACTGCTACACCGACCACGACCTGCACACCGGCGGCTGGCTCGAGGACTACAGCGCCGTCGTGCTCGGCTCGCACCCGGAGTACTTCTCGATGGCCATGCGCATCAACCTGGCCGGCTACCTCGCGGCCGGCGGCAGCGTGATCGCCACCGGCGGCAACCAGATCTACGAACGCGCGGAGTTCGACGCCGCGGGCACCACGCTGACGTTCCGTGCCGCCGACGGCAGCCGCGACCTGTTCCTCGACCACTACGACCTGCCGGAGTCGCAGCTGCTCGGGGTGAATTTCGAGTACGACGGCTGGATGACCTTCGCGCCGTACCGCGTCCTGCGCGACCACCCGTTCCTGGCCGGGACCGGCCTGACGGCCGGCAGCGAGTTCGGCGCGCACGGCCGCAACGGCGCGGCGAGCGCCTGGGAGTTCGACACGCTCCAAGGCCTCGACGGCGAGGTGCCGCCGAGCGGGGTCATCGCGCAGGGCACGAACCCGACCGACCGCGCGGGCGCCGCGATGGCGTGCAAGGAACTGCCCGGCGGCGGTTTCGTGTTCAGCGCGTCGTCGCTGACGTTCAACGGCGCCGTCCGGGTGGACCCGGTGGTGGCGCAGGTGTTGCGGAACGTGGTCGACCGGGCACTCAGCCGTCCCGCACCGGCACATTCCGCCGCCGCGGCGGCGGCCAGGGAATGAGACGGGGTAGTTGAACGTTTGACGATGCGTGAAGAACATTGGCTTCCTGTCGTTCGGCCACTGGTCGCCGAGCCCGCACTCCGAGACCCGGTCGGCCGCCGACTTCCTGCACCAGTCGATCGACCTCGCGGTCGCGGCCGAGGAGCTGGGCGTCGACGGCGCGTACTTCCGCGTGCACCACTTCGCGCGGCAGGCGGGCAGCCCGTTCCCGCTGCTCGCGGCCATCGGCGCGCGGACGTCGAAGATCGAGATCGGCACCGGCGTGATCGACATGCGGTACGAGAACCCGCTGTACATGGTCGAGGACGCCGGTGCCGCCGACCTCATCTCGCGGGGCAGGCTCCAGCTCGGCGTGAGCCGGGGATCCCCCGAGCAGGTGATCGACGGCTGGCGGTACTTCGGCTACGCCCCCGCGGAGGGCGAGACCGACGCGGACATGGCCCGCGACCGCGTCGAGGTCTTCCTGAAGCTCCTCGAAGGCGAGGGCTTCGCGAAGCCGAATCCGCGGCCGATGTTCGCCAACCCGCCGGGCCTGCTCCGCCTCGAACCGCACTCCGAGGGGCTGCGCGACCGCATCTGGTGGGGCTCGGGCTCGAACGCGACGGCCGTCTGGGCGGCGAAACTCGGCATGAACCTGCAGAGTTCCACGCTCAAGGACGACGAGACGGGCGAACCGCTGCACGTCCAGCAGCGCAAGCAGATCGAGGCCTACCGCGAGGCGTGGAAGGAGGCGGGCCACGAACGCGAGCCGCGCGTTTCGGTCAGCCGCAGCATCTTCGCGCTGACCAACGACCTGGACCGCGCGTACTTCGGCAGCGACCGCAACTCGCGCGACCAGATCGGCATGATCGACGAGAACACCCGGGCGATCTTCGGCCGCTCGTACGCCGCCGAACCGGACGAACTGGTGCGGGAACTGAAGGAGGACGAGGCCGTGCAGGCCGCGGACACCTTGCTGCTGACCGTGCCGAACCAGCTGGGTGTCGACTACAACGCCCATGTGCTGGAGAGCATCCTGACGCACGTCGCTCCGGAGCTGGGCTGGCGTTGAGCGCACGCTGACCGAGGGGACGGCGGCCGAAAACGGGCCGCCGTCCCCTCGGTCAGTTTTTCGTCGTCCGCGAAAACGCTTTTCGCGCTGCGCCAATAAAGCGTTTTCCCGCCGCGGTTCCGTGTCAACACCGGCGAACCGGTAATGGCTCGAAAGGAGGAGAACGGCGTTCCTTCCTGTTCCGCTCGGTGCCGCCGCTTCTAGGCTCGCCGCATGACCATTCCTTCCGAACCCATCGGCAGCATTCCGCGTTCGCCCGAATTGCTCGGCGCTCTCGCCGCGCGCCAAAGCGGGCAGCTCGGCGACGCGGCCTTCGCCTCCGTTCTCGACCGGGCCGTCCGCGAGACCATCGAAACGCAAGCGGAGCTGGGCGCGACCGTGGTCACCGACGGCGAGCAGCGCAAACCCAGCTTCGTCACCTACCCGATCGCGGGCTCGGGCAACCTTTCCGCGGACGGCGTCGTCATCCCGTTCGCCGACGGCCACCAGCGGCAGCTGCCCTGTTTGGCCTCCGGGCCGTTCCGTTACCAGGAGCACGCCGAGCAGTATGTGCGGGCCGCGCGGCAGTGCACGAATATTCCGGTGAAACAAGCGGTTATCGCGCCTTCCGCGCTGTCGCTGCTTTACCCGGCCTCGGGCATCGACGGCTATTCGCGCGAGAAATTCCTCGAGGACCTGGTCGACGGGGCCGAGGCCGATATCCGCGGATGCCTCGACGCGGGCGCGCACGTCGTCCAGCTCGATTTCACCGAGGGACGCCTGTCGCTCAAACTCGATCCCAGCGGCCAGGTGCTGCGCGATTTCGTCGAGCTGAACAACCGGGTCCTGGCGAGGTTCAGCGAATCCGAGCGAGCACGCATCGGCGTCCACACCTGCCCCGGCGGCGACCTGGACTCGACGCACAGCCTCGACGTCGATTACGCCGACCTGCTCCCGACGCTGTTCCGGCACACCGTCGGCAATTTCTACGTCCAGCTGGCCAGCGAGCCCGATCCGGACCGGGTCCTGCGCGTCATCGCGGATCAGCTCAGGCCGGGAGTCCGCGTGTTCGTCGGGGTGATCGACCCGATCGACCCGCGCGTGGAGACGGCCGAAGAGGTGCGCGACCGGGTTCTGCGCGCTGCTCGTCATATCCCGGTGGAGCAGCTCGGAACCTGTGACGACTGCGGCTTTTCCCCGTTCGCGGACGACCAGTCGACCTCGCGGCAGACCGCGTTCGCCAAGATCCGCGCGCGGCTGGAAGGCACCGCGCTCGCGGCGGATCAGCTCGGCGTCGGTTTTCCCGCTGCCCGCACCGGCCAGGATGCGCACCAGGCCGCCGCTGTCGACTGATTATCGCGCGCGGTAAGGGAAATCGCCCGGCGGTCGCTACGCACCGTGCCTTTCCGTGCCTGGATCGGGGCAGGCGAGGGTGCGGACGAGGCGGTGGCGGTGACCCGCGGCCGACCATGCGCAGCAAACCGGACCGGATTCCCGGCCACGAAAGGGAAACGGCTTGCCCGGCCGGGTGTTTCTGGCCCGGTTTCGCTGGAACGGATGGTCTTGCAGTAACAGCGTGCATTCGCTGCGCTACTGGTTGTAACGTCGGTCGTCGGCAGTGCGGCCGGACGGCGAAGGGGAGAGATGACGTTTTCGAGAATCAGCGGCGGCGCGGTGGCGCTGCGGGCGGCGCGGGCTTTGGCGGTCCTCGCCGGACGATCACTGCTGCTGGGACCGGCGAGGGCAGCGGCGTGGCTGCGCGGCGAACGGTTCGACCGGGACGTCTGGCTGGCGGACACCGTGGTGGCGCTGGGACCGGCGTTCGTGAAGGCTGCCCAGCTTCTGAGCACCCGGGCGGACCTCCTGCCGCCGAGCGGATGCCGCGCGCTTTCCCGGTTGCACGACCAGGTTCGTCCGGCCCCGCTGCGCACGATGCCGCCCGCGCTGCGGTTCGGCGCGGCCGAACCGCGGCTGGTCGGTGCGGGCAGCATCGCCTGCGTGTACCGGGTGGACCTCCCGGACGGCCGGACGGTGGCGGCCAAGGTGCGCAGGCCGGGGATCGTCCGGTCCCTCTCGGCCGATCTCGCGATGCTGGAATGCGGCGCACGCTTGGCGGCCCGACTGCCGATACTGCGCGGGGCGCCGGTCAACGCGGTGACCGCGCAACTCGCCGAAAGCATTCGTGCGCAACTGGATTTCACGCGGGAAGCGGAGCGGCTGGAAGGCTTCCGCGAAGCGCTCAGCACCGCCGACGGAGTGACGGTGCCCGGAGTTCATCGCGGACTGTCCACTGAGGACATTCTGGTGATGGACTTCCTGGACGGCCTGGCGCGTCGCCGTCCGGAAGAGCTCGGCGAGGAGGAGCGCCGGAACGCGGTGGTCACGGCGTTGCGCGCGGTGTACCGGATGCTGTTCCTGGACGGCGTGGTCCACTGCGACCTGCACCCCGGCAACCTCTACTTCCGGGAAGACGGTTCGATCGTCGTGCTGGACGCGGGTTTCACCGTCCAGCTGTCCGAGTCCGCACGGGAGAAGTTCGCGGCGTTCTTCTACTGCATGAGCCAGGGCGACGGTGAGGCTTGCGCGGACATCGTGCTGTCGACCGCGACGGCACCGCCCGGGTCCGACCCCGCGGGATTCCGCGCCGAACTGTCCGCACTGGTGGAGGAGCACACCGGGCGCAGCGCGGCCGACTTCGACCTGGTTTCGTTCGCCGCCAAGCTGTTCGACCTCCAGCGCCGCCACGGTCTCCACGCCGATCCGCAGTTCGTGTTCCCGATTCTGTCCCTGCTGGTCCTGGAGGGCACAGTGCGCGAGTTCCATCCCGACGTCGATTTCCAGCGCGAAGCCCGGCCCATGCTGGTCACCGCCCTGATGGAACGCGTCGTCGCCATGCCTCAGGAAACGCGGTGATGCCCGGCGTCGTGGCCAGGGCGCTGCGCCAGGACATGAGGCAGGTCGACTTCGGGCTGCGCCGGTTCCGGCTTCGTCCCGGCCCCGCCCGCGGTGTCCTGGAAGCGTCCGGGCGAGCGTTCCTGACCGGACTGAACGCCTCGGTCGAGCCGGACCGGGACGCGCTCGGGCAGCGGGTGTCCGCGCTCGAACCGGAGCTGCGCGGGTTCGCGCTCGAGGGTGCGGGAATGGGCTGCGCCCTGCTGGACCTGCTCCTCCCGGCCCGGCGCGGGCGGGTCGCGGCCCTGCTGAACGGACCGGCCGCGGACTATCCGCACCTCGTGCACGTCGGCATCGGCTGGGCCTATGCACGGCTGCGGCTGCGCCCGTCGCGGAACGCGGGAACGGATCCGTTGCTGCGGTGGCTGGCCTGGGACGGATTCGGCTTCCACCAAGGCTTTTTCCACACCGACCGGACAGTCGGCCGCCATCGCGTCGAACCCGGGATCGGCCTCGGACCGCGGCACATCCGCGACCAGGGGCTCGGCCGGGCGCTGTGGTTCTGCGAATGCGCCGACCCCGACGGCGTCGCGCTGCGGATCGCGGAATTCCCCGTCGAACGGCAGGCGGACCTGTGGAGCGGAGTCGGCCTCGCCGCGACGTACGCGGGCGGTGCCGATGCCGGGGAGCTCGCCCGGCTCGCCGACCTGTCCGGGCCGCTGCGCGCGCATCTGGCACAGGGGTGCGCGTTCGCCTGCGCCGCGCGGCGGGTCAGCGGAATCGTGCCCGCGCACACCGACAAAGCGGCCGAGGTGCTGGCCGGGACCAGCACCGGCGCCGCCGCGGACTGGACCGACCAGGCGCTCGGCCGGCTGCCCGCTCCGTCGACGCTCGCGCACTACCAGCGCTGGCGCGCGGAAATCCGGTATCTCTGGGAGAGGAAGAGCCGATGAGGCCTTTTCTGCGCCGGCATCTCGCCCGCGTGGTCGCGTTGTTCGGCTGCGCGGCGGTGTTCGCGTTCACAGTCGTTCCGCAGTCGTCCTCGGCCGAGGAAACCGAGCTGGCACACCAGTTCTCGTTCGCCGCCGTGCCGGTCAGCCCGGACAACGCGCCTGGCGGACGCCACGTGCGGACCGTCGCCCCGGCGTACGAACAGATCCGGTCGTGGATCTCTTCCGTGGGCGCGGCGACCGGCCTGTTCGCCGCGGACGGCGGCCCGGTCGCGCACGACGTCTGCCTGGTAGACCCGCGCACGGACACGGTCACCGTCGAGCCCGCCCCTGGCACCGGCGCGCGATACCAGCCGTTCGCGCTGACGCCGTCAGGGCTGGAGATGCCGTCCTTCGCGGCTCCGATGGGGTGCCTGCCCGCGGACGTCGACGAGAACGGCCGCCAGGACGTCGTCGTCTACTACTGGGGCCGTTCGCCGGTCGTCTTCGAGCGCCTGCCGGGGGCCGCGACGTCCGCGGCCGCGTTCCGCGCGCGCGAACTGGTCAGCCCGTGGCAGGTCTGGAACACCAACGCCGCCACCATCGGCGATTTCGACGGCGACGGGCACACCGATCTCGTCTTCGGCAACTACTTCCCGGACGGCGCACGCGTGCTCGATCCGACCGCGCACCAGCCGGAACTGACGATGAACGATTCGCTGTCGCACGCCGCGAACGGGGGCACGCTCCGGTTGTTCCGCTCCAGCGGAGCCGGGCAGTTCGCTGAGGTGCCCGACGCTTTCCCGCCGGAGACGCGAACCGGGTGGGCGATCGCGCTCGGCGCCCAGGACATCGGCGGCCGGGGACTGCCGGATCTCTACGTGGCGAACGACTTCGGTCCTGATCACCTGCTGGTCAACGAGTCCGCTCCGGGCCGCGTCGCGTTCCGCACGGCGACTGGGACCAGGCACGCGACGACACCGAAATCGAAAGTGCTGGGCAACGATTCGTTCAAGGGCATGGGCGTGGCCTTCGCCGACCTCGACGCGAAGGGCGTCCCGGACATCCTGGTCAGCAACATCACCGAGCCGTACGCGCTGCAGGAAAGCAACTTCGCCTATCAGTCCACTATGGACCGCGCGCAGACAGCCGCCCGACTGCGCGAGGGAGTGGCACCCTACGACGATCATAGCGAGGACCTCGGCCTGTCCCGCACCGGATGGTCGTGGGACGTCAAGGCCGCCGACTTCGCCAACTCCGGCTCCGACGAGGTCATGCACGCGACCGGGTTCGTCGCGGGCGAGGTGAACCGGTGGGCGCAACTGCAGGAGACCGCGATGTCGAACGACCTCGTGCTGAGCCACCCCGCGTTGTGGCCGCGATTCACCGAGGGGACCGATCTGTCGGGGCATGATCACAACTCGTTCTTCGCCCGCGGCGCGGACGGCCGCTACGTGGACGTCGCGGACCGGGTCGGAGTCGGGACCGACGCGGTGAGCCGCGCGTTCGCGGTCGGCGACGTGGACGGCGACGGGCGGCTCGACTTCGTCGTCGCCAACCAGTGGGCACCGTCCACTTTGTACCGCAACATCTCGCCGGCCGGTGCCTTCCTCGGACTGCGCTTGCGAAAACCCGTCGGCGGCACCGCGTGCGGGACAGGCGGGCCGGCCTCGCCCGCTATCGGAGCCGAGGCCGAGGTCGCCGCACCCGGTGGCGGGAAGCGGCTGGAACAGGTGTACCCGGCCAACGGGCACAACGGTGTCAACGCCCCTGACCTGCACTTCGGTCTGGGCGGCGAGCCGCCGTCCACGGTGCCGGTCCGCCTGGCGTGGCGAGACGGGTGCGGACACCGCCACGAGGGTTCGGTGACGCTTCCGCCCGGCTGGCACCAGCTGCGGCTCAACCCCGACGGCACCATCGAGGAGGACCGGTGACCAAGTCGCCGAGCGAACGCCGTTCCGCTGCCCTGCGCCGGTTCGGCGCGTCGATCACCGTGCTGACCGTGCTCGGGCACACCGTGCTCGGCTTCGAACAGGCGTATCTCACCCCGGTGGTCGCCGTGTTCGCCGCGCTGGCCGCGGAGATCGTGCTGGAGTCCGTGGAGGCCGCGGCCGCCGGACGTCGCCCGCGCTACCTCGGCAAACCCGGTGCGGTGGTCGATTTCCTGCTCCCCGCCTACATCACCGGCATGGCGTGCGCGATGCTCCTGTACGCCAACGACCGGTTCATGCCGACGGTGCTCGCCGCGGTGGTCGGGGTCGCTTCCAAGTACCTCGTGCGGGTGCGGATCGGCGGCAAGAGCAGGCACGTGCTGAACCCGAGCAACGTCGGAATCGTGGTGGTCCTGCTGCTGTTCGGCTGGGTCGGCATCGCGCCGCCGTACGAGTTCACCGAATGGGTCACCGGCTGGTGGGGCGCGCTCGTGCCCGCCCTGCTGCTGGTCGCCGGAACCATGCTGAACGCCAAGCTCACCGGCAAGCTCCCGCTGATCCTCGGCTGGGTCGGCGGCTTCCTCGCCCAAGCCCTGCTGCGCGCGCTGTTCACCGACATTTCGCTGGTCAGCGCGGTGCTGCCGATCACTGGTACGGCGTTCGTCCTGTTCACCAACTACATGATCACCGACCCGGGCACCACGCCGTCTTCGCGACGGAACCAGGTGTACTTCGGGCTCGCCACCGCCGCGGTGTACGGCGCGCTCGTGCAGTTCCACGTCGTGTTCGGCCTGTTCTTCGCGCTGACGATCACCTGCACGCTGCGGGCCGCGATGCTCGCGATCGCCGCCCGGAAGAGTCCGCAATGGACGGTCCTGGTCCCGGCGCCGCGCACCGCCGCCGAGCCGGTCCCGGCCCGGGAGCCCGCATGACCCGCCGCGAACCCGGCGAGCCGATCGCGATCGTCGGGATGGCCTGCCGCTACCCGGACGCGGCCGACCCGGCGCAGCTGTGGGAAACCGTGCTGCACCAGCGCCGCGCGTTCCGGCAGTTGCCGCCGGGGCGCCTCGACCTCGCCGACTACTGGAGCGCCGACGCCAGCGTCCCCGACCGGACCTACAGCACCCAGGCCGCGGTGCTGGCGGACTGGGAGTTCGACCGGGAGGCGTTCCGGATTCCCGGCGCGACGTTCCGCGCCGCCGATCCCGCGCACTGGCTCGCCTTGGAAACCGCGGACCGGGCGCTGGCCGACGCGGGCCATCCGGCAGGCGCCGGCCTGGACGCGGATCGGGTGGCCGTCGTGGTCGGCAACAGCCTGACCGGCGAAGTGACCCGCGCCCGGACCTTGCGGCTGCGCTGGCCGTACGTCCGCGACGTCCTGCGCGCCACGCTGTCCGAGGTCGACCTCGCGGAAGCGGAAAAGCGGTACCTGGCAGCGTTTCCCGAGGTCGGGGACGAGACGCTGGCCGGAAGTCTCGCCAACACCATCGCGGGCCGCATCTGCAACCACTTCGGCTTCCACGGCGGCGGGTACACAGTGGACGGTGCGTGCGCCTCGTCGATGCTCGCCGTGATCACCGCCTGCCGTGCGCTGCGAGACGGTAGTGCCGATTTCGCGCTGGCCGGGGGAGTCGACCTGTCGCTCGACCCGTTCGAGCTGGTCGGCTTCGCCAAGACCGGTGCGCTGGCTGCCGAGGAGATGCGGATCTACGACGAGCGTTCGGCGGGCTTCTGGCCCGGCGAGGGCTGCGGAATGCTCGCGCTCGCCCGCGCCGAGGACGCCCGCGCGACGGGGTTACCGGTGTACGCGGAAATCCTCGGCTGGGGCGTTTCCTCGGACGGCCGCGGCGGCATCACCCGGCCCGAGCCGGACGGGCAGCTGCTCGCGCTGCGCCGCGCGGGCGAGATGGCCGGGATCGAGCACGCCGAGATCGGGCTGTACGAGGGCCATGGCACCGGAACGGCGGTCGGCGATCTGGTCGAGCTGACAGCGCTGAACCGGGCCCGGTCAGGGGCGAGGTCGGCCGCCGCGCTCGGCTCGGTCAAGGCGAACATCGGGCACACCAAAGCAGCTGCCGGGGCCGCTGGGGTGGTCAAAGCCGCGCTCAGCGTGTCCTCCGGGCTGCTGCCGCCGACCACCGGCTGCGCGACGCCGCATCCGGCGCTGGGCGAGACCCTGCGGGTGCTATCGGAGGCAGAGCCCTGGCCGGACGGCCGCCGGCTCGCCGGGGTGAGCGCCATGGGGTTCGGCGGCATCAACACCCACGTCGTGCTGGGCTCTCCGGCGCGGGCCCGGCCGGTGCGGTCGTCGGTGGCGGATCGGCCGACCCCGGAATTCGACGTCATCGCGGTCAGCGGACCGGACCCCGCTCTCGTCGCCGCCGAACTGACCCGGATCGCCGAGGCAGCACCGCGGTTGTCGCGAGTCGAGCTGCACGACCTCGCCTGCCAATACGGACGCCTGGGCACCGCCGGGCCCGTCCGCGCCGCGCTGGTCGCCCGCACTCCGGCTGAGCTGGCTTCTCTCGCCGCCCGCGCAGCCGCCGAGGTGCCGTCGCTGCCCCATGGTCAGCTCGCGGCATCCCCGGGCTGTTGGCTGGGCAACGCTGTGCCAGGCCGGGTCGCGCTGCTTTTCCCCGGACAAGGCGCGAGCGGCGCGGAACCAGCCGACACCACGCTCGCCCAGCCCGCGATCTACCGTGCCTGCCGCACGGCGCTCGCGCGGCTCGACGAACTTGGCGTCACCGCGAGCGCGGCGATCGGACACAGTCTCGGCGAACTGGCCGCGCTCACGTGGGCGGGCTGTCTGTCTGCCGAGGACGGTGAACGGCTGGCCGTCGAACGCGGCCGGATCATGGGCAAATACGGCACGTCAGGCACCGGAATGCTCGCTGTCGCGGCGAGCGCGGACGAGGCGCAGGCGCTCTGTACCGGCACGGACGTCGTGCTGGCCGCCGACAACTCCGCTCTGTCGCAGGTGCTTTCCGGTTCGGTGGCCGAACTCCAGACGGTGGCGGAAACAGCCGAGCGGCGCGGGTTCCGCGTCACCTGGCTTCCGGTGTCGCACGGCTTCCACAGCCCCGCCATGGCTGCCTGCACCAAGCCGTGGCGTGCGTTCCTCAAGGGCATTGGGCTCGCTCCGGTGCGGCGCACGGTGGTGTCCACTGTGTACGGCCGCCCGCTCACCGACGAGGATGATCTCGGCGAACTGCTCGTCCGGCAGTTGTGCGCGCCGGTGCAGTTCCGGACCGCCGTACAGGCCGTCGACGCGGACCTGTTTGTCGAGGCGGGCCCCGGCCGGGCTCTGAGCACCTTGGCTGGTCGGGAGGCAGTCAGCCTGGACATCGGCTCATCCGGCGACCGGGCAGCCGCCGACTCCGTTGCCGCGCTGTTCGCCGCCGGAGCCGTCGCGAACCTCGCCCGCTGGTTCGCCGGACGCGCCGCGCGTCCCTTGGACCTCGACCACGAACCGGAGTTCCTGACGAACCCGTGTTCGGCAGCACCCTCGGCGATCCCTGAACCGCGGGAAGCGCTCGACGCTGCTCCGGCTCGCGATGCCGCCGCGACCGTCACCGGCCTGCTCGCCGAGGCCACCGAACTCGACGCGGCGCTCATCGGCTCCGACGCCCGCCTCCTCGCCGACCTCAACCTGAGCTCGCTCCGGGCGACCCAGCTCGTCGTGGAGGCGGCGTCGGCGCTCGGCCGGAAGCTCCCGTCGGTGTCGATGGCGTTCGCCGACAGCTCGGTCGGCGAGGTGATCGCGGAGATCGAACGGCTCCCGGAGACCGCGGAACCCGACGTGGAGACCCCGGGAGTGCGGCCCTGGACCGGCTGCTTTACCGAGGTCCTGGCCCCAGCCCGGCCGGAACCGTGGCGTCCGACGAAAACCGTGTGCCTCGCCGACCCGGAAGACGTCGAGGCGCTGCTCGACGCCGGGCGGAAAGCCCTGCGCCATCAGGCGCTCGTGGTCGTGACGCACGACTGCGCGCTCAGCGGCTTCTTCCGTTCGCTGCACCAGGAACACCCCGGGATCGGCATCACCCTCGCTCAGGTCCCGGTCGGCACCGCGGATTTCTCAGCACTCCACGCCGAGCCCGGCCGATTCCGCGAACTAGTCCTCGGCGAGGACGGCTCCTGGTACGAACCGCGCGAGCAACTCGTCGCCGCGGAGCCGGACGAAACCCTCCTCGACGAGCAAGACGTGCTCCTGGTCAGCGGCGGCGGCAAAGGCATCGGCTACGAGTGTGCGCACGCCCTGGCCCGAACGACGGGGCTCGCGCTCGCCCTTCTCGGCCGCTCCCATCCGGAGACCGACGACCTCCTCCGGTCTAACTTGGACCGGCTGAGGGCGGATGTGATCCGCGTCGCCTACGAGGCCGCCGACGTCGGCGACCCGGATGCCGTCGCGCTCGCCGTGGAAAAACTCACCGCCGAAACCGGCCCGGTGACCGCCCTGCTGCACGCGAGCGGCATCAACGAACCCGCCCGATTCGCCGACCTGACGCCCGACCGGATCCGCGCTCACCTGCGTCCGAAGGTCACCGGTCTGCGCGCGTTGCTCGCCGCCGTCCCGCCCGAATCGCTGCGGCTGCTGGTCACGTTCGGCTCAGTCATCGGGTCGGCCGGGATGGCGGGGGAGTGCCACTACGCGCTGGCCAACGGCCTCCTGCGCGCCGAGGCTCGACGGCTCGCCCGGGAGGTGCCGTCCTGCCGAGTGCTCGACATCGCCTGGTCCGCGTGGTCGGGTGCTGGCATGGCCGAACGCATGGGCGCGGCGCAAGCCCTCGCCCGCTCCGGTGCCACGCCGATCCCGGTCGAGGACGGAACCGAACTGTTCCTGCGGCTGCTGCGCGTGCCGTCGACCCCCGCCGACGTGTCCGTGCACGGACGGCTCGGCGCTGAATTCCCGGCCGGAACCGGCCGCTTCCTGGAGCGGATCCGAGCGGGCCACCCCGGCGTCGAACTCGTCGCCGACGCCACCCTTTCCCTCCGCGCCGACCCGTGGCTGGACGGTCACCGGGTCGACGGAGCAATCCTGCTGCCCGCCGTCGTCGGGCTGGAAGCCATGGCACAGGCCGCTTCTGCGGTCGCTGACCGGGCCCTGACGACCGCGTGCGACGTCAAGTTCGACCGGCCAATCATCATTCCCGACACCGGCGAGCACGTTGTCCGAGTTTGCGCGCTGCGGGACGGCGACGTGATCACCACCGTGCTGCGCTGTGCCGAATCCGCTTTCCAGACAGACCACTTCACCGCCACTTTCCCCTTGTCTGCCAGCGAAAACACCGCGCCGCCACCGGTCGTCCCGGACCACGGCCGCATCGAGCCGACCGAACTGTACGACCGGCTTCTGTTCCACAAAGGACAGTTCCGCCGGGTCACCGCGGCAGCCGTCCCGGACCCGTGGTCGTGCCGGGCCACGATCACCCCGAACGACGAGCCCTGGTTCACCTCGGTACTCGGCGATCCGGCCGCCCACGACGCCACCGTGCACGTCCTCCAAGCCTGCGTCCCGACGCGTCGGCTGTTGCCCGTCGCCTGCGACCGCGTCGACTTCGACCCGCGCGCGGCAGGCCCGTGGGAACTCCGCGGCACCGAACAAGACGCCGCGGACGGCCGCTACACCTGGAACGTCGCGGCGACTGACGCGGACGGCCGCACCGCCGTCCGCTGGACCGGCTTGCGCCTGGCCGACACCGGCTCACTGCCCGACGACCGGCCGTGGCCCGCGTCCTTGTTGTCCGTGGCGATCACCCGGACAGCGGTGGCGCTCGGGCTCGATCCGTCGTTGCGAGTATCGATCGGCGAACCGTTCAGCGTGGACGCCGGCAGTTCCTGCCCGGCCGCTTGCGCCTGGGAATTCGTGGAACCACACGAACCGCCAGACCCCAGACTGCTCCGCGTACTCTCAGGCCCGTGCGACGAGCCGCCCGAACGTCTGGCCGCGCGGGTCTCGACAGTGACGCGGTGCCTGACCCAGGTGAGCGCGAGTCCTTCAGAGGCAAGGCTTTCCGGAGCGTACGACGGAGGCTGGCTCGTCCTCGCCGCCGGCCGCGCGCGGATCGCCTCCGCGGTGTTCACTGTGGACGGTTACCCGCTGCCGATCGCGATCGCTCTGCTCACGGTCGGCGTCGCATGACCCCCGCCTACCGGTACCGCCATCCCGTCACGCTGGAGGAGACGAACCTCGTCGGCAACGTCTACTTCGCGCATTACGTTCGCTGGCAAGGACATTGCCGGGAACGGTTCCTCGCCGAGCACGCCCCGGACGTCCTCGCCTCGCTCACCGACGGCTTCGCCGTGGTCACCACCGGCTGCGGCTGCGAGTACTTCGGCGAACTGACCGCCGGGGACGTCGTCGAACTGCGCATGACCCTGACCGAACTCGAGGGCCACCGGGTGGCGATGGCGTTCGACTACTACCGGACCGAGGTCGCGGTGCCGCAGCTGGTGGCGCGCGGGCACCAGTCGGTCGCCTGCATGACCCGCGGCCCCGCCGGACTCGAACCGGTCCCGGTCCCCGAGCAGCTCCGGGCGGCCCTGACGCCGTACTTGAAAATCGCGTAGTAAGGTGGGCTGGTGACGACCACCGCCCGAGGAGAACGCCAGTACCGCCAGTACTGCGGGCTCGCCGCCGCCCTCGACACCGTCGGCGAACGCTGGACGCTGCTCATCGTGCGCGAACTGCTGCTCGGCCCGCGCCGCTACACCGAACTGCTCGCGGACCTGCCCGGCATCGGCACCAACCTCCTGGCGGACCGGCTGAAGAAGCTGAGCGGCGCCGGAATCGTCGAACGCTCCGAAACCGGCGCCGGACACGCCTACCGGCTCGGCCCGCTGGGCGAACAACTGCGGGAACCGGTGCTGGCGCTGTCGAAATGGGGCATCGGCCTGCTGGGCGAACCGAGCGCGGACATGGTCACCCGCCCGCATTGGGCGCTGCTGGCCGTCCAGTCGATGGCGGACGCGAGCCGGCTGCCGGAGGTCTCGGAAACGTACGAATTCCAGGTGGACGACGAAACCTTCCACCTGACCATCGACCGCGGCGCACTCACCACGGCACGCGGACCCGCCGAAACCCCGGCGCTGAGCATCCGCACCGACGCGACGACATTCGTCCGCATCGGCGCCGGCGCACTCGGCCCGTTCGAGGCGCTGGCGACGGGAAAACTGACGTTCTCCGGCGACCCAGACGCGGTAGTCCGCTGCTCGACGGTGCTGGGGCTGATGGCGCAACCCGCTGCGCGCGCGGACGGGTGATCTGGGCGGCGAACTCGCCGACGGGATGACCGGCGAGCAGGTGGCTGGTGAGCGGCAATGTCGGTTCTCACCGGAATCGCCGCCCATGAGAACGGCCCGCACGGCAAGCGTGCCGCCGCCCCGAACTCGCGAAGCGGCCCGGCCGCTGCAGGGAAAGCGCGCCACCGTTGCCCGCTGTCCCAGGACTGGCGGCCCGGCCCGCTGTGCGGGGCAAGGGCGCTGTCGTCGCCCGGTCGCTGCAGAGTTCGCGAGGTGGCCCGGCCTGCCGTGCAGGGCTAGCGCGCCGCCCCAGTACTTGCTGGGTGGCCTGGCGCGTTCTGTAGGCATGCGCGCCGCGGTTGCCGCTGTCCCTGCGAGGCTGCCCGGCCCGCTTTGCAGGGCAACGGTGCTGCCGTCGCCCCGGAACTTGTGAGGCGGCCCGGCCTGCCTTGCAGGGCCAGCGCGCTGCCGCCGCCCCGTCGTCCCAGAACTCGCGAAGCGGCCCGGCCCGCCCTCGCAAGGGCGGACCGGGCCGCGAGCCGGATGTCCCCGGCGACGTCAGAGGCCGCCCACCTTCACCGGGAATTTCTGGATCGACGCGATCGTCGTGTCCGGGTCGTCCGGGAGCACCAGGTCGATCGGGTTCTGCAGCTGGTACAGGTCCCCGCGCGGCGGGAACTGGGTCAGCTGTCCGACGAGCATCCCCGGTTCCTTCGTGGTCAGCACCAGCGGCTCGTATGCCTTCCGGGACCGGATGCCTGCCCGGCGCAGGAGGCCGTCTGGCTGGTCGATCGTCATGGTGAAGCTCAGCACCATGACCTGTTCGTAGCGCGGCGGGAACTTCTGCGTGAGTTTGAGCAGGCTCTTGGCGTCCACGTCGACGTCGTTCTGCTCGATCGTGATCGTGCCGCCGCCCTGCTCCGCGCTGTCGCCGCCGGGGAGTTCGGCCGTCACGCGGTGGCCGACGACCCGCAGGCGCACCGAGTTGACCGGGTCGTCCGGGTTCACGTCGACCCGCACCTTGATCCCGCCGCGGAAATCCACGCTGACCAGGGCTGTGCGGATCTGCAGCGGCGTGTTGATCGCCAGGCAGCTGCACGGGATCTCCGCCCCGATCGGCGGCAGTCCGGTCTGCTGCGGGAAGGCCTGGGCCTGCTGCCCGCCCAGCAAGCCGCCGGCCGCGACCCCGCCCACCCCCAGCGCGGCCGCGGCGGCGGCCCCCTTCAGGAAGTCCCGCCGGTCCTTGCCGGAACCTTGCCGGTCGGGTTTCTCGTCGTTCGGAGCAGGCATCCTCTACCTCCGCGAGTGCGTTTCGAAGACTCTGGCTCGCTTGAATTTAAGGTAGTGCCCGCTCGCGCGACCAGGGTCCGGAGCAAGATCGACCCGGTCGTGTCCGCCGCCGATGACCCACGGCGACCGGACCCGGGGGACCCCGCCAGCCGGACAGGCGACCCCGGTCATCAGGTCGGGTGTCGCTCGCCGGACCTCCGCGACGATCACCGCGGAATGCGGACGAGAACGCTTCTGCCAAGACGAATCCGGTTCAGATTCGGTCCACAAAGGACGCTCGGCGGCTCGGGCCGGTACCTGCGCCGGGACTCGTGGCGTCGGCAACACCGACGGGAGCGCGGTCAAGCTTCGGAGGGGATGCAGCGCGGTGCCGAACTCCCCTCAACCGTGCAGCCCGTCGCGATACCCCCGTCCGGAGAGGGCCTTCATCTGGATCGAAGATCGTCCGAGCCATTCCCGAGAACATCGGCCGAATCAAGCACCGCCAACCTGTGCGCCGCGGCGAAGGCAGCTGCCTCATCCGCCCTAGCCATCCGCGTCGGATCTTCCGGACTGACCAGCGCGGCAAAGGCGGCCGCAGCGGGCAGTCCGGCCCGCTGGCACAGGTCGACCCCCGCTTCGGGGATGCCGTAAACCCCGTGTGGACGGATGGTGTACGGCAGCACGTGCCCGGGCCGGTTGAGGTCGTCCGGCCGGGTCGCGCGGTCGGCGAGGCGGCGGATCGTCTCAGCCCGGTCCGCGGCGGAAATCCCGGTGGTGACGCCTGTCGCGGCGTCGACCGCGACGCACCAGCCAGGGCCGTCGTCGTGGCGGAAGGTCGGTCGCATCGGCGGCAGTTCGAGCGCGTCGCAGCGGTCGCCGGGCAGGGCGACGCCGACCAGTCCGGACGAGTGCCGGATGACGAACGCCAGCACCCTCGTGGAGGCCTCCGCCGCGGGCAGGACGAGGGCCGCGTCGCCGGGGGTGGTGAGCACGATCGGCTGTCCGGCCGAGAGAGCGTCGAGGGCGGCGTCGACGGGGCGTGTGTCAAGCGAGAGCGTCATGCGACCGTCCGGATCTCTGCGGTCGCAAACCGGGCGACCTGCTCGGCGACGGTCGCGAGCTGGGCGGCGAGTTTCCGGTCGGCGACGCGGCCGCCGGCGGAGAACGGTTGAGCCGTCGAGTCGACCACGACGCCGAGCGGGGTCGGCCAGCCGCGCAGGGCGTGCACGGTCGAGCGCAGCGACGTCAGCGTCGTGACCCCGGCTTGTGGCCCGTACGCGCTGACGATGCAGCCGACGGCGCGTCCGTGCAGGTAAGGGCGGTCGTCGTCGGCGAGGTCCTGGAGGTAGTCCAGCGCGTTCTTGAGCAGGCCGGACAATCCGCCGTGGTATCCGGGCGTCGAGATCAGCACGCCGTCGGCGCGGCGGACGGCGTCGAGGAACGCGGTCGCGGACGGGGAACGGTGCGCGAGATCCGGTTCGTACATGGCGAAATCGAGCTCGCGCGCGGTGAACAGTTCGGTGCGAGCCCCGTGTGCCCGCACATTGTCGAGCACTGTGCGGAGGGCTCGTTCGGAGGAGGAGTCGGGGCGGACGGTGCCGCCGATGCCGACGATCAGGGGTGTATGCATGGCGAACCGGCTTCCTGCGGCGAGAGGGACTGAGTCATCGGGCGGAGTCGGGGAAATCGAAGCGGGCGACTTCCGCGAGCTGGTCGCCCAAGGTGGCGACCATCGACTTGAACCCGCTCGCGCCCGCTTCGGCGCTGGCCAGGGTCGGGTCGCCGAGGTAGCCCTCGGGGCCGAAATCGTTGGCCAGCCAGCCGAAAGCGACGCTGCCGCCGAATCGGGTGTGGACGTTGTCGGCCATCTGCGCGGGGATCCGCCGTTCCGCCGCGGACAGGTCGACCAGGTCGGGGCGCAGGTGCAGCATCAGGGACGTTTCCGCGGCCCCGCCGTGGATTCCGAGACCGGTTTCGCTCGCGGCCCAAGCCGGGTCGTGCTCCTCGGGGAGGAAGACGTTGATGCTGAAAGTCAGCAGGCCGTAGGCCAAGCGCAGATCGCGCAGCGCGGTTTGGATTTCGGACACGTTCCCGCCGTGGCCGTTCACGAGGACGATCCGGCGGATTCCCGCCGCGGCGACCGAACGTCCGATGTCGTCGAGCACCGCGGCGAAGGTCGCGGTGGACAGGGACAGGGTGCCCGCCGCCCAGGTGTGTTCGACGGAGCGGCCGTAGCTGAGCGTCGGCAGCAGCCAGAGGTCTTCGTCGTGCGTGGCGACGACTTCCTTCGACACCGCTTCGGCGACGAGCGCGTCGGTGGCCAGCGGGAGGTGCGGGCCGTGTTGTTCGATGGCGCCGACGGGCAGCACTGCGACCGAGGACGGGCCGCAGGCGGCCTGGACCTGCGACGCGCGAAGCTCGGCAAAAAACCGTGAAGCCATAAGGAATCTCCTTCAAGCACCGAGACAGGCGACGACCCGGATTTCCACCCGCATCTCGGGGGTGGCCAGCGGGGGATAGATCAGCAGCGACGCGTACGAACGCTCGGACAGCAGCTTCGGCGCGTGCTCGGCCAGCCATTCGTCGCGGACCCGCATGTACTCCGCGCGGTCGGCGGGATCGGCGAGAAACTGGTCGAACTGCACGATGTCCTCGAACTCCGCGCCCGCGTCGGCGAGCAGCCGGTGCACCCGGTTGAGCGTGACCAGGGTCTGCGCGGCGACGCCGTGGGCGGGCCGGCCGTGCTCATCGGTGACGCCGTCGATTCCACTGAGGAAGACGAAGCCGCCCGCCGCGGCTCCTCTGCCCCAGGGCATGACCGTGGTGCCGTATTTCAAGGGGCCAAGCGCTTGTTTCGTCACTCGTCGGCCTTCCGGTAGCGTCGGATGAGGTAGTAGGCCACGGCGGCGACCGCGCCCGCGACCCACGGGGTGAGGTCGCCGAACTGCGGGAAACGGGCCGCGAAAACGCCGGTGTAAAGGCTTTGGTCCATGAACGGCACGGAGACCGCGATGGCGATCACGAACGCCGCCAGGCCGGGGCGGAACCGACGGGTGCGGTCGAAATACCGCTGCGGATCGATCTCCCGGCGGCCGAAGACCACGGCGTCCACGACGACGATCCCGAGCCAGGGGCCGATCCAGTAACCCATCAGGAACAGGAAATTCTGGAAGGTGCCGAAGACGGATCCGGCGTTGTGCCCGGCGATGAAACCGACCGCGGTGCCCAGTACGCCGATGATGATCGCGGAGATCCAGCGGCGCACCTTCGCGCCGACCATCAGCAGGCCGAGCGAAGCGGTGTAGATGTCCAGGACGCTGCCGGAGATCGAAGCCGCGAGCAGCGCCACCAGGATCACGGCGGCGAGGCCGGCCGGGATCAGCTTCGCCACCAGGTCGGTCGGACTGTCCACAGTGATCACGGTGCCGATCGCCGCGCCGACGACCGCCATCCACAGCCCGGCCAGCGACGCGCCGGAGAACGCCGCGAGCAGCACGCGCCGCCGGGACGTGTCGCGCGGCAGGTAACGCGTGTAGTCCGAGCCGCCGATCGACCAGCCGAACGTCCGGGTCGAAGCGAGCGCGACGGTGGTCAGCATGCCTCCGGCGACCCCGCCCGCGCCGCGGTGCAGGACGTCGCCGGACGCCGCGAGATCGCCTTTCGCCAGGCCGTACCAGGTGAGGATCACGAAGAGCACGGACGCGACGATCGCGAGGAAACGTTCGGCCTGGTGCACCAGATCGTGCCCGACGATCGCGATGACGATCTGCACCGCCGCCACCGCGACGAGCGAAACGAGGAACGGCAGCCCGAACAGTTCGCGGACGATGTAGGCGCCGAGCACGGTGTTGACCGCGAAGTAGCCGAGCCCGGTCAGGCACAGGAGCAGTACCGGCAGGAAATTGCCGTAGTAGCCGAACGGGATCCGCGACTGGATCATCTGCGGCACGCCGGCGCGCGGGCCCATCGAGGCGGCGAAGCCCAGCAGCACGCTGCCGATCAGGATGCCGATGGCCAGCGAGAGGACGGCTTCGCCGAACCCGAGGCCGAGGAACGCGGTGGGAATGGCGCCGACCGCGAGCGCCGAGTACTGCAGATTTCCCGCGAACCACAGGGAAAAGGCGGAGCGCGGCGAACCGTGGCGCTGGTCGTCGGGAATCCTTTCGATGCCGTGGTGCTCGACGGACACGGCGGGTGGGCGGACTGCCTGGGCGTCTTTGACCATCTGTCCTCCAGCGGAAGAGCCCCCTGCGGCGGAAGTGTTGATATAGGTAACACGGATGCCACAGCCTGCGCTGCGGCTTCCCGAGATGTCAAGAGGCTGCTTGGGGCTTGACACTCCGCAGGTCGCGCCGCACAGTGTTGATATTACTTACATTTTTGCGGACGACCCGGCCGAGCCCGGGCGGGATGGAGGCGCTGTGCGGCACGGAGTGTTTTTCTTCGGCTCGGTCGAGATGCCGGACGTGCTGGCCGGGAACCCGGTGCCCGCCGCGCGCCGCCGCGCCACCCGCGAGCAGGTGTGGCACGCGCACGAGCGGCTGGTCGGGATGGGCGAACTGGCCGAGGAGCTGGGATACGACAGCTATTGGCTGGCCGAGCACCATTTCCAGCACGAGGGCTACGAGGTCGTGCCCAACGCGATGCTGCTCGAAGCGCATCTGGCCGCGCGGACGTCGCGGATCCGGCTGGGGTCGATGTTCAGCATCGTCCCGCAGTGGAATCCGCTGCGGCTGGCCGAGGATTTCAGCAGCCTGCTCAACCTCTCCGGCGGACGGGCGGTGCTCGGAGTCGGCCGGGGCACGGTGTCGCGCGAATTGCGCAGCCTCACCGCGCATCAGGCGGACATCGGCGTGATGACGTCCAGCGAGGAACGCAAGGTCATCGACGCGCACAACCGCGAGGTGTTCGCGGAGTACATGGACATCGTGCGCACCGCGTTGAGCCAGGAAACCTTCTCGTACAACGGGAAGTTCTTCGAACTGCCGCCGCCGGACAACCGCGACCCCGACCACGACGCGGACACGCTGACGCTGGTGCCGGGTCCGCTGCATCCCGTCGAGATCTGGCAGGCGGTCACCAGTCCGCCCACTTTGGACTACGCGGCCGAGGTGGGCCACGGGTGCGTCTGGTGGAACCAGTACCACGGATACATCCGCGAGCAGTGGGAGCGCTACGCCGAGCTGTACGAACAGCGCCACGGCACCCGGCTGGCCCCGGGGCAGAACCGCATTCTGGTGCTGCCGGTGCACATCGCCGACACCCACGAGGAGGCCTGGCGCACCGGGCGGATCGGGCACGACGAGTTCTGGAACCTGCTCGCCCCGTTCGGCTGGAGCAGCGGCTACCGCGGCGACGACGGCAACCGGGCCCCGGCCGGGCTGGTGCCGACGCTGGAGCAGTCCACGCGGCAGAAGTGCTGGGCGGTCGGCACGCCGGAAGAGGTCGCGGAGATCGTGCAGCACCACAAGGACACGCTCGGCCTCGAACAGCTCGTGCTGTTCCCGCATTTCCCCGGGCACACCTACGACATGGCCGCCGAGCAGATGCGGCGCTTCAGCGAGCAGGTCGTGCCGCTGCTGCGCTGAACCTGGCTTTTCCGGACCGCGCGGCTTCTCCCGGCCGCGCGGTCATTCCCCGGCGTTGATCAGCAGGACCCGGACCGGTTCGTCGCCCAGCCTGCGCCAGCGATGCGGCCGCGACCCGGGATAGGTGGCCACGTCCGCCTCGCCCAGCTGCTCGCGGCGCCCGTCGGCGAAATCCAGCTCGATCCGTCCGGTGACGACGTACAGCATCTCCTGCCCGACGTGCTCGAAATACTCGCCGAACTCCGCCGGTCCGCCGGTGTATTCGATGGGCTGCACCGGAAACCCTGCCCTGGACAACGCCCGCGCGGTGGACCCGGTCGGGATTTCGGCCCCCGGCATCACCATTCCCTCGTCGGCGCGCAGCAATCCCACGCCCTGCTCGGCGGGACCCGCGAGCAGCGCCGACACCGTGGTGTCCAGCGCGACCGCGATCCGCTGCAACGTGCTGACGCTCGCGGCGGCCAGGCCTCGCTCGAACTGGCTGAGAAAAGCGTGCGAGAGACGGGAAACCTCGCCGACCTGCTTCAGGGTGAGCCCTCGGCCGCGCCGCAGCTCGCGCACCCTTGCCCCGAGCAGCTGCGCGGGATCGGGCGCAGCGCCGGAATCGGGGGAGGGAGGGGTTCGCATTGGCCCGACTATACCGGAGCGGGGGTGTTCCGAAGTGGACGTTGGAGGGGGAACGGGGCGATGTGCAAGGGAAAGCGCGCGGGAATCGCGGGTAGCGCCCGCGGCTGGGGCAGAGATCCGTGAAGGGCTCCTTGAGGGAATCANGCCAAACCAGACCCGAACACAACCCATTAGGGCTCCTTGAAGGAATCTGACCTGGATCCACCGGTGTGATTGGTGTTGTAGGCCGTGTCTAGAGGAGCAGATGCCCTCTGGCCTGGGATGATTGTTCTTGCGACAGAGCAATTGTCACCGAGGGAGAGGGCATCTGCTGGATGCGATCATTGCATACCGCTGGATCGGTGTCGGCGAGGTTCGACGATCCGAATCTGGTGTCGCATGCGGGGCTGGTGCCGGTGATGCGGCTGGCCGAGGACGCGGGGGTAGCCGCGCTGGCCGACGACCTGCTCACGCTCGGGACCACAGCGGGGTCCAACGCCGGTGCGAAGGTGTCGACGATCGTGGCGGGGATGGCGGCGGGCGCGGACTCGATCGACGATCTGGACGTGGTCCGCCACGGCGCGATGCCGCGGTTGTTCGGCGGGGCGCGGGCACCCTCGACGCTGGGCACGTTCCTGCGCGATTTCGCCCTCGGCCACGTCGCCCAGCTGCAGAACGTCTCCGCCCGGGTATTGCAGAACCTGGCTGTGCGGGCCCCGCTGCTGCTGGCGGGGGTCGGCCAGTTGGCGTTCCTCGACATCGACGCCAAGATCACACGGGTGTTCGGGGCGGGCAAAGACGGCACCGCGGTCGGCTACACGAAGGTCCGCGGGCTGAACTTCCTCGGCGCGTGCCTGTCCTCGCCGCTGGCCGCGCCGGTGATCACCGGGACCCGGCTGCGCGGCGGGCAGGCCCATTCCGCCCGCAACGCGGTTTCGTTCGTGCGCGCCAACCTCGCCGCCGCCCGCGCCTGCGGCGCGACCGCAACCCTGGTGGCCCGGCTGGATTCCGGTTTCTACCACGGGGAAATCCTCGCCGCGATCCTCGCCGAGGGAGCCCGGTTCTCCGTCACCGCGCCGCAAAACCCCTCGGTCCGCGCCGCGATCGCCGCCATCGGCGAGAACGCATGGCAGCACATCGCCTACGGCCGCCCGGTCCACGACGCCGACACCGGACAATGGGCCCACGCCGCCGAGATCGCGGAAGTCCCCTACACCGCGTTCACCAACCCCACCCGCAACGGCCAGTTCATCACCGCCCGCCTCATCGTCCGCCGCGTCCGCGTCACCGCCCGAGACACCCGCGACGCGACCGGCGAACTGTTCCCCGCCTACCGCTACCAGGCCGTGTTCACCAACACCGGATTCGACACGGTCACCGCCGAAACACAGCACCGCGGCCGCGCCGGCGCGATCGAGGCCGTGTTCGCCGACCTCAACAATTCCGCCCTCGCGCACTTCCCCTCCGGCCGGTTCGCCGCCAACGCCGCCTGGCTCGCCCTCGCCGCCCTCACCCACAACCTGCTGCGCGCCGCCGGATGCCTCGCCAGCCGCTTCCACGCCAGAGCCGCAACCGGCACCATCCGCCGCCACCTGGTCGCCCTCGCCGCCCGGCTCACCCGCACCGCCCGCACCATCACCCTCCACCTGCCGCAAAACTGGCCACGAGCGGACAGTTGCCTCGGGCTCTTCACCGCCACCCACCGAAAACCCCGCACAGCCTGACCCGCCCACCACCGACCGGAGAACCCACAGTGGACACGCTGGTGCGACGCCAGCCACACCAACGCGCCCACCCAACAAACACCACCCGCACACCCACCACCAAAATCAGCAAAACCTCAACTCGGTGGATCCAGGTCAGATTCCCTCAAGGAGCCCTTCACGGCCTTCTGCCCGGTGCTTGGTATCTCAACGGCCGCGGCCTGCTGTGCGCGGATCGTCCACAGAGGAACACCGCGAAACAGAGGCACCGGAGCCGCCCAACGACCCCGGTGCCCCCGGGGCTCAGCTCTTCATCAACCCCTGCATCTCGGCGATCTCCGCCTGTTGCGCATCGATAATCCGCTGCGCCAGAGCCTTCGCCCCGGCATCCGAGCCCTGCGCGAGCTCCGTCTTCGCCATCTCGACCGCCCCCTGATGGTGCTTGATCATCATGTCCAGCCACGACCGGTCGAAGGCCGGGCCCTTGGCGGCGTTCAGGCTTTTCATGTCGGCGTCGGACATCATGCCGGTCATCGCGTGGTCGCCGGACATCTCGTGGCCGCCCGGCATCGAGTGGCTCGTCGCGGCGACGCCCCAGGTCTTCAGCCAGCCCTGCATCTGCCGGATTTCCGGGTCCTGCGCCCGGTCGATCCGGCCCGCCAGGTCGACGACCTTCGGGTCGCTGCTGCGCGACGGCACCATTTTCGCCATTTCCAGCGCCTGCTGGTGGTGCGGGATCATCTGCTGAGCGAACGTGACGTCAGCGGCGTTGTGGCCCGCCTGCGAGCTGGGCGCCGGAGCGGGCGATTCCGGGCCGCTGCAGGCTCCGAGCAGGAGCGACGCGGTCAGCACGGCGCCGCTGAGAAAGATTTTGCGCACGAAAAAACCTTCTCTCAAAAGGAAAATTGCGAGGAAAGACCGGAAAGGAAATACCGATCAGGTTCGCAACACGCAGAGAGAAGTCAGGACAGTCCGGCCCCGTCTGTCGGGTGGGCGGTCGGCGGCGGGGGAGCCGCGGGTGCTGTCGAAAACGGCCTTCACGGCGGGGTAGCGGCGGAAGGCCAGCAGGCCCAGGACGAGCGCGCCCGCCGCGTACAGGACCGCCAGGCAGAGGTGCAGCATCGAGTGTTCGCCGGCGGGCATGCCGGACTCGGCGGCCGGGGCAGGCAAGGCCGAGTGCGCCTCGACGGACATTTGGCTGGTCATGGCATGCCCGGCACCGGGGGAAGGCACGTGGTGCATCACGGCGACGCCCAGTGCCAGCGCGAACAGCAGCAGTACCCGCTGCACGCTGCCGAGCCGGGACGTCGCCATGGGAGCAACCGTACCTGGCGCCGGGGGAACCGGGGCGGGGCGGACGAAACGGTCACGCTCAGTGGTCGGCGAAGCCGCCCCGTACTGGAAGTTGAACATTCACTCAACCAGGTTCCAGCCCGTGGCGCCGAGGCCGCCCCCGCTCGCCCGGGGTGCGGGTGTGCTACTAGGTTCGAGGGGGCAAGACTTGATGTCGAAGACAGAAGGAGGGCCCCATGGCCCGGTACGAGCTGCCCGAACTCGATTACGACTACGGTGCCCTCGCGCCGCACATCTCCGGCGAGATCAACGAGCTGCACCACAGCAAGCACCACGCCGCCTACGTGNGGTGGATCCAGGTCAGATTCCCTCAAGGAGCCCTTCACGGACGTCGGGGCCTGGGTGCCTCGGGTGAAGCGGGAGCCTAGTTGACACACTTAGTACACTAAGTTGCATGACCGGTCGACCCAGCCGTGCGCCGCTTTATCGCACGATTCAGAGCGAGATCCAGCGCGACATCCTCAGCGGCAGGCTGAAGCCGGGGGACTGGCTGCCGTCGGAGAGTCAGTTGCGGGCGCAGTACGGGGTGTCCCAGACGTCCGTCCGGCGCGCCTTTCAGGAGTTGCAGCGGCTCGGGCTCGTGGAGCGGTTCCATGGTCGCGGCAGCATCGTCGCGTCGAACGAGATTCGGGCGATGAGCCCGATGCTCGGTCTGGGGCGCGAGCTGCGGCAGCGCGGTTTCGCGATCCGGCCCGAGTTGCTCAGCAATGCCGAAGAACCCGCTGCCGAAGCGGTTGCCAAGGCGCTCGACCTCGAAACCGGCGACACGGTGAGCCACATCGAGCGGCGGTACTGGATCGGCGACGATCCGTTCGTCTTCCTCGACCATTATCTGGCGCCCCAGCCCGGGATCGACTTCGCCGAGTTCACCGGGGATTCGCTGTACGCGTTCCTCTCCGGCCGCGACGCGCAGCCCACGCATGCGCGGGAGCGGGTCAGCGCCGTCAATCTCTCCGCGGCGGAGGCCGAACGGCTCCAGGTCGAACCCGGGGTCGCGGCGATGCTCCGCGAGCGCACGTCGTTCGGCGCTGATCAGCGGCCGGTGGAGTTCACCCGCTACATCCTGCGCGGCGATCGCTACCACCTCGACATCGACCTCAGAAGCGAGCGATGAGCGCCGGGCCGCGGCTCGTCGTCGTGGGGGACGCGAGCATCGACTACTTCGTCCAGGTCCCGCACATCGCGGGCAACGACAACAAGGCCATCGGCTCCCTGTCCGGCGTGTACGGCGGCGGGATGAGCGCCAACCTCGCCGCCGCGGCCGCGCGGCACGGCATCGCGGTCGACTTGATCACGAAGACCGGAGCGGGGCCGGACACCGACGCCGCGCTGGCCGAACTCCGCGGGCTCGGCGTGTCGCTCGAGCATTCGCTGCGCGACCTCGAGCATCCGACCTGGATGTGTTTCGTCCAGCTCGACGCGAGCGGGGAGAAGGCGCTGACCGGCGCGGACACCGGGATCAAGATCCCGGCGATCGAGGAGATCGACGCGTCGGTCCTGGCAGGGGCGGACATCGTGGCCCCGCTGGCCGACGACCTCGCGTGGGCGGCCGCCGTCGCCGAACTCGGCCGGGAGCGTGGGGCGCGGGTCGCCGTCGATCTCGAACCGGACGCGTTCGAGCCGGACCAGCCGGAGTTCGCGCGGCTGCTCGGGCTCAGCGACATCGTCTTCCTCAACGCCGCTTCGGCGGCCAAACTCGCTGCCACCCCGCGGGAAGCGGCCCAGCGGGTGATCCGGCTCGGCGCGGACCTCGTTGTCCTCAGCGAAGGCGCGCACGGAGCGTCCACTGTGGACCGCGACGGAGTGGTGCATCGCGCGCGGTTGACCGGCGAGGTGACTGCCGTCGACACGACCGGGGCCGGTGACGCGCTGGCCGGGGCGTTCCTGGGCGCGTTGCTGGCCGGGGCCGGAGTGTCCGAAAGCCTTCGCCGGGCAGTGGCCCAGGCGACCCGGTGCGTGACCGCTGTCGGCGGCCGCACCTATCTGTCCGGCTCGCAGCGCGGCGGGTGGCCAGACGACTTGATCACGATCACGACTGAGAGGTAACCGAGTTGAATTCTGTGCTGCGTTCCCAGATCCACGGCAGTCTCGCCGCGGCCTGCCTGGCCGACGCGCTCGGCGCGCCGACCGAGGAACTGAGCCGGGACCAGATCCGCGCCGCGTTCGGCGGCTACGTCACCGAATTCCACGCCCCGCTCCCGGGTGCGCCGTACGCCAAGGGACGCGCCGCCGCGCAGATCACCGACGACTCCAGCCAGATGATCCTGCTGACCCGGCTGCTCGCCCGCACCGGAGCCGCGCTGAGCCCCGACGACATGGCGCGGTTGCTGATCGAGTGGTCGAAGAACGAGAACTACTTCCCGCACTTCGCCGGGCCGACCACCCGCGAGGCGATCGCCCGGCTGGAACGCGGCGAGGACCCGCGCGAGGTCGGCCGGACCGGGACGATCATGACCCAGGGCGCCAGCAACGGGGCCGCGATGCGGGTCGGGCCGGTCGGGCTGTTCCACCACGGCGACCCGGAGGCGGCCGTCCGCACCGCGTTCACCACCTGCGTGCCCAGCCACAACACGCCGCCCGGCGTCGCGGGCGCCGCGGCCATCGCCGCCGCCGTCGCGCGGGCTTGCACTCCCGGCGCGGAGATCGTCGACATCGTCCGCGCGGCCGTCGACGGCGCGCGAGCGGGCGCCGAACTCGGCCGGACCGAGGGCCGGGACGTGCCGGGCGCGTCGGTCGAGCGGCGGATCGAACGCGCGGTCGCGCTGGCCATCACGGCTCGCGACGACGAGCACGCCATCGACCTGATCGCCGGAGAAATCGGCGTCGGCCTGCCCGCCGCGGAAGCGGTGCCGGCGGCGCTCGGGTTCTTCGTTGCCGCCGGCGGGGATCCGGTGCGCGTCGCGCGGCTCGCGGCCAACGCGGGCGGGGACAGCGACACCATCGGCTGCATGGCGGCCGCGATCGCCGGCGCGTACCGCGGCATCGAAGCGATCGACCCGGCCGCCGTCGCCCAAGTGGAGCGCGCGAACGACCTCGACCTGGCCGCGCTCGCCGACGAACTGCTGGCCGCGACCCAGCACTGATCTCCCCACCCCGATCCGAAGGGACGCTCGACGATGAGCGCACGAAGCGAAGAATTCGCCACGGTGAGCCGGAAGGAACGCCTCTCCTTCGGAGGCGGTGACCTGGCCACGAACATCGCCTGGGGCGCGCTGGCCACCTACGTGGTTTTCTTCTACACCAACGTGATCGGGGCGGCGGCGTCGGCGGTCGGCACGATCGTGCTCGTCGCGCGGCTGTTCGACGGCGTGGTCGACGTCGGGATGGGCGCGATCGTCGACCGGACCTCGACCCGCTGGGGCAAGGCGCGTCCCTGGGTGCTGTGGGCCGCCGGGCCGTTCGCCGTCGCGCTGATCCTCGTGTTCACCGTGCCGGGCATGGACCCGGCGCCGACGCTGGTGTACATCGCGATCACCTACGCGCTGATGAACATCGCCCTCAGCGCGGCGGTGATCCCGTACGGAACGCTGAACACCCGGATGACGCGGGACTTCACCGAACGGTCCCGGCTCAACGTCACCCGGATGTTCGGCGCCACCCTCGGCTCGCTGGTCGTCACCGTCCTCACCCTGCCGCTGGTGAGCGCGCTCGGCGACGACCAGCGCGCGTGGATCATCACGTTCTGCCTGTTCGGCGCGGTCGCGGCGGTGCTGTTCTTCATCACCTTCCGCAACACGCGGGAACGTCTCGTCGACACCGCGCCGCCGAAGGACCAGCCGGGAATCGCCGAATCGCTGAAGCTCGCGGGCCGGAACCGTTACTGGCTGCTGCTGTTCGCGATCTTCATCGTGTTCAGCGTCGCGGAATCGCTCTACACCGGGGCGACGGCCTACTTCGCCCAGTACTTCCTGGGCAACGCCGGGTTCGCCGCGCTCATGTCGTTCCTGCTCTACATCCCGGCGCTGCTCGGGATGCTGTTCATGCAGCCGGTCTACCAGCGGTTCGGCAAGGTCGCGCCGATGATCGTCGGCGCCGCGATCTTCGTGGCGGGTTCCCTGGTCATCGCGATCGACCCGACGGACATGACCCTGGCGGTCGCCGGTTCGGTTCTCCGCGGCATCGGGCGGATCCCGATCTTCGGCGCGATCTGGGGCATGCTGCCCGACACCATCGAGTACGGCGAGTGGAAGAACGGCCGCCGGCTGGAGGGCGTGCTGTACAGCGCGGGCAGCATGGGCCAGAAGCTCGGGTACGGGCTGGGCGCGGCGGTGCTCGGCTGGGTCATGGGCGCGGCGGGCTACAACGGCTTGAACCGCACGCAGCCGGATTCGGCGCTGTCCGCGATCAACGCGCTGTTCGTTTATGTGCCGATGGCGTTGTTCGTGCTGTTGATCGTTCTGTTCTGGGCTTACCGGCTGGAGCGGATCTACCCGACAGTGGAGAAAGACCTGGCCGAACGGCGCGCGGCGGCTGGAGAACGCTCGCTTCCGCTCAGCGACTGAGGTGGGGTTTCCCCTACTGCGCTTGGGCAGCCAGCGGTATCGCATTCGACTGGATTCTTCGCGACGCTGAGGTTGCTTCTTGGCGAGTGGAGGGGGATCCAGTGACGAATTCTGGTGTACGGCAGGGAAAAGCGCGGCTAGCTGCCCTGGTGGCGGCGGTTGTCGCGATCGGCGGAGCGGCTGCGTGCGCTGGTGCGGCTGATCCTCCGGCCGCCGGACCGCACTTGGTGCCGGTGAATGGCCGCACGATGGCGTTTTCCGTGACTCCGGGCCGGTTGCCCGCGATTGTGCTCGACGCGGGCGGCGGGATGGATTCTTCGGAATGGCGCAAGGTCGTTCCGGAACTCGCGGCGAAGACCGGATCCGAGGTGATTGCCTACGACCGGGCCGGGGAAGGCAAAAGCGACGAGGCGTCCGGCCCGTGGCGAGCGGACAATGCCGCCGCCGATCTCGCCGCGGGGCTGACGCAGCTGGGAGTAACGGGAAACGTCGTTCTCGTGTCGCATTCGCTGGCTGGCGAAGTCGCCTTTTCCTTCGCCCGGAGCCATCCGCACTGGGTTGTCGGCGCGGTGTTCGTGGACGCTAATCTGCCGCAGTTCTTCACCCCGGCCGAGACTGCCAAATTAGTGGCGTTGAACGAGAAACAAGTGGAAGAGCTCGAGAAGACGCCGTCCACCCGGCAGACGCGCGAGTTGCTCGCCCAAGCCGACGGCTACGGGCCGGTGCACGCGGCGTATCACAAGCTGACCTGGCCGTCCGGCATTCCGGCGGCCGTGATCGTGTCCGCCGAGACGCCGTTTCCGACTCCCGAGGACGCGCAGTTGTGGCGGCAGGCGCAGCAGGACTTCGCGCACGGCGCGCCGAACCGGACGCTGGTCACTGCTGAGCGCAGTTCTCATGACGTCCCGCTCGACCGGCCGGACGTGGTCGTCGCGGCGGTGGAGAATCTGCTGCAGCGTTGAGGTCCGCCACGCAGCCCGGCGGCAGTGCATCGCCGCAACGGGGCCGCCCGCCGCAGCTGCCGAGAAAACTCACTGATCCCCGAAAAGCGAACGCGGGACCCCGGCTCCGTGCCGGAATCCCGCGTTCTCGAGGAGAAAGTCAGTCTTTCTTCAGCGCGTTCTTGACTTTGCCCGCCGCGTCGCCGAGAGCGTCCTTCACGTTTTCGGCGGCTTCCTTGATCCCGGCCTTCGCCTGGTCGGCTTTGCCTTCGTTCTCCAGCTTCTCGTCGCCGGTCAGCGAACCGGCGGCCTCCTTGGCCTTGCCGCCGAAGTCGTCTGCCTTGGCGCCGATCTTGTCGCCCATCGACATGAGTGCCCTCCTTCATTGCCGAACAACGAACGCGGGAATGCGTCAGAGTGAACGACAGCGCGGATCCCGAATCGTCACTCACCCGATGATGTGATCGTCGCCACTCGTTCGGGGAGTGAGTTTTGCGCGGCGGCCGGGTCGATCCGATGAACTGAACAACGGGAACCGACTGGAGGAGAATCGATGGCTTCGACGACTGACACGGCGGCCAAGACCCAGGACGTGGAGAAGGTCAACGCCGGTCCGCTGACCAGTTCGCAGGGGACGACCACCGTCGCGGACGTGGTGGTGCAGAAGATCGCCGGGCTGGCGACGCGGGAGATCCCCGGCGTGTACGACCTCGGCGGCGGCGCGGCGCGGGCGTTTTCGGCGCTGCGCGAGCGGATCCCGGGCGCGACGGCGTCGGCCGGGCAGGGCGTTTCGGTCGAGGTGGGGGAGAAGCAGGCCGCGGTGGACCTGCAGATCGTGGTCGAGTACGGCGTGTCGATCGCGGAGGTCGCGCGCTCGATCCGGCGGAACGTGATCAGTGCGGTCGAGGGGATGACCGGGCTGGAGGTGGTCGAGGTCAACATCAACGTCGGCGACCTGCACCTGCCGTCGGACGACGAGGAGGACGCGTCCGGCGACAGCGGCCGGGTGCAGTGAGCGGACGGACCGATGAACCCGCTTGAGGAGGCCCGCCGGATCGCCGCCGCGGTGCGCGAACTGCCCGAGGTGGCGGACGTGCACGGCGGCGAGTTCGGCCGGGTCGCGACGCTCGGGGCGGGCGGCCGGGTGGGCGGAGTCCGGGTGACCGACGAGGACGTCACCGTCGGCGTGACGGTCCGGGCCCCGTTCTCGGCGGGCGACGTGGCGGCCGCGGTGCGCGCGGCCGCCGCGTCCCCCGGCCGTCCGGTGCACGTGCTGATCGCCGACGTCGAAGTGCCGGCCGCGGGGGAACCCGGGCCGGAAAACCGGAAGGAGACGGTGTCGTGAACGCAACGGGATTGGGGCTGGTCACCGGCCTCGCGCTGGGCCTCGCCGCCGCGATCGGCGGGTTCGGGGCGTTCCTGCTGGTCCTCGTGCTGGGCGCGGCGGGACTGCTCGTCGGCCGCCTGCTCGACGGCAAGCTCGACCTCTCGCAGCTCACCGGCCGCGACCGGGGGTGAGCCGTGGCTGTCGCAGCGGAGGAGCGGGGGACCCTCACGATCAGCGAACACACCGTCGAGCGGCTGGCCGCCCACGCGGCGGGCGAGATCGACCGGGTGGGCGGGGCCGCCGGGCGGACGCTCGGGATCAGCCTCGGCGGTGAGGGCCTGGACCGGTCGGCGAAGACGTCCGCGCGGATCGCGGGCGGCGAGGTGGAGCTGGACGTGCGGATCTCGCTCGAATACCCGGCCCCGGTCGGCGCGACCACCGAGCGGGTGCGCGGCCATCTGCGCGGGCGGGTCGAGGAACTGACCGGGATGCCGGTCCGCCGCGTCGGCATCACGGTGACGGCCTTGCACACCGAGGCCGCGGGACAGAGGAGGGTGGAGTGAAACGCCGAACCCGCCGGTCTCTTCCGGCGAGCTTGACCGCCGCGGTGCTGCTGGCGGTGTGCGTCCTGGTCGCTGTCGCGGCGATCCAGCGGCTGACCGGGAATCAGCCGTGGCTGGACTATCGCGCGGTCGCGACCGCGGTCCACAACGCGCACTGGACGGACCTCGTCCCGGCGCTGATCTCAGCCGCGGTGGCCCTGGTCGGGCTGGTGCTGCTGTGGGCGGCGCTCCTGCCGGGCAAACGCCGGATCCTCCCGCTGACGGGAGACCCGGATTCCGGGGCCGACACCACGGGCTACCGGTCCGCGTTGCGCGCAGCAGCGGCGGACGTGGACGGCGTCGAGCAAGCCCGGCTCTCGACCGGTTCGCGCAAGGTCAAAGTGCGGGTGAAGACCGCCCGCACCCGGACGGACGGACTGTCCGACGCGGTCCGCGCGGCCGTCGAATCCCGGCTCGACCACATCTCGCCGGCCCGGCGGCCCGCCGTGTCGGTGCGAGTCCGTGCGACGAGGGAGGCCTCATGAACCGTCCGGCCACGCTCAACCGCGTCCTGCTCGCGGTGATCGGCCTGGTGCTGCTCGCCGCGGGCGGATTCGGCCTGGCTACCCATTTCCGCGTGCTCAGGTTCATCGATCCGGAAGCGCCGCTCGTGCCGGGCACCGCGGAGCCGCCCACCTGGGTGTTCTACGCGATCGCCGCGGCGGCCGTCGTGGCGGGGCTGCTCGCGCTGCGCTGGATGCTGGCCCAACTCGCGCACCGGCCGCGCACGGGAGTGTGGCGGTTCGAAACCGATCCCGCCTACGGACGCACCGAACTGCGCGCGGACGACGCGGTGGCCCCGTTCGTCGAGGAACTGCGCGGGCATCCCGGAGTGCACAAGGCGAGCGCGTCGCTCGCCGGAACCCGGGAGACGCCGTCGCTCGCGCTGATCCTCACGTGCGAGCGGGACGCGGATCTGGGCGAGATCCGCGGCCGCGTCACCGGAGAAAGCCTGCCGCGGCTCGAGGAAGCGTTGGAGCTGAAGGACATTCCGGTCGCGATCGAGTTCCGGTTCACCGGCAAGGCGGCGTCCCGTGTCGGGTGAGGGGTAGGGGAGACCCCGGCGTTACCATCTGCGCGTGGGCGACAACGTGTCGAATGAATCGACGGAGCTGCTTTCGGTGCGCGAGGAGCAGCGGAGGATGACGCGGCAGCGGATCATCACCGCGGCGCGGCAGGTGTTCGAGGAGCGGGGCTACGGACAGGCCTCGATCGGCGACATCGCCAAGGCGGCGAAGGTCAACCGGGCGACGTTCTACCTGCACTTCACCAACAAGGCCGAGGTGTTCACCGAGGTCTACCGCGCGGTCCGCGAGGACCAGAGCGCGCAGTACTGGTCGCTGCTCGGGCGGGCGCTCGCCGAGGGCAGGGCGGCGAGCGTGCGCGCCTGGCTCGACGGGGCGCTGTCCTGGTGGGAGAGCCAGGCGGCGCTGCTGCCCGCGATCCACGAGGCGATGGCCAGCGACCTCGAGGTCGCGGCCCGGTGGAAGGACCAGATCGACCAGCTCGCCGGCGGGCTCGAGGAGTACCTCGTCCAGTTCCCGCCGGCGCGGCGCGAGGAGCGGCGGCTGCGGGTCGAGCTGTTGATGGTGCAGCTCGACCAGGTGTGTTTCCGCGCGATCGTGCAGAAGGTGTTCGTCATCGAGCGGACGCGGCTGCTCGACGTGGTGACCGGGCTGTGGGTCGACGCGCTGGGGCTGGAGCGCGACTAGATCAACAGATTGACGCTTGACTCGACACAGTGTCGTCCTTAGTCTTCCGGGGACACCTGCGCCGCCAGTGAACGCGCAGGTCAGGCAAGGACGGCCGCAGCCCTGTGCGGCCTGCCCGCCTGGTGTCGAGGCGTCGACAGGGAAGACGCCGGTCTTCGCCCACCTGTCAACGACGACTCGGGAGCGTCCCCTATGTCCTCCAGTCCTGGCGTCGCCGCTCCGTCTCCGGCGCTGATGCGGCGCGTGGTTTTCGCGTCCGCCATCGGCAACACCGTCGAGACCTACGATTACGCGGTCTACGGCTTTCTGACGGTCGTGCTTTCGAAACTGTTCTTCCCCGCGCAACAGCCGGGGGTCGCGCTGCTGTCGGCCTTCGCGGTGTTCGGCGTCGCCTTCGTGGTGCGGCCGCTGGGTTCGCTGCTGTTCGGCTCGATCGCGGACCGGATCGGGCGCAAACCCGCGCTGGTCGCCACGGTCGCGCTGATGGCGGGCAGCACGGCGGCGATCGGCGTGCTGCCGCCGGTGGCGTCGATCGGCGTCTGGGCGCCGATCCTGCTGGTGCTGTTCCGGTTGCTGCAGGGCCTCGCGGCGGGCGGCGAGTACGGCACGGCGATGACTTACGCGGCCGAGTTCACCCCGCGCGGCAAGCGCGGCGCGATGACCAGCCGCGTGCAGATCGGGAGCGTGGCGAGCCTGCTGCTGGCGGCGGGCGCGGTGCTGTTGCTGAGCACCCTGTTGACGCCCGCCGCGATGGCGAGTTGGGGCTGGCGGATCCCGTTCCTGCTGGCCCTGCCGCTCGGCCTGGTCGGGCTCTACATCCGTTCCCAACTCGACGAATCCCCCGAGTTCCGGGCGCTGGAGCACCGCACGCAGGTGCCCGCCTCGCCGGTCAAGGAGTCGTTCACCGCGCACTGGCGGCTGATCGTGCTGATCTTCGGCATCGCCGCGTTCCAGCAGGTCGGCTACTACGTCGCCTTCACCTACGCGCAGACGTACCTGATCCGGCTCGGGTTCTCGCAGTCGCAAGCCACTTTGGCGACGGTGATCAGCATCGCGGTGGCGGTCGTGCTGGTCGCGCTGGGCGGGCCGCTGTCGGATCGGTGGGGCCGGTGGCCGATGCTGCTCGGGCTGTCCGCGGGCACCTTCGTGCTGGCCTATCCGCTGTTCATCGGGCTCTCCTCGGCGAAAAGCCTGGGCGCGGCCATCGGGATGACGGTGCTGCTCGGCGTCCTGCCCGCGCTGTACACGGCGGTGGCTCCGGCGTCCTATGTGGAGGTTCTTCCCGCCCGGGTGCGCGCCACCGTGTTCGCGGTCGGGTTCGCGTTGGCGGCGACGTTGCTGGGCGGTCCGGCGCTGTACGTCAGCCAGACGCTCGTGCAAGCCACCGGGGACAACCGTGCGCCCGCGCTGTTCCTGATGTTCGGTGCGCTGTTGAGCTTGATCGCGGCGTTGTTCGTGCGGCGGGCGACCAAGCGGGTGGAGGACGCGGAGCCGGCTCCGGCGGTCAGCGAGCGGTCTCCCGAAGGGGTGTGACCCGTGTTGCTCACCGATCTCGCTGAGCAACTCGACACCGCGGCCCCGAGGATTACCGGCGAGCTGATCGACCAAGCCGGTACTTGTCTTCTCGATGCACTGGCCTGCGCCTACGGCGGACGCGACCTGCCGTGGGCCAGGCAGGCCAGGGCGATCGCGGGCAGCGGCGACGACGCCACGATCTGGGCGACCGGCGGCCGAAGGGCAGGGCTCGCGGACGCGGTGTTAGCGAATTCCGTTGCCTCCCATGCATTGCTGCACGAGGACACGCATGCCGAAAGCCGAGTGCATCCCGGGACGGTGGTGATTCCGGCGGCGCTGGCGATCGGGGAACGGCGGCGCTCGCCGTTGCCCGCGCTGCTGCGGGCGATCGTTCTCGGCTACGAAGCCATCGCGCAGGTTTCGGCCGCAGTGCTGACCGAGGAGTTCGGCGTACGCGGATGGCGGGCCAGCAGTGTCTTCGGTCCCTTTGGCTCCGCGGCTGCGGCGGCGCATTTGCTGGGGCTCAGTCCAGTGGCCACCGCGCACGCGTTCGGGATTGCTGCCAGTTCCGCTGCGGGGCTGTGCCAGTGGGCGCACGACGGGACCACCGAGGTGTTCTTCCAGAACGCCGGTGCGTCGCGGGCAGGTGTCGTCGCGGCGCTGCTCGCCCAGGAAGGCGCGACCGGTGCGGCGTCGGCGGTGGACGGGATTTTCGGCCTGCGCCAGGCATTCGGCGGTGCACGAGACGAAGCCAGGCCACCGGACGTCCGGCTGGATCGGATGGCGATCTCGCAGACATTTTTCAAGGCGTACCCGTCGTGTGCGCTGACTCAGGAACCGATCGACGCGGCCATCGTCCTTGCCGGACAAGGAATCCACCCCGAGCAGGTCGCCGAAGCCACGGTGTACACGTCCGGCGTGGCGGCGCGCTATCCGGGCTGTGACAACGCGACTGCCTTGACAGCACCGATTTCCCGGCAGATGAGCCTGCAGTTCGCGGTGGCGGCCGCGTTGACCGACGGCGCGATCCGTCCGGACCGCTATGCCGGAACGCTCGATCCGGGGCTGGCGAAGCTGGCGGTCCGGATCTCGGTAGCAGTGGATCCCGTTGCGGACGCGGCTTTTCCGGCGCGCCGGGACGCGCGAGTGGCAGTCCGGCTCGCCGACGGACGCGTCGTGTCCGCGGAAAGCCGGGAGCAGGCACCGGTATCCGTGCCCGAGAAGTTCCGTTCCTATGCGGAACCGGTGCTGGGCGCGGGTGCCGACACGGTCCTGCGGGCCGTCCGGGAACCCTTCTCCGGCGCCGATTCCGCGGAGTTCGCCGCGCATCTGCGCTGAATCGACAAGTTGTCGCTTGACTCGACACTATGTCGTGTCTAATCTGGCTCGCAGGCCGGGAGCCGTTCCACGGAAGGACAATGACGTTGCGTTCCGAAGTCACGTTTCAGATCGGGTGCGACATCGGCGGTACGTTCACCGACGTCGTCGCGCTCGCCTCGGACGGACAGTCCTATGCGGACAAGTCCGACACCGTTCCGGACGACCTCGCCGCGGGACTGCTTGCCGCGCTGGAAAATCTCGCCGCCCGCGTCGGGTTGCCGCTGACCGAGCTGCTCGCCGCGACGACGCGGTTCGTCAACGGCACGACCGTGGTGACGAACGCGGTCGCCGAACTGCGCGGCGCGAAGGTCGGGCTGATCACCACGCAGGGCTTCGGCGACAACCTGCTGATCGCGCGGTCGGCCCGCAACGCGCACCGCGACCACCACAAGCAGCTCAGCCTTCCGCAGATCGTCGCCCGCGAGAACGTGCTCGAGGTGCCCGAGCGGATCGACCGCAAGGGCCGGGTCGTCGTTCCGCTCACCGAGCGGCGGGCGCGCGAGGCGGTGGAAGCGCTGGCGGCCAAGGGCGTCGAGTCGATCGCCGTGTCCCTGTTGTGGGGCTTCGCGAACCCGGAGCACGAGGAACTGCTGGCCTCGATCGTCGAGGCCGAGCATCCGGAGCTGTTCTTGAGCGTCGCGTCGCGGCTGCACCCGGTGATCCGGGAGTACGAGCGGACGATGACCACGGTGCTCAACGCGTTCACCGGGATCCGGGTCGCCGAGTACACCGAGCGGATCGAGCGCGAGCTGGCGGCGCGCGGGCTGCGCGAACCGGTCGCGTTCATGCAGGGCTTCGGCGGCACGTCGAGCGCGGCGGAAGCCCGGCGGCGGCCGATCACGCTCATCGACTCCGGACCGGCCGGCGGCGTGATCGGGGCGCGGGCGCTGGCTGACCGGCTCGGTCTCAAGGACATCGTCACCGCGGACATGGGCGGCACGTCGTTCGACGTTTCGGTGCTGCGCGACGCGACTCCGAACGTCACCCGGCGGGTGATGCTGGGGGAGCGGTTCCTGACCGCGCTGTCCAAGATCGACGTGCTGCCCATCGGCACCGGCGGCGGCAGCATCGCGTGGCTGGATTCGCGCGGAGTTCCGCAGGTCGGGCCGCACAGCGCGGGAGCGGAGCCGGGCCCGATCTGCTACGGCAAGGGCGGCACCCGTCCGACGGTGACCGACGCGTCCGCGGTGCTCGGGCTGCTGGATTCCGGGTCCTTTCTGGACGGTCGCCGGGCGCTCGACACCGGCAGCGCGAGCGAAGCCCTCGCCCGCGAGATCGGGAAACCGCTGGGCGTGGACGCGGTTCAGGCCGCGGCGGCGGTGCACCGGATGGTGGTCGCGGACATGGGCAACGCGGTCCGCGCGGTGACGGTGGAGCGCGGGCACGATCCGCGCCGGTTCGCGATGGTGGCTTTCGGCGGCGCGCTCGGCCTGTTCGCCGCGGACATCGCCCGTTCGGTCGGCATCCGGCAGATCGTGATCCCGGCCGAAGCCGCGGTGTTCTCCGCGCGCGGGCTGCTGTCCAGCGACGACGTGCGCACTCGCGCGCGCTCGGTGATGTGGCAGGGCGGCGGCGCTGAGGCGGTGCACGCCGCGCTGAAGGAACTCGACGCGGAACTCGTCGAGGCGTTGCACGCCGCGGGCTACTCGGACGACCGGATCGACGTCCGCTGGGAGGGCGACTTCAAGTTCCTTGGCCAGCAATGGGAACTGCGGGTGCCGATCCCGCGCCGGGACGAGTTCGGCGAAGCGGATCTGGTCGCGATCCAGGACGGGTTCGCCGCGCGTTATGAGCAGGAGTACGGCGAGGGCACGGCATGGGTGGGCAGCCCGGTGGTGCTGATGTCGGTGCGGGTCACCGCGACCGGCCGGGTCGACTTCTTCGAGCCAGCGAAGCAGGAACTGACCGGCGACGCGGCCGAACCGGTCGGACGCAGGCGGGTCCAGCGGGCCGGAGAGTCCGAAGTGGACGTCTACGACGCGCGGCGGATCACCGCCGGGGCCAGGATTTCCGGCCCGGCACTGATCGAACACGCGCTGACGACCGTCTCGCTGCCTGAGGGCTGGGAGCTGAACGTGGACGGCTGGGGCAACTACCTGCTGACCGACACCGCCCGGACGACCGGGTTCACCGGGGAGGAAACCGCATGACCGCCGCCGCGACCGGGCTCGACCCGGTGGACGTCGAAATTCTCGCCAAGGCGCTGGACAACGTCGCCGCGGAAATGGGCGTGGTGATGATGCGCGCGTCCGGCAGCCCCGCGATCGCGGAGGCGGTGGACTTCTCCACCTTCATCGCCGACGCCGAGGGCGACATCATCAGCTACGCCGGCTACATCACGATGTACCTGGGCGCGGCCCGCCAGGCGGTCCGGCATCTCCTCGCGACGTATCCCCGCGAGCAGATCCGGCCGGGGGACATGTTCCTCTGCAACGACCCGTTCACCACCGGCAACGCGCACGCCGTCGACGTCGGCGTGGTGCGGCCGATCTTCTTCGGCGAGCAGCTGGTGGCGTGGTGCTGGGCCGAAGCGCACGTCAACGATTTCGGCGGCGCCGCGCCCGGCGGGATGGACCCGACGGCCACCGAGGTCTACGGCGAAGCGCTGCGGCTGCCCGGGGTCAAGATCGTCGACCAGGGGCGTCCGGTCGAGGACGTGTGGCGGATCATCGAGACGAACATCCGGGTGCCGGAGCTGGTGCTCAACGACATCCGGTGCTTCATCGCCGCCTGCCACCGCTGCGACGAACGGCTGCAGGCGCTCGTCGAGCAGTACGGAGCGGACACTTTCCGCCGGTATGTCGAGGCCGCCAAGGACCTGGCCGAGCAGGCCGTCCGGCGCCGGATCGCGGATCTGCCGAAGGGTACGTTCACCGCCGAGGAATTCGCCGAGCACAACGGGCACGCCGACGAGCTGTATCCGATCCGCTGCACGCTCACCGTCAGCGAGGACGCGCTGCGGTTCGACCTGACCGAGTCCGCGCCGCAGACCGACGGGTTCATCAACGTCAGCGCGGCGACCACGCTGGGCGCGGTCGTGTCCCCGCTGCTGATCACCCTGCTGCCGGACCTGCCGATCAACCAGGGCACGCTGCGCCCGATCGAGGTGGTGACCCGGCCGGGCACGATCTGCGACGCGCGCCAGCCTGCGCCGATGGGGGCCGGGCACATCGAGACCGGGTTCCGGATCGGGAAGGTGGTCACCAGGCTGCTCGCCGATTTGCAGGCAGGCAGCGAAAACGCTTTCGTCCGCGAGCACGTGACGGCACCGTGGCAGGACTCATGGAGCGCCAGTTTCTTCTACGCTCCCGACGAATCCGGCCGGCTCGTGCCGTTCCCGGACATGAACGGCGGCGGCAGCGGAGCGGGCGCGCAGGCGATCGCGGACGGCATGGACGTCAGCGGCGTGCTCGCCCAGCCGCAGAACAGCATTCCGGACATCGAGATCAACGAACTCGCCTATCCGGTGCTGTACCTGTGGCGCAAGCTGAACCCGAACTCCGGCGGACCGGGCCGGACCCGGGGCGGCGCGGGCATCGACCTCGCGTTCACGCCGTGGTACACGCCGGGCGGCCAGGAGCACGTCATGGCGGCCTGCTGGCAGGTTCCGCCGTGCGGGGTCTTCGGCGGCTATCCCGGATCCACGAGCGGTTCGGCGCTGGTCTCCGGCGCCCGGGCGGACGAGGCGTTCGCCCGGGGCGAGGTCCCACGCGCCGTCGAGGATCTCGCTGCCGCGCCGAAACCGTTGCAGGGAAAGCAGTTCGGGCTTTCGGTCGGTGCTGGCGACGTGGTGGTGCTGCGGGTCGGCGGCGGTGGCGGCTACGGCGATCCGCTGGAACGCGATCCGGACCTGGTCGCGGCGGATGTGCGCGCGGGCGTGGTGACGGCGGACGCGGCGCGGGTTTCGTACGGCGTCGTGCTCGACGCGGCGGGCGGCCCGGACCTCGCCGAGACCAGTCGGGAGCGGGACCGAATCCGTGCCAGCAGGCGGGAATGGCCCCGGGAAGACGGCTTGGCGGTGCGCCGGAGCCCGGCGCACGAACGGCTGGCCGAACGCGGCCAGTGGTGCCAGCCGAGGCCGGGGGTCGAACTCGCGGAGTACGCCGACCCGGACACCGGAACTCTGCTGCGCGCGGACGTGGTCGTGCACCCGGACGCCCGATGACGGGCCACAACGAAAGGCGGAACGACGTGGTTGCCCCGGATACTTTCCCGGACGCGCTGGCGGCGCTGGCGAAGCTGTTTCCCGGCGAGGAGGCGGTGGTCGCGCCCGAGGGGCGGCTGACCTTCGCCGAGTTCGCGCGGCGGTGCGACGAGCTGGCCGGCGCGTTCCGCGCGGCGGGGCTGCGGCCGGGCGAGCGGGTGGGGATCCTGCTCCCGAACGGGCTGCGCTGGCTGGTCACGATGCTCGGCGCGCAGCGGGCCGGGCTGGTCGCGGTGCCGGTCAACACCTGGTACCGGTCGGCGGAGCTGGCGCACCTGGTGGGCACCGCAGATCTGCGGCTGGTGGTCACCGAACAGCAGGTGTTCGGCAAGGACATGCTCGCCGAGCTCACCGCGGCCGGGCACAGCGAGGTCTTCGAGCCCGGAGCCCGCGCCGACGGGTACCTGGGCGCGCTGTTCTGGCCGTCCGCCGAGCCGTTCCCGTCCGGGCTCGAGCCCGCCCCGGCTCCGGAACGCAGCGCGGGACCCGACGACCTCGCGATGATCCTCTACACCAGCGGCAGCACGGCGTTGCCGAAGGCGGTGCCGCTGGAACACGGCAAGCTGCTGCGCAACGGGTACGAGATGGGCGAGCGGATGCACGTCGGTCCGGGCGACCGGCTGTGGTTCGCGATGCCGTTGTTCTTCGGCTACGGGGCCTGCAACGCGCTGCCGGTCGCGCTGAGCCACGGCCTGACCTTGTGCGTCGAGGAAAAGGTCGACGGCGACGCGTCGCTGGCCTTCATCGAGCGCGAACGGTGCACTGTCTCCTATGGACTCGCGACGGCGGTCCGGGCGCTGCTGGCCGCGCCGAGTTTCGGCAGCCGGGACATCTCCTCGCTGCGGACCGGCCCGGTCGGGTTCAACGCCGAGGACAAGCGGCTGGCCATCGAAGGGCTCGGCATCACCGAGGCGTGCAGCGCGTACGGGCTGACCGAGTCCTACGGCTTCGTGACCATGACCGACGCGAGCGACCTGCCGGAAGTCAAGCTGCACACCCAGGGCAGGCGGCTGCCGACCCAGGAGATCCGCATCGTGGACAAGTCCGGGGCGGTGTGCCCGCCCGGCGCCACCGGCGAGATCGAGATCCGGGGCTGCGTGATCGACGGCTACCTCAGCGGGTCGGACGTCAGCGGCGGGACGCATTCCCCGGACGGCTGGTTCCGCACCGGCGACCTCGGGTCGGTCGACGCGGACGGGCGGCTGTCGTTCGGCGGCCGGTGGAAGGAAATGCTCAAGATCAAGGGCATCAACGTCGCGCCGGTGGAGATCGAGGGCATCCTCGGCGAGCACGCCGAGGTCGACCAGGCGTACGTCTTCGGACTGTCCACTCCGGACGGCGACCAGGAGATGGCCTGCGTCGTCGTCGCGGACGAGCGCAGCGGCGCCGACGGGACCGAACTGGCGGACCGGCTGCGGGAGTACGTCCGGTCCCGGGCCGCGAGCTACAAGGTGCCCGCCCGGGTCGTGGTGCTGGATTCGGCCGCGGTGCCGCAGACGCACACCGGCAAGGTCAGCAAGCTCAAACTGCGCGAGATGCTGGAGGCGGCGGGATGACCGGGCGGCGCACCCCGGCGTTCGCGGACCTGCCGACGCTGCCGGACCGGGACGAGCACCACGCGTGGGACGTGTGGGGGCGCGCGGACGAAATCGGCACGCTCAACCTGATCGGGCCGCGGCAGCGGCTCGCCGCGGCGAAGACGGTGCGCAGCGGGCGGATGATCTCGCTGACCCTGCCGTTGAACGAACCCGCTCCCGGGTTGTTCGAGGAACGCGAGCTGTTCCGGCACGTCGTGGAGGACACCGCGGCCGGGCACGACGACCGGCTGGACGGGTTCTACCTGCAGGGTTCCTCGCAGTGGGACGGACTGCGGCACATCAACGCCGGACGGCACGGTTACTGGGGCGGCCGGAGCGAAGCCGACCTGACGAGCAGCGAGGTGCTGGGCGTCGACCGATGGGCCGAGCACGGCTTCGGCGGGCGCGGGGTGCTGGTCGACGTCGCCGGGCACCTGGCGGCGCAAGGCACTCCGCTCGCCCCGGACGAGCCGGTGGAGATCACCGCCGCGCTGCTCGACGAGGTCGCCGCCGCGCAGGGAACCGTCTTCGCATCCGGGGACATCCTCGTGGTCCGCACCGGATGGACGGAGTGGTACCGGCAGCTTCCGGAACGGGACCGGGCCGCGCTGCGCGGGACGATCGGCACCGGTTTCGCCTGCCCCGGGCTGGAATCGGCAAAGGACATGGCCGCCTACCTCTGGGACCGGGAATTCGCCGCGGTCGCGATGGACAACGTCGGCGTCGAGGTCTTCCCGGTGAACCGCGCCAAGGGCTTTTTGCACCGCCGGCTGATCGCGTTGCAGGGCATGCCGCTGGGCGAGCTGTGGCTGCTGGACCGGCTCGCGCGGGCGTGCGCGGAGCGGGGGAGCTACGAGTTCCTCCTCGTCTCCGGGGTGCTGCCGCTGCCGCGCGGGGTCGGCAGCCCCGCGAACGCGCACGCGATTCTCTGACGCTTCGAGAAAGGAACGAACATGCCGCTAGGACCGGTACGCCAGGTGGCGATAGTCGGGATCGGCATCACCGAGCTGTCCCGGAAATCCGCGCGCAGCGGTCTCGACCTGGCCGCCGAGGCGCTCCAGTCCGGGCTGGACGACGCCGGGCTGAGCGCCGGGGACGTGGACGGGCTGTTCACGAACGTCGGCTATCCGCTGTCGATCGATTACGACCGGATGGCGGAGGCGTTCGGACTGCGGATCCGCGCCGCCGTGCAGACCTGGAGCCACGGCCGTTTCGTCGGTCCCGCGCTGCAAGCGGCCGCCCAGGCCGTGGCGCTCGGCACCACCGAGGTCGCCGCCTGCCTGGCCGGGGTGTCTTTCTCCGGACTGGGCATGGTCGGCGGCGCGGGCGACGCGGAAGGGCTGCGGCAGGGCGGCGGCTCGCACGGGGAACTGCCGCATTACGGCATGACCGCGCCGGGCGCGGGCGCGGCGATGGCGTTCCGCCGGTACTGCGCGCGGTACGGCGTCGACCCCGCGCTGATCTCCGCGGTGCCGATGGCGATGCGCCGCCACGCGCGGCTCAACCCGAACGCGCAGATGACCAAACCGCTGGAGCAAGCGGATTACGACGCGCAGCCGTATATCGTGGAACCCTTGCGCCGCCCGGACTTCGCGCTGCTCAGCGACGGCGGTGCCTGCTTGCTGGTGACCACTGTGGAGCGAGCGCGCGATCTGCGGCAGCCCGCGGTGATCGTCTCCGGCATGCAGGGCCTGCGCGCCGGCCGGGACGAGTTCATCTTCGCGCCGCCCGGGCTGGGCGTGTTCACCCAAGGCGACGAGCGCCGGGCCGAGGACCATCCGGTGTACGCGATGGCGGGGCTGTCCGGGCCGGGCGACGTGGATTCGCTGCAGCTTTACGACGCTTTCTCGCCCAACGTGGTGTTCGTGCTGGAGCGGTTCGGCTTCACCGGCGAAGGCCAAGCTCTCGAATGGCTGCAGGACGGCCGCATCGAGCTCGGCGGGGAACTGCCGGTCAACACCGCGGGCGGGCTGCTGTCCGAGGCACACCTCTGCGGCTGGGGGCACATGGCCGAGGCGGTCCGCCAGATCCGCGGCCAGGCCGGCGACCGCCAGGTGACCGGATGCGAGGTCGTCCAGTGGGCGACGCCGTTCGGCGATTCGACTGTCTTCACGAAGGACCGGTGACCACGATGACCACTGCGCGACCTCTTCCGCTTCGCTATCCCGAGGACGTCGAACACCTCGACGGCGCGGCTCGCGGCGAATTGCGCGTGCCGGTGTGCGGCTCGTGCGGCGAGGCGTTCTGGCCGCCGTCGCCGGTGTGCCCGCGTGATTTCCGCCGCGCCGTCGAGTGGACGACCGACGCGGGGACCGGCCGGGTGCACAGCTGGGTCCGGTTCCACAAGCGGTACTTCGAGGGCGACGACGTGCCGTACGTCGTGGTGCAGGTCCGGCTCGACAGCGGCCCGAACCTGACGACGACGTGGGCCGGCTCCGGCGATCCGGTGCTCGGCGAACCGGTCGTCGTGTCGTTCCGCGAGGTCGGCGACGGGGTGTGGCTGCCGGAATTCGGGCCGGGGGAGCGGGCGTGAACCTGTCTCGTGAGCTGGCGGCCCGGATCGGACCGGTCGGCGTGTGGCTGTCCGTCCTGGCGGAGGTCCCCGCCGCCGAGGCCGCGAAGGCGGCGCGGGTGGTCGAGGACCTCGGGTACGGTGCGCTGTGGATCGGGGAATCCCCGGCGCACAAGGAAATCTTCACCAACGCCGCGTTGCTGCTGTCGGCGACCACACGGCTGACCGTGGCCACCGGGGTCGCCACCATCTGGGCCCGGGACGCGGTCGCCACCGAAGGCGCGGCCCAGACTCTCGGCGAGGCGTTCCCCGGACGGTTCGTGCTCGGCCTCGGCGCCAGCCACGCGGAGGCCGGGCGCGGGAGCGGCCACGACCGGCCGCTGACCGCGTTGCGCGAATACCTCGATGTGCTGGACGGCGACCGTTACCAGGGGCCGCGCCCGGAACGCGCGGTGCCGCGGGTGCTGGCGGCGTTGCGGCCCCGGATGCAGGAACTGGCCCGCGACCGGGCGGCCGGGATGCACTCGTTCTTCGTGCCGCCCGCGCACACCGCCGCCGCCCGGGAACGGCTCGGTCCGGAACCGTTGCTCGTTTCGGAACAGGCGGTGGTTGTCGATGCGGACGCCGCGCGGGCGCGCGAGGTGGCGCGGAAGCACATCGCGACCCGGCTGGCGCTGCGGAACTACGTGAATCACTTGCGTGCCTTGGGTTTCGGGGACGCCGACTTCGCCGACGGCGGAAGCGACCGGCTGGTGGACGAGCTGGTCGTCCGCGGTGATCCGCAACTGGTGGCGGCGCGGGTTCGCGAGCATCTCGCCGCGGGGGCCGACCACGTGGCGATCCATCCGTTGACCGGTGCGCCGGGTGCCGAGCCGGTGCTGGACCAGCTTCGGGCGCTGGCTTCCGAGGGAGGAATTCCGTCGTGACTGATCGTTATCGCGCGGTCGAAGGGCAGTTCCAGCTGACCGGCGTCCAGGCGCTGGCCCGGCTGCCCTTCGACGTCCGCCGTGCCGACCAGCGGGCGGGGCTGCGCACGGCGGCGTTCGTGTCCGGCTACGAGGGTTCGCCGCTCGGCGGATACGACCTCGAACTCGGCAAACAGGCCGAGCTGCTGGCCGAGCACGACGTCGTGTTCAAACCGGGCGTCAACGAGGAACTGGCGGCCACCGCGGTGCAGGGCGCGCAGCTGGCGGCCAAATCGGAGAACCGGCGCGTCGACGGCGTGACCGGCTACTGGTACGGCAAGTCCCCGGGCCTCGACCGCGCTTCGGATGCTTTGCGGCACAACAACCTCATGGGCACCTATCGCCTCGGCGGCGCGCTGGCGCTGGTCGGCGACGACCCGGGCGCGAAATCCTCGACGGTGCCCGGCAGTTCCGAACTGCTGCTGGCCGATCTCGGCATGCCGACGCTGTACCCGGCCGATCCCCAGGAGGTCCTCGACCTCGGGCAGCACGCGGTCGCGATGTCGCGCGCCTGCGGACTCTGGGTCGGGTTCAAGATCGCCACCAACGTCGCCGACGGGACCGGAACCGTGCGCGTCGATCCCGGCCGGTTCCGTTCTGTTCAGCCGGATCCGGCGGTCGACGGGCGGCCGTTCGTCCACGAGATGACCGCCCGGATGCTGCAACCGGACCTCGGCAGGCTGGAGCGCAGCCGCGACGGCGCCCGGCTCGAACTCGCCCGTCGCTACGCCGCGGCCAACGGGCTGAACACGATCGTCGGCGGTCGCGACGCCCGGATCGGGATCGTCGCCGCGGGCAAGACCTATCACGATCTCCGCCAGGCGCTGGAGATCCTGGGCTTGGACGAGTCCGAATCGGAGCGGCGCGGAGTCCGGTTGCTGCGGCTCGCGATGGTGCACCCGCTCGAGCCCGAAACCGTCACCCGGTTCGCGGCGGGACTGCGCGAAATCGTGGTCGTGGAAGAGAAGCGCTCCTTTATCGAGACCGCGGTCAAAGACCTGCTCTACGGCCGCGCGGACGCTCCGGCGGTCACCGGCAAACGCGGACCCGACGGCACGGCGCTGGTCCCGGCTGACGGGGAACTGGATCCGGACCGCATCGCCGCGGCGCTCGCGCTCCGGTTGCGTGCGCACGGCGGCTTCCCGTCCGTGGAATCCTGGCGGGCTCCGCGACGGACGATCGCGCTTCCGCTCGCCGCGCGCACGCCGTACTTCTGCTCGGGCTGCCCGCACAACTCGTCCACGAAGACGCCGGAGGGTTCGCTGGTCGGTGCCGGGATCGGGTGTCACAGCCTGGTTTTGATGACCGGCCGCGAGGACTACGGCGACATCACCGGACTGACCCAGATGGGCGGCGAGGGCACGCAATGGGTCGGCATGGCCCCGTTCGTGCGCGACGACCACCTGGTGCAGAACCTCGGCGACGGCACCTTCCACCACTCCGGCAGCCTCGCGGTGCGCGCGGCGGTCGCGTCCGGGGTCAACATCACCTACAAACTGCTGTACAACTCGGCCGTCGCGATGACCGGCGGGCAGCAGCCGACCGGGGTCATGACCGTTCCCCAGGTGATCGCGGCGATGCGGGCCGAGGGTGTGCGCCGGATCATCGTCACCACCGAGGAACCGGCACGGTACCGGCGGGTGCGGCTGGGCCGAGGAGTCCGGGTCTGGCACCGGGACCGGCTGGCCGAAGCGCAGGAGACGCTCGCCCGCGTCCCGGGCGTGACGATGCTGATCCACGACCAGGAATGCGCGACCGAACTGCGCCGCAAACGCAAGCGCGGGCTCGCCCCGGAACCGCCGCAGCACGCGGTGATCAACGAGCGCGTTTGCGAGGGCTGCGGCGACTGCGGGGAGAAGTCGAACTGCCTTTCGGTGCAGCCGGTCGACACCGAGTTCGGCCGCAAGACGCGGATCGACCAGTCGTCCTGCAACAAGGATTTCTCGTGCCTGGAAGGGGATTGTCCGTCGTTCCTCACCGTGCTCCCCGGCAAGAACGCGGGGAAGCGGCCGCTCGCCGAACCGTTGGCGGCACCGCTTCCGGAGCCGAAGCGGACGGTCTCGGCTGAGCGCTTCACGGTGCGGGTGACTGGGGTCGGCGGCTCCGGCGTGGTCACGCTGTCGCAGATCCTCGCGACCGCGGCGAACATCGCCGGGCTGCCGGTGCGGTCGCTCGACCAGACCGGGCTCGCGCAGAAGGGCGGCGCGGTGGTCTCCGACGTCAAGATCGGCGCGGCGCACGCGAACAAGGCGAGCGACGGCGAATGCGACCTCTACCTCGGCGCCGACGTGCTCGTCGCTGCGGACCCGCGCTACCTCGCCGTCGCCGATTCACGCCGGACCACCGCGGTGGTCTCGACGTCGAAGGTCCCGACTGGGGCGATGGTCGCCGACACCAGCGTCACGTTCCCGGAGGAAACGGCGTTGCTCGCCCGGCTCCGCGAAGCGACCGGAACCGTGACCGCGCTGGACGCCCGGGAAATGGCCGAGGTGTTGTTCGGCCAGGACCAGTACGCCAACCTCCTGCTGACGGGGGTGGCCTACCAGCGCGGTGCGCTGCCGATTCCGGCCGAGGCGATCGAAGAAGCCATTTCCCGCAACGGGGTTCGGGTCGAGACCAACGTGCAGGCGTTCCGCCGCGGTCGGCAGTGGGTCGCGGACCAGGGGGCGCTGGCGGCTCTGCTCGCGAGCTTGCGCGGAGAACCCGAACCGGAGGCCGCGCTGACCCCGGAAGCTCGCGAACTCCTGTCCACCGTCGGCGAGAGCGCTGAAGTGGCGAGGTTGCTGCGGGTCCGGGTGCCGGATCTGATCGCGTACCAGAACGTCGCCTACGCGCGCCGCTACGTGGAACAGGTCGAACGGGTGCGCCGTGCCGAGTCCAGCGCGATCCCGGGTTCGACGGCGCTGACCGAGGCGGTAGCGCGGAATCTGTACAAGCTCATGGCCTACAAGGACGAGTACGAGGTCGCGCGCCTTTCGCTGGATCCGGCGCAGGAACGCCAGGTCCGCGCGCGGTTCGGCGCTGACGCCCGCATCGCGTACCGGTTGCATCCGCCGGTGCTGAAGGCGCTCGGCATGCGCCGCAAGATCGAACTGGGACCGTGGTTCAAGCCGGTTTTCCGGGTGCTGGTGGCGGGACGGCGGTTGCGGGGCACCCCGCTGGACCCGTTCGGCCGCGCCGCGGTCCGGCGGCTGGAACGGGATTTGATCGCCGAATACGAACGGGTCGTCGGCGAGCTGGCCGAGCGGCTGGACCCGGAAAACCATGCCCTGGCAGTGGAAACGGCGCTCTTGCCGGATCTGGTGCGCGGGTACGAGGACGTCAAGCTCGGCACGGTCGCGAAATACCGGAGCACGCTCGCGCAGCGGATGGACGAGTTCCGTGCGGTGAAAGCTGGTGCGCCGTGCTGAACGAACTTCGCCGGGCGTTGCCCGCTGGCCGGGTCCTCACTGATCCGGACGTCCTCGCTGCCTACGCCCACGACGAGGCAGCCTGGGCTCCGCACGATCTGCCATTGGCTGTCGTGCGGCCGCACACCGCCGAGGAAATCCAGCAGATCGTGCAGGTGTGCCTGCGCCACCGCGTTCCGATCGTGCCGCGCGGGGCTGGCACGGGACTGTCCGGCGGGGCGAACGCGGTCGGCGGCGGGATCGTGTTGTCCACCGAGCGGATGACCGCCATCCGTGAGATCAACGCCGCCGAGCGGCTCGCAGTGGTCGAACCCGGGGTCGTGAACGAGACCCTGCGGACGGCGTGCGCGGACCACGGGCTCTGGTATCCGCCGGACCCGGCGAGTGCGCCGTGGTCGACCATCGGCGGCAACGTCGCGACCAACGCCGGCGGGCTGTGCTGTGTCAAATACGGCGTCACCCGCGATTACGTGCTCGGGATGGACGTCGTCACCGGGACCGGGGAATTGGTCCGGCTCGGCCGCCGGACCGCGAAAGGCGTGGCCGGATACGACCTCGCCGGGCTGATGGTCGGCTCGGAAGGCACGCTCGGCATCGTCACCGAGGTCACCGTGCGGCTGCGCGGCGCACGGGCCGCCGAACGCACGGTCGCCGGGTATTTCCCCAGCTTGTCGGCGGCGGGAGACGCGGTCGCGGCCGTCAGCGAGTCGGGTGTGGTGCCGTCGGCGCTGGAGCTGATCGACCGGCACACCCTCGCCGCGGTGGACGCCTGGAAGAACATGGGCCTGTCCGCCGAAGCCGAAGCGGTGCTGCTCGGCCGTACCGACGCGCCCGGCGAGGACGAGGCGAAGATGCTGACCGACTGCTTCACCGCGGCCGGAGCCACCTGGGCGGCCGCATCGTCCGATGTGGACGAAGCCGAGGCGCTGTTCGCCGCGCGGCGCCTGGCATACCCGGCGCTCGAACGGTTGGGCCCGGTGCTCACCGAGGACGTCTGCGTACCTCGCGGCGCGGTGCCGGAAATGCTGCGGCGGATCGAAGCCATCGGCGTACGCCATGACGTGCGGATCGCGAATGTCGCGCACGCCGGGGACGGCAATCTGCACCCGGTCCTCGTCGTCCCGGCCGAGGAACGGGCACGCGCGGAGGCCGCGTTCGAGGAGATCCTCGACGAGGCGATCGCGCTGGGCGGCACGGTCACCGGGGAACACGGCGTCGGCCTGCTCAAACGCGGCGGGCTCTCCCGGGAACTCAGCCCGGCGGTGCTGGCGATGCACGCGGCGGTCAAGAACGCGCTCGATCCGCACGGAATCCTCAACCCGGGCAAGGTGATCGCGTCGTGCGCGCCGTCGTCCTGAGCGCTCCGGGAGAGCTGGCGGTCGCTGAGGTGGCCTGTCCGGAACCCGGCAGCGGCGAGGTCCTGGTGAAGGTCGCCGCCTGCGGGGTGTGCGGGCACGATCAGGCCGACCGGACTGGTTTGCTGAACCTTCCGCTGCCCGCGGTGCTCGGTCACGAGATCGCCGGAACCGTCGTCGCCGGTGGAACCCGGTTCGCGGCAGGGGACCGCGTCGCTGCGAAGCAGTTCGGCACCTGCGGCCGCTGCGAACCGTGCGCGATGGGCGACGAACTGCGCTGTCCGCAGCGCGCGTTCCTCTACGGCGGGTTCGCCGAATACGCCGTCCTGCCGGAATCCGCCCTGCTCCCGGTGCCGCCCGGGGTGCCGCTGGCCGAGGCCGCGGTCGTTGCCTGCGCAGTCGGCACCGGACTGCAAGCTCTCCGCCGGGTAGCGCGCGTCGAGCCCGGCGAGACGGTCCTCGTCACCGGAGCCGGTGGGGGATTGGGGTTGCACGCAGTTCAGGTTGCCGCCGCGCTCGGGGCGCGCGTGCTTGCGCTCACCCGGAGCCCGGACAAGGCCGCGCAACTGGGGAATGCCGCTCAGGTGGTGCTCGCCGGAGAGACCGCCGGGCAGGACATCCTCGACGCGACTGACGGTCGGGGCGTCGACGTCGTGCTCGACAACACCGGCCACCAATCCGTGTTCCGCCAAGCTTTCCGCGTCCTCGCCCATGCGGGCCGGTACGTGCTGACCGGGCAGGTCAGCGGGGAGCCGATCCGGGTCCACCCGGCTTTCGTGTTCGAGAAGGAAGCCGTCATCACCGGCTCGGGGTCCACGCTGATGCGCACCTTCGCCGACGCGATGGCCTTGGTCGCGGAGGGCCGGGTGCGACCCGTGGTGACTCCTTACCCGCTCGAAGCCGCGGCGCGCGCTTTCGCTGACCGGGTGACCGGGCGGGCTGTGCTGGTTCCTTCTGGAGGAGAGTCGTGACTAGACCGCTGGCCGGTACTCATGTCGTGGAGTGCGCGAGTTTCGTCGCCGGGCCGACCGGCGGCCTGACTCTCGCGCAACTGGGCGCCGGCGTCGTCCGGATCGACCCGATCGGCGGCGGCAGCGATTACCTCCGCTGGCCGGTCGCGCCGACGGGGGAGAGCTACTACTGGGCGTCCCTGAACAAGGGCAAGCGTTCTGTCGCGATCGACCTGCGGAATCCGGAAGGCCGCGAACTGGTCCTCGCCCTGGCCACCGCTCCCGGCCGCGATCGCGGAATCCTTATCGACAACGCAGTCGGCCGTCCATGGCTGGCCCACGAGCGGCTGGCCGACCGCCGTCCCGACATGATTCACGTGCGCGTCCAGGGATATCCGGACGGACGGCCCGCGGTCGACTACACGGTGAACGCCGAGGTCGGGGTCCCGGGCATCACCGGCAGCGGCGACTGGGCCGCCCCGGTGAACCACGTGCTGCCCGCGTGGGATCTCGTCACCGGGCTGAGCGTCGCGACCGGCGTGCTCGCCGCGCTGCACCGTCGCGACCGCGCCGGCGAAGGGTCCTATGTGGAGCTGGCGTTGTCCGACGTGGCTCTCGCCGGCGTCGCGAACCTGGGCTGGCTGTCGGAAGCCGCTGACCGGCAAGGGGAACGGCCCCGGCACGGCAACCACGTTTACGGCAGTTTCGGCGTCGACTTCGCCTGCCGGGACGACGCCCGCGTGATGGTCGTGGCGCTCACCGACGGCCAGTGGCGCGCGTTGCAGTCGGCCACCGGGACGGCGGAAGTGTTCACCGCACTGGAAAAGGCACTGAACGCGGACCTGCGCGACGAAGCCGAACGGTACCGCCTGCGCGAGACCATCGCGGCGGTCCTGCGGCCGTGGTTCGCCGCGCGCGACCTCGGCGAGGTCGGCAAGGAACTCGACGCCGCCCGGGTCCTGTGGGGCCGCTACCGCGGGATGGCCGACCTCGTGGCCGAACACCGCGAGCAAGCCCACGACGTGCTCGCGGACCTGCGGCTGCCCAGCGGCAGCCCGGCCGTCACGGCGCGGTCGCCGCTGCGCTTCTCCGGCGAACGCGGTCCCGCCGGAGCGTGCCCGGCGCTCGGCGCGGACACCGATTCCGTCCTGGCCGACGTGCTCGGCCTCACCGCCGCCGAACTCGGCGGCCTGCACGACCGGCGGGTCATCGCCGCGCCGGAAAACCCGTACAAGGAGGTACGTTGACCATCGATTCGAGCATCGCCCTCGACCGCACCCGGTTCTTCATCGACGGCGCCTGGACCGAGCCGAAGGGCACCGAAACCCACCTCGCGCTGGAAGCCGCCACCGAGAAACCGCTCGGCCGCGCCGCACTGGGTTCCGCCGCTGACATCGACGCCGCCGTCCGGGCCGCCCGCCGCGCGCTGGACGAGGGTCCGTGGGGCCGGACCACCGCTGCGGAACGCGCGGCGACGATGCGCCGGTTCGCCGCGGCTTTGGCGGCCCGCTCCGCCGACACCGCCACGCTCGTCAGCCGGGAGAACGGCATGCCGATCGGGCTGTCGAACGCCTTCAACGGGGACGCGCCGGGCGGGCTGCTGAACATGTATGCCGACCAGATCGAGGCGACGCAGCTGGAGGAAATCCGGCCGAGCGCGTCCGGATCGACGGTCGTGCGGCGCGCGCCCGTAGGCGTGGTCGCTGCGATCACGCCGTGGAACTACCCGCAGGTGCTCGCGATGATGAAGATCGCGCCGGCGCTCGCCGCGGGCTGCACCGTGGTGCTCAAGCCGTCGCCGGAAACCGCGCTCGACGGGTACGTTTTCGCCGACGCCGCCGCGGAAGCCGGGCTGCCGCCGGGCGTGCTCAACATCGTGGTCGCCGGTCGCGAAGCCGGTGCGTCGCTGGTGTCCCACCCGCTGGTGGACAAGGTCGCGTTCACCGGATCCACCGCCGCGGGCCGGACCATCGGCGCGGAATGCGGGCGGCTGATCCGCCGGTGCACGCTGGAACTGGGCGGGAAGTCGGCGGCCATCGTGCTCGACGACGCGGACCTCGACACCTTCGTCGCGGGTCTCGACAACGCCTGCTTCCAGAACAACGGCCAGACCTGCACCGTCCAGTCCCGCATTCTCGCCCCGCGCTCGCGCTACGCCGAGGTGGTCGACGCGGTCGCGCAGTACGCGCGCGAAATGGTGCTGGGCGATCCGCTCGACCCGGCCGTCACGTGCGGTCCGATGGCCAGCAAGGCACAGCTCGAAAGGGTCCTCGGCTACCTCGAACTGGGCCGCGCCTCCGCCGCCCGGCTGGTGGCGGGCGGCGGCCGTCCCGCCGCGCTGTCCCGCGGCTGGTTCGTGGAGCCGACGGTGTTCGCCGACGTGGACAACCGCGAACGGATCGCGCAGGAGGAGATCTTCGGCCCGGTCGTCACCATCACCCCCTACCAGGACGAGGACGACGCGGTCCGCCTCGCCAACGACAGCGAGTACGGGCTCGGCGGCTCGGTCTGGACCGCCGACGAGGAGCGCGGCCTCGCCCTCGCCCGCCGTGTGCGGACCGGGACCATCGGCCTCAACTACTACCTCCAGGACCTCGGCGCGCCGTTCGGCGGGATGAAGGGCAGCGGCGTCGGCCGCGAACTCGGGCCCGAGGCGCTCGACAGCTACCTGGAATTCCAGTCCGTCTACGCCAGCGCCGCCCAGCTCTGACCCAGCGCCGCCCCGGGGCCGCACCGTGCGGCCCCGGGGACCGACCGCGGAGGAGAAGACCCGTGCCCCCTGCTCGACGCCTGCGCTCTGTCGCGCTCGCCCTCGCGCTCATCGTGCCCCTGACTGTTGTCCCGGACGCTGCCGCCGCCACCCGCTACCGGGTCCAGCGGCTGGTCAGCGGCACCACGCTGCACTCGCCGAACGGCATCGCCCTCGCCCCGAACGGCGACCTGCTCACCGCCAGTCTCGCCAGCGAAACCATTTCCGCGGTGGACCCGCGCACCGGGCGGAACCACACCCTCGTCGGCCCGCGCGACGGCCGTTCCGACGACCTCGCGGTGGCCCCCTCCGGCGAAATCCTGTGGACCGACCCGGTCGGCGGCGTGGTGAAAGGCCGCGCGCCGGACGGCCGGATCCGCACCGTCGCCCGCGACCTGCCCGGCGTCAACTCGATCGCGTTCGACCGGTCCGGCAAGCACCTGTACGTCGGGCAGCTGACCTTCGCCGATGCGCTCTGGGAGATCGACCTTGCCGGCCAGGCCGCGCCGCGCCTCGTCGTGCGTGATCCGGGCGGGCTCAACGCGTTCGCCTTCGGACCGGACGGCATGATCTACGCGCCGCGTTCGAAATACGGGGAAGTGGCCCGGGTCGATCCGCGAACCGGAGCGATTTCGGTGCTGGCCCAGGGCTTCCGGCAGCCGGTGTCCGTGCGTTTCGATCCGCGGAACCGCCTCTACGCGCTCGACGGCGCGACCGGTCAGCTGGCCCGGATCGACCCGGACGGCGCCAAGCACACCGTGGCGATGCTGCCCGCCGCGGACGACAACATGATCATCGACTCCCGTGGGTACGCTTATGTCAGCAACATGGCCGACAGTTCCGTCTCCCGAGTGGACCTGAACACCGGCGTTGTCACGGTCATTACGTCGAGCCGCCTCGCCTTCCCCGCGGATCTCGCCTCCGACGGGCGGACGCTCTACGTCGCGGACGCGACCGCGCTGCGCACCGTGGACCCGCGCACCGGTGCGGTCGGCGAAATCCAGCGTCGGCTGTCGTCCTCGCTGGAGTTTCCGTCCGGGATCAGCGTCACCGCGGGGCATTTCGTGCTCACCTCGGAGCTGATCGGGTCCGTCCAGGTGGTGGACCGCCGCACTGGGAAGGTTGTCCGAGAAGTGCACGGTCTCGACAATCCCGCGGATGCCGTCGAACTGTCCGACGGCAGCCTGGTGGTTTCCGAACCCGCGAAGGGAAGGCTGCTGCGCGTCGTCGGCGAGGACGTCCGTCCGCTGGTCGAGAACCTCGGTGCACCAACGGGTCTTGCCGTCACGAAGCGCGGGACAGTGCTGGTCGCCGATGCTGGCGGCCGTCTCGTCGAGGTCGAACCCGCCTCCGGAAAGGTCGTCGAACGAACTGCCGGGCTCGGCGGGCTGCGGGCCGTCGCGGTCCGGCCGGACGGAACGGCCGTCGTCCTCGACGCCACCGGCCACCGCGTGCTTTCGGTGAACCGGCAAGGAAAAACCGAGGTGCTGGCGACCGGGCTCGACGTCGGCTACCTGGACGTCCCGTACGCCCGCTCCGGCGGTCTCGCGCTCGGCTCCGACGGGACTGTCTACGTCGCCGCGGACCGGCACAACGCCGTCGACGCGATCCGGAAGACCCGCGGATGACCGCACGGGAGTTCCGGTTCGGCGTCAACCTGCTCACGCCGTCCTCGCGCGCGGAATGGCAGGCGCGGTGCCGCGAAGCCGAAGACCTCGGCTACGACGTCATCGCCGTCGCCGACCACCTCGGCATGCCCGCGCCGTTGCCCGCGCTTGTTTCGGCGGCCGAAGCCACCACCCGGCCCCGGCTCGCGGTATTCGTGCTGAACTCCGGGTTCTACAACGCGGTGCTGCTGGCCCGTGACCTCGCCGGAACGGACGCGCTGCTCGACGGACGCCTCGAGGTCGCGCTCGGAACCGGCTACGTCAAAGCGGAATTCGACCGCGCCGGGATTCCCTGGCGCAGCGCGTCCGAGCGGGTCGACCACCTTGAGCGCACCGTGCTGGAGGTGGGGCGGCTCCTCGCGGACCCGGACCACCGTCCGAGCCCGGTCCGGCGGCCGCCGTTGTGCGTAGCGGGCAACGGCGACCGGGTCCTGCGGATCGCCGCTGAACATGCCGACATCGTCGCGTTCAGCGGGGCCGCACCCGGGCAACACCCCGGGATGCTCCGGTTCCTCGGCGCGGACGCGCTCGCCGCCCGCGTGGACCACGTGCGGCAAGCGGCCCCGCACCGCTTCGACGACCTCGAACTCAACCTGCTGATCCACGCCGTCGCCCTCGACGGCGACCGCCAGTCCGCAGTCGACCGGCTGCCCCGGTTCGAGGCGCAACCGATCGATTTGGCGCAGGTGCCCACTGTCCTTTCCGGACCTCCGGCGGAGATCGCGGAAACCCTTCACCAGCACCGGAAGACGTTCGGCTTCAGCTACGTCACGGTGCCCGAACCGGCGATGCGCGATTTCGCTCGGGTCATCGCCGCGATGAGGAGCTGACCCTGATGGCTCGTTTGGCCCGGACCGCGGGTTTGTCGGATGTGCAGCAGGAGATTCTGTCCACGGTGCGCTCGTTCGTGGACAAGGAGATCATCCCGCACGCGCAGGCGCTGGAGCACGCGGACGCGTATCCGGCGGAGATCGTCGAGGGCATGAAGGAGATGGGCCTGTTCGGGCTCACCATCCCGGAGGAGTACGGC